>CAJOOC010000123.1 GCA_905236165.1 uncultured Prevotella sp. | reverse complement strand
TACGGAGAACATCGTGGGTGCACGCGTACGCTTCCAGCCTACACAGCGCCGCGATACCGCCACGGGCAACACCACGACCTACTTCACAGACGGCCTGAAGTACAAGTCAACCGACGGGTTTGTCAGAGCCTGAACACCTCACCCCCGACCCCTCTCAAATAGAGAGGGGGGAAGGGGATTACCTGTTGCCTACAAAACGGTACCTATCCCCCCCCCATAGGGGAGAAGCCCCCTCCCAGCCGCCCCCATAGGGGAGGTGACGTGATGGTGAGGCCAGGGACGTGGGCATCCTGCCCGCGATGCCGTGAGGCATATTACGTTAATGTATGTGTTTTTGTGTCGCGGGCGGGACGCCCACGTACCTAAGACAAATTGAACGCTCCTTGTTCCTTATGCAGGAATGGGGAGTGTTAATTTGTATACTTCGTGTAATTCGTTGTGTCTTTGGTGAAAGAAAGTGAAGAGGTGAAGTGTTAGTCGAAGAGGTGTAAGGTGAATTTTATACCGCTGTTGACGGCTTCTTTCTTGGCTATGGATGTGAAGGCGCTGATGTCGATGATGTGGGTGGACAGGCCATAGCCTATCTCTATGTATGGGAAGATCTTGTCGGTGACGAGTGCTCCGAAGTACAGTCTTTCCCCTCTCAGCAAATAGGTGCTGATCCGTCCGAGCAGTAGCACGGGGCTTTCGAGCACGGCATGTGCACGGAGGTATCGGTAGCTGTTGTTGTAGAATTCTCCCTTGAGTGCATGGAAGCAGCCAGAGAGTCCGTCACGCCACGTGGGGTCGGTGATGCCTTCGTTGAAGTACTCATAGAAGACGAAATCCACGTTACGGCGATTGGTGAACAGTCCTCCCCCAATCTTCCACATGAGGTGATGCTGCTGTGAGATATTCTGACGTTTCGTCACCGTTGCCTCCCATCGCTCGAAGTGTGCCGACCCTTCGAGGATACCGCTGGTGCCACGCTCATAGTCGAGCATGAAGGTGGGCCAGCTGCTGCCAACGCGAATGCGCTTGCCGTCGTTGTAGAAGTATTTCAGCTTGGGGGTATATTCCAGGTTGAGGTGTGGCGAGAAGGAGACGTAGTATCTCTTTATGCCATACTGGTCGAGAATCTCCTGCGGCTCACGGTGGGTGGTTCGACGATGGTAGATGATACCCGCCGTGAGGCGCATGCCATAGATGATGTTAATCTTGTGCTCCAGCCTGACCATGAAATCACGGAAGAGCATGCTGCGCTCCTTTGTGGTGTCGGTGCGTTCCAAGGACTGCAGCAGTTCTGTTGAGCCACGCATGCCACGCTGCTCCACCTGCAGGGATATTTCGCCTTCCTCGCGCGGCAGATAGGTGAAGTATGTGCGGAAACGCCCTACGAACTGTTTTGGCCGGAAGTTGTATCCCAGCCTTAGGAACATCTGCAGGTTACGTCCTGACGAGTGGTTGATGTGCATACGTCCATCATGCTGATAGGAGATGCCTCGCCAGTCAGAATAAGAGATGTCGGGGTTGTAGATTTTTATGTTGCTATACTGCGAGGTGGTGAAGTCATAGCTTCGGAAGAGCCCTTCGCCTATGGTGCCGAGTGTGCGCAGCCAGGGCTTGGAATGCTTTCGGCGCAGGGTGCTGTCGTTGACGATGGCCTGATTGTCGGCCTTGACAATCTTGCTCTTCCTCCATTTCGGTGCGGCATCGGCATACATCTGTTCCTCTTCGGGCGTGAGCGGCCAATAGCGGTAATGTGCTACGGCGAGCGAGTCGTGACGAGACACGGTGGTGTCAAGGCTCAGCGAGAAGAGCGGCGTGAGGTCGTTGTGTTCTTTCTTGTTTACGCGAGGCACATAGTCGTTCTCCATGTTGTAGTAGTCTTGGAAGAATCGTGCCTGCCCTTCGATAATGTTGCCGTAGTAGAGATAGGAGAAGGTGGCCTCACACTCCTTTGGCCAATGACATTCATCGCCCCACGTTCCCATCTTCACCTTCACATTGAAGCGTGCATATCCGAAGTATCCCCTGAAGGAGAAGCTGTTGATGCTCTGCCTGACGGGGTCGTAGACGAACTGGCCCGAGAGGCTCAGCTGTGTCTTGTTTCGGCGGGAACGGTAGCTATAGTAGATCTTACCCTTGGAGATGGAGTCGACGGTGTATTTGTAGTGTTTGGCATTGACGCGCACCAGGGGTGAGAGGATATGGTCGCCGCTGACGAGATAGTCGTTGAAGGGCGTCAGCTGAAAGAGCTCCACGATGTATTGGCTGGCCATGTCATAGCCGTCGACGGAGCCGTATTCATAGCGTCGCTTACGGGTGAAGGAGGTCTGTGCGTTATATTGCAACACGCCCACATGCTCCGAGAGCAGCTTCCTGCCTCCACGACGGTAGTATCCTCTGTTTGGGAAGGCCACATAGAGGAAGTTGCGGCGGCGCAGGTTGGTGGTTCCGCGAAAGTAGTAGAGGCACTCATAGTTCCAGCTCCTTGTGCGGAACGAGTCGGCAACGACAAAGAATGGCAGATTCCCTTCTGACGCTGAAAGGCTCAGCGCAGGAAAGAATGCTAATAAAAGTATTATCCATTTATATCGTGCCATCCTAAAGGTTCAATGGTCAATTTGTCAACTTCCCTGGGGCATTTCAATTCGGAACGTGGTGCCCTTTGATTTCTCTGAGTAGAGCACGTAGATTCTGCCGTCGTGGTATTCTTCTATGATTCTCTTAGCCAGCGACAGTCCCAGTCCCCATCCCCGCTTCTTCGTTGTGAACCCAGGCCGGAACACATCCTGCAGGTTCTTGGCCTCGATGCCCTTGCCATTGTCGGCCACATCGATAATGAGGAGCCTGTCATCGGCTGTGGCATTGATATGTATCTCTCCCCTGCCCTCCATAGCATCTACGGCGTTCTTGCAGAGGTTTTCGAACACCCATTCAAAGAGCAGCGGATTGACCCTGATGATGACCGGCTCGGAGTCGTTGTGACTGTCCGTGGGCGATGTGGGACATGAGATGCTGTAGTCTATGAGCACCTTGTTGGATGTGCGGCGGTTCATGTATTCGACAACATGCCTCAGCACCTCCTCCAAAGGCACCATAATCTTCTCGGGCTTTGAGCCAATCTTGCTGAAACGGTCGGCGATGAGCTGCAGACGCTTCACGTCGCGGTCCATCTCGGGTATCAGCTCATCGTCGGGATAGTTCTCGCGGAGTATCTCCATCCAGGCCATAAGCGAGGAGATGGGCGTCCCTAACTGATGGGCCGTCTCCTTCGACAGTCCCACCCATACCTTGTTCTGTTCGGCACGCTTTGATGAGAGCAGGGCGAAGATGGCTATGACGAGGAACAGCATCACTACGCCGAGCTGTATGTAGGGATAGTATGCCAGCCGCGTCAGCAGCACGGAGTCGTCATAGCACACCAGGAGGTAGTCCTTGCTGTTGTTGTCGGCATTGTCGGTAAGGTTGACGCGTATGGCTTTTTTGTTGGCCTGCATCTGCCTGGCTATCTCTGCCGCAACGGCCATGCTGTCGCTGCCTGCGATGTCGACATTTCGATAGGTCTGCACGCTGCCTGTATGGTCGGTAACGATGACGGGGATGGTATGGTTTTCTTCCAGCACCTTCAGCACCAGGTTGAGGTCGGTATCCTCTCCGGCTTTGGCCAGTGAATGCATGGCCTCAGCCCATATCTCCATGCGTCCACGCTCCTCATTGGCAAGGTCGCTAACCATGTAATGGCTTACGACAAGAGAAGCGGCAGCAATCACCACAGCTGCCACCACAAGGGAGATTTTCACGTGTCGCATTCGGTCTGTCCAATGCATCGTAGTTTATTTTTGTTTGCAAAAATAGTTATTTTTTCTGATATAACGTATAATAATTGAAAAAAACTTTGTAAATTTGCATTCAAAAGCCAGCAAGAAGCACAAAAAGCGCTTCAGCAACCGTAATAATAAGAACAAGAAGAATGTCAACGATAATATATCCATCCCCCATCTTCGGGCCTGTTCATTCGCGCAGACTCGGCGTATCGCTGGGCGTAAACCTCATGCCTGGCGACGGCAAAGTGTGCACCTTCGACTGCCTCTATTGCGAATGTGGCCTCAATGCTGAGCGCCGCCCAACTCAGAAGCGCCCTACGCGTGAGGAGGTGAGGGGACGTCTTAAGCAGGTGCTCTCGCAGCGCAACAACGACGGCGAACCCCTCGACGTCATCACCTTTGCCGGAAATGGCGAACCGACATGTCACCCGGACTTCCCAGGCATCATCACCGACACGACAGAGCTGAGGGACACGTATTTTCCCCAGGCCAAGGTGTCGGTACTGAGCAACGCCACGATGATAGGCAAGGAGGACGTGAGGGAGGCCCTCATGCTTGTTGACAACAACATTCAGAAGCTTGACACCGTAGATAATGATTATATAAATAAGGTAGACCGTCCTGTGTCGCCGTCGTATGACGTGCATGACGTTATCGACAGCCTGAAACTCTTCCGCGGTCACGTCATCATCCAGACGATGTTCATGACGGGTGAGGGCGTTGACAATACCGGCAAGGAATATGTCGGTCCGTGGTTAGAGGCCCTCAGGGAGATAGCCCCGCAGCAGGTGATGATCTACACCATCGACCGCGAGACCCCTACTGCAGGACTGAGGAAAGCCTCACCCGCCACGCTTGATGCCATCAAGGCGCAGGTGGAGGAAATCGGCATCAGCTGCTCTGCAAGCTACTGACGATGCTGACAACACAAGTATTTTCACCCGGCTCCCCAGAAGCCAGAACACAAAAACAACCTACATAACAATGAAACGAGTCATCCTAACCATCCTTGCCCTCGCTGCCATTTGCATGAGCATCGAAGCATCGCAGCCCCTCGACATGTGTCGCAGGGCCAACAACTATTTCATGACAAAATGGAGCGACCCTTCCTGGCCCACTACCGGCAAGAAGCTGCGTCCCTCCAACCTCTGGACACGCGCCGTATATTACGAAGGTCTCTTCGCGCTCTATGAGCTGGACCCCCAGACGAGATACATGGACTATGTTGACAGCTGGGGAGCATTCCACAAGTGGAACGTATATAATGGCAATCCCCAGACCGTTGATGCCGACCATCAATGCTGCGGGCAGGCCTACATGCTGCGCTATATGCAGACAGGAGGCGAAGAGAAGATAGAGAAGATAAAGGCCAACTTCGACTATGAGATATCCCACACCGACAACAGGCACTGGACGTGGATTGATGCCATACAGATGGCTATGCCCGCCTTTGCCCTGATGACCAAGATAACGGGTGAGAGAAAATATCTGGACTACGCTATGCGCTCCTACACATGGAGCCGCGACAGCTGCGGCGGAGGCCTCTTCAACAAGGCCGAGGGGCTGTGGTGGCGGGATGCCAACTTCGTTCCTCCCTATAAGGAGAGCGACGGCAAGAACTGCTACTGGAGCCGAGGCAACGGATGGGTATATGCTGCCCTGTGCCGCGTGATGAGCACGCTGACGCCAAAGGACCCATACTACAAACAGCTGAAGGCCGACTATCTCGCTATGACACACGCGCTGATGACGCTGCAGAGAAACGACGGCTTCTGGAATGCAAGCCTGGCATCGCAGGACTTTGCAGGACCGGAGCTCACTGGAACGGCACTCTTCCTCTACGGACTATCATGGGGAGTGAACAACAAGCTGCTGAAGAAGAAAGAGGTGAAGCCAATGCTTGACAAAGCCTGGGAGGCCTGCGCCTCATGCGTGCATCAGGACGGCTTCCTCGGATACGTACAGGGCTCCGGCGACAGGCCTGCTTCAAGTCAGCCATGTACCTACACCCGTGAGCCCGACTTTGACGACTACGGACTCGGATGCTTCCTCCTCGGAGCTACCGAATATCACAAAGCATGCAAATAATCAACAATACACATCACCACCTTATTTATGTTAAAAACATTATGAGAATTATTCCCGCTTTTATATCATTGCTTCTCCTTGCATCCACAAATGCCTATTCTGCCGAGAAGATAAACCTGAACCGCGGATGGCTTTTCAACGACAAGCAACCCGTCAACGTGCCCCACGACTACCTCATAGAGCAGCCTTGGGTGGAACCCAGTGCCGAAGAACGTCCCGACAACTCCGATGCCGGAGCCAACATCAGGAGCCGACTCTCTGCCCGCGGCTTCAAAGAACTGGAGAGCGGCACCTACACCAAGACCTTCACACCCCCTGCAGAGCTCAAAGGCAAGAAACTGCTGCTTGACTTCGAGGGCATCCTGTTCTATGCCGACATATACCTCAACGGCACCCGCATCGGAGAGACGGACTATGGCTACGTGGGCTTTGACATCGATGTCACCAAGACGCTGAAGCCCGGAGAAGAGAACACCATCAAGGTAGTATGCGGACAGGGCAGCCCCAAGAACTCCCGTTGGTACACCGGAGGCGGCCTCTACCGCAACGTGTCGCTCATTGCCAAAGACCCTCAGCTATATTTCCACCGTCATGCCTTGCGCATCAGCAACGAGGACGTGACCAAGAGCGGCAGTAATGTGAAGGTGAACATCAACGCCAACGTACAATGCTACGGCAAACAGAGCAGCGTGAAGATGGCCGTCACCATCACCAGTCCGCAGGGAGAGATAGTGGCCGATAACACCTATGAGCTGAAAAGAAACCGTAACTACAAGCAGGGCGAGGAATTAGACATCCCTGCTATAACAATATCCAACGCGCAGCTGTGGGACTGCGAGCACCCCAACCTCTATAAGGCTCGCGTGCAGCTGATAAGGGAAGACGGCAGCGTGGCCGACGAGACAGAGAGCACCTTCGGACTGCGTACCGTTGAGATAACGCCCGAGAAGGGTCTGCTGCTCAACGGAAAGAAGGTACTGCTGAAGGGTTATGCCAACCACCACACCCTCGGAGCACTGGGAGCGGCAGCCTACCCAAAGGCTATAGAGAAGCGCATACTGCTCATGAAAGAATACGGCATGAACCACATACGCTGCTCACACAACCCATACTCAGTGGATTTCCTTGACCTCTGCGACAAATACGGCATCCTGGTCGTTGATGAGCTCTATGACAAATGGAACGACCAGTATGTAGGAGCCGGCAGGAAGCATTTCAGCGAGCTGTGGCAGGACCACGTGCAGGAGTTCGTAACGCGCGACCGTAACCACCCCTGCATCATAGCATGGTCACTGGGCAACGAGTTGCAGTCATACAACGACATGCCTTTCAACGACTTCGGCGTGACACAATACAAGCTGATGCGCACTCTGCTGCAACGCTATGACACCACACGCAAGGTTACGGTGGCTATGCATCCGCGCTACCGCAGCTGGGAGACCGACTCTCTGCCCTGCAACCTGGCGATGGAGACCGACTTCCAGGCCTATAACTACAGATACATGTACTTCCCAGGCGATGGCAAGCGCTTCCCATGGATGTCGTTCTATCAGAGCGAAGCCAGCGTGGCGGCTATGGGAGAGAACTTCTTCGCAATGGACCTCGACAAAGTCATCGGACTGGCCTACTGGGGTGCCATCGACTATCTCGGAGAGAGTCAAGGATGGCCCGCCAAAGGATGGATGCAGGGAGTTTTCGACATCTCTCTTGAGCCAAAGCCAAAAGCCTTCTATATGCGTTCCTTCTTCAAGCCCGAAGAGCCCGTAGTGCATATCGCCGTCACCGAGGGTAAGGGCAACGCCATGTGGAACGGAGTGCAGACAGGCAACGACGAGCAGAGCGACCACTGGAACCGAAAAGCCGGAGCGAAGCTGGAGCTCACCACCTATACCAATGCCGACGAGGTGGAGCTCTTCGTCAATGGTAAGAGCTATGGCGTGAAGCCCAATGACCGCAGCTCTGCGAAGATGCGCAACCAGATACGCTGGAAGGACATAGAATATCAGGATGGTTACTGCGAGGCCATAGCCCGCAACAACGGCAAGGTGGTAGCGCGCCACAGGATAGAGACCACGGGACAGCCCGTAGCCCTTCGCATGGAGACCGACAATGCCCATTGGAAGGCCGACGGACAGGATCTGCAGCACCTTCGCGTCTATGCCGTCGACAAGAAGGGCCGCAGGGTGAAGACCGCTCCGGGCACCGTCACGCTATACCTCAACGGCCAGCCAGCCATCGTTGGCGACACCGAGGCACCCGTAGCCACATTGGCAGCCGTAAGCAATGGCAACCAGACATCTCCCGAGCTGAATATGACTAACCAGCGCATGCTCTTCAACGGATCAATGCTGGCA
Organism: uncultured Prevotella sp.; assembly: GCA_905236165.1. GTDB lineage: Bacteria > Bacteroidota > Bacteroidia > Bacteroidales > Bacteroidaceae > Prevotella. The sequence continues at coordinate 210 of CAJOOC010000123.1, read as the reverse complement.
ATACTACGTGCAGGACTGACACCAGGAGCAGTAACCGTTACTGCAAAATGTGAGGGTATGAAGTCCGCAACACTTAAGCTAAAGACTGAGAAATAGTATTTCTAAGTGGGAATTAAGGTGGGGTCTATTAATTCCCACCGTAGTGTTTAGTTTAATTATGGGTTTAACGTTTGGCTTTGCCTTCCTCCTTCGCACCTCGGCAATTCAAGC
>CAJOOC010000122.1 GCA_905236165.1 uncultured Prevotella sp. | reverse complement strand
GCTTTGAGCTTTGAGCATTAAGCTTTGAGCTTTGAGCATTAAGCTTTGAGAATTGAGGTGTGAGGAGTGCGTCGATGAGGTCTGCTGCTCCTGCGAAGAGCGTCTGTGGGTTGTCGTAGTTCTCTATGACGCGGATGATATCCTCTCTGCTCTCTGCATCGGGCATGATGATGCCGCTGTCTTGTGCTTCGGGGAAGCGCTCTTTCATGCAGGACGTGTGGGCTGGAAACTCGGGGTCGTAGCTGAAGGCGGTTTGGTGGATGGGTGTCCCTTCCACGTAGTAGGTGCCATCACGTATGATTCGTCCCTTTGATGGGTTGGCGGGAAGATATACTGCTCTCTGATAATCCAGGGAATGCATGAGTGTTGTCAGTATTGGCACCACATGGCCCCTCAGCGCAGAGTCGGTCTTGATGATGATACGCTCCCCAACATGATCCAAGAGTGCTGCGATGCGCCGTGTTTCGGCGATGGCCTCGTCTGCTGTCATGGAGCGCATGTCGGTGGCTATGACGGTGATGATGCTGTGGCCGTGGTCAGTGGTTTCCAAGGAGAGGGAAGCGCTATCCGCACCACATACCAGGCGTACGTGATGTCCTCGCGCTGCAGCAGCCCCTGCCACCTCAGCAGCCCCGGTGATATCATCGGCAATGATTAGAATATTGACCATTAACTTCGTTGACCCATTGTCGCGGGCGAGACGCCCACGTCCCCAGGGATTGAAAATTGAAAATTAAGCTTTAAGCATTGAGCTTTGAGCTTTGAGCTTTCCTGTATATTGCCATTCGTGTGGCGTAGTCGATGGAGAGTGTCATGGCGCTATCGTTAGCGATGCCTTTGCCAGCTACGTCGAAGGCTGTGCCGTGGTCTACCGACACGCGTATGATAGGGAGTCCGAGGGTGATATTGACGCCGCTGGCGCTGTCCATCTTACCCGTCTCCTTATTCCAGTTGAAGGCGCAGACTTTCAGTGGTATGTGTCCCTGATCATGGTACATGGCGACACAGCCGTCGAACTGCCCGCACTTGGCCTTGGCGAAGATGCTGTCAGGCGGCACGGGACCTTCGACGTTGTATCCTCGTGCTGTCAGCTCTTCGATAGCGGGTATTATCTCATCTGCCTCCTCACTGCCGAACATGCCGTTCTCGCTGGAGTGGGGGTTGAGTCCGGCCACGCCGATGTGCGGTTTCTCTATTCCGAACTGGCGACAGGCATCGTCGATGAGTTCCACACACTCTATGATGCGGGGCTTCTTCACCAGGTCGCAGGCCTTACGCAGGGGTACATGCGTGGAGACATGAATGACGCGTATGTTCTCATCGGCAAGCATCATGGCATATTTCTTTGTGTTGGTGAAGGTGGCATAGATTTCGGTATGTCCGTCGTAATGATGTCCTGCGCGGTTCAGGGCCTCTTTGTTCAGTGGAGCCGTGACGGTACCGTCCACCTCGTTGGCCATGGCGAGGTCGATGGCTTTTCTGATATACTGGAAGGCTGCGTTGCCGCATTGTGGCTGTACCTTTCCGAACTCGAATGTGGTGGTGTCTATGCAATGCAGGTCTATGACATCGATGGTGCCATATTCGAAGAGTGCCTCTTTCACCTTACTGATGGCATTGACTCGCAGGTGATAGCCCAACAGCTGTACGGCCTTCTCCATGATTGCCGCATCGCCTGTGACGAGTGGCCGGCATTTTTCGTATGTCTCTTTTCTGTTGAGGGCGCGCACGGTGATTTCAGGTCCGATGCCTGCGGGGTCGCCCATCGTGATGGCTAATATTGGAAGAGTATTCATAAAAATTGAGAATTAATACAATGAGTTATAGATGTCGCGTGCATCTTGCTCTGTTACCTCTCGTGGATTGTTCTTCAGCAGTCGCTGTACCTGCATGGCGGCTTTTGCCATACCCTCGACGGCGGTCTGTGGTATGCCCAGGTCGGTGAGCCTGGTGGGTATGCCTACAGCCTCTGCCAGCTTATAGATGAAGTCGACGCCCCGTCTTGCCGTCTCTTCGTCGTTGGCACCGGGTTCACAGCCCATGGCGAGAGCCACCTCTGCATGACGCTTTATGTTGGCAGGCATGTTAAACTTCAGCACTGAGGGCAGCAGTATGGCATTAGAGAGCCCGTGTGGTATGTGGAACTCCCCGCCAAGTGGGTAGGAGAGGGCATGTACTGCTGCGGTATTTACGGGGCCCAGGCATAGTCCGCCATAGAGCGATCCCAATGCCAATGCCTCACGTGCTTCCTGATATTGAGAATTTAGGATTGAGGACTGACCATTATTCTCTGCTGCCATCTTTACGGCACGCTCCAGGTTGTCTGCGATAAGGCTGATGCCCTGCAGGGCATAGATGTCGACGGCGGGATGTGCAAACTTATTTGTGTAGGCCTCGATGCAGTGTGTGAGGGCATCCATGCCCGTATCGGCAGTCACCTTTGCCGGTACCGTCCACGTGAGCTTGGGGTCTACATAGGCTGCATCAGCAATAAGATAAGGAGAGACGATGCCTTTCTTCAGGTGGTCGCGTTCATCGAGCAGGATGGCGTTGGGCGACACTTCGGATCCTGTGCCTGCTGTGGTAGGGAGACAGGCGAGCCACAGTCCTTTCTTTTTGATGAAGCCTGTGCCGAAACAGTCTGCGGCCTGCTGGGCTGAGCATGTGAATGCCGCCACCAGCTTTGCCACGTCGAGCACGCTGCCCCCACCAATGCCCGCTACACTGTCGGCCTCGAAGCGGCGAGCCTTCTCTACGATGCTGTTGAAGTCGTTGAGGGTGGGCTCTGCCATAATCTGGTCAAACACCTCGATGGTGATGCCTGCAGCCTTCAGCGCTGCCAACGGCTCTTCTATCAAGGGAAGGATGGGTGGTGCTGTAAGGACGAAGAGCCTTTTGAGCCCCATTTTCTTATAGTCTTCTACAAATGTCTGTATGCAACCAGTGCCGAAAACGGTCTTTTGTGGCTGCAGTAGTGTGATAGCTTTCATAATGTCTATTCTTGTTATTATGTCGTTTTCTCTTTTTCTCCGTTATTGCCTTTCTCCTCCAAGTACCCCCAGACGGTCAGCTCCTTATCGGCCAGCGGTGTCTTGAACAGGTAGCTGGCAGCATAGCCTACGATGAGGACGATGAGATGGCTGTATACGCCAAGCATGTACTTATGATGACTGAAGTTCCAGTCACCAAGATCGAGCAGGGTCTCTTTCACGCCGGTACCATGAATGTCCACTTTCGTTGATGTCAGCACGGCGTAGGCCGTATATAGGACGGCGGCTGCGATGCCGATATGCAGTCCCTGCTTGTTGGCGCGACGACTGAAGAGCCCCAGCACGAAGATGCCTACTATGCCTGCAGAGAAGATGGCGTAAAGCGAGAACAGGGCTCCGAGGATTCCTTCTCCTCCCCATGAGATATATAGCGCTGCTACTCCTATGGCTCCCACGCCGGACAGCACCACCATCCATTTGCCAAAGCGGAGCTGCTGCTGGTCTGTGGCATCTTTGCGGAAGCGCTTGTAATAGTCTTGCACGGCAATGGCCGACAGACAGTTGAGGTCTGAGTCAAGAGACGAGATGGCTGCTGCAGCAAGTGCTGCGATGATGAGGCCTCGTATGCCCACTGGCAGCTCATGAGCTATGAAGTAGGGGAATACCTCGTCGGCCTTGATGTCGTCGGGCAATAATGGAGCTCCCTCAGCATGATAATAGGAGAAAAGGGCTGTGCCGATGAACATGAACAAAGCCCAGATGGGCACCGACATCATCACGCCGATATATGCAGCCTTCTTGGCTTCCTTGTCGCTCTTGGCAGCCAGATAGCGTTGTACGATAGTCTGGTCGGTACCGTATTTCTGAAGGGCATAGAAGATACCGTTGAGCACCATCACGAGGAACGTCAGCTGCGTGAGGTCCCAGTCATAGGGCCCGAAAGAAATCTTGCTGTACTCTGACGCTATGCGGAATGTCTCTGCCGGACCTCCCTCGATGCCGAATATCAAGATGAGAATGCAGATGATGCCTCCTCCTATCAGTAGGAATCCCTGTGCTACATCCATCCAAACGATAGCCTCCATGCCACCAAACAGCGTCAGGATGATGATGGAGATGCCCAGAACAAGCACTATGGTGTATATATTTATATTAAGGAATGTAGCCAAGGCCATAGACACCAGGAAGAATACCGTACCGGCCTTTGAGAAATGTCCAAGGGTAAAGGCAAATGATGAATAGAGACGTGCAAAGAGTCCGAAGCGCCGTTCGAAATATTCGTATGTAGAGAGACGGATAACCTTACGGAACAGAGGTACTATGACACCAATGAGGGTTACGAGCACGACAGGCACCATCAGCCCTTGCACCAACAATATCCAATTGCCGGAGTATGCGGCACCGGGGTAGGCCAGGAAGGTGACACTTGAAATGAGCGTGGCGAAAATACTGATGCCTACAGCCCATGCGGGAATTTTTCCGCCTCCTGCGAAATACTGCGACGTGTCCTTCTGCTTGTGGGCAAACCACGCACCAGTGCCTATGGCTGCCAGTATCGACAATACTACGATGAGATAATCAATCCAATGCATTGTAATGGTTAGAGGTTAGAGATAATTTTCAATTTTCAATTCGTCACCCCACTCAGGATGCTCCTTGAAACGACAAGCGTTTCATAGTCGCCTCGTTCGGGGTTAACTTCGCTGACCCGCTCAGGATGCTCCT
>CAJOOC010000121.1 GCA_905236165.1 uncultured Prevotella sp. | reverse complement strand
GTCGATGCCGATGGTTTCTATCCACCAGATGGAGTTCTGTATGAGGTATCGCATCACGTGCGGGTTGCGCTGGTTGAGGTCGGGCATTGAGGGTACGAACCATCCGTCAACGGTCTCGCGCTTGTCTATCTCCGATGCGTAGGGGTCTACGACGGGCGTGAGCTTATAGCTGGTCTGCAGGTACAGGTCGTTGATGCCTCCGGCGTATGTCGTTGACTGTCCCTCTGCCACGGCGGTGGGAGCCTGCTTTGGTGCTGCGAGCCATTCCGGAGCATTGAGCCAGTCCTGCGATGGCAGGTCGCTTACCCACGGATGCTCCATGCCGCAGTGGTTGAAGATCATGTCCATCACTATCTTCAGCCCTTTCTGGTGTGCCTCGTCGGTAAGGCGGCGATACTCTTCGTTGGTGCCGAAGCGTGGGTCAACCTTGTAGTAGTCGGTCGTGGCATAGCCGTGGTAGGTTGATGCGCCGTTATTGTCGGGAGAGTCATTCTCCAGCACGGGTGTGAACCACAGCGCTGTCACGCCCAGTTCTGTGAAGTAGTCCAGGTGCTGCCTGATGCCCTCCAGGTCGCCGCCGTGTCTTAGCGACGGCTGTGAGCGGTCTATGGCATACTGTGTCTTCATCTTCACGGGCTTGCTGTCGCGGTGGCCCTGCGCAAAACGGTCGGGCATGAGCATGTACAGCACGTCCTTATTGGTAAAGCCCATGCGTTCCTCGCCGGCTTTCTCGCGCTTGAGCAGGGGATAGGTCACTATGGCTTTCTTGCCTTTCTTGCCCTTTGGGAAGGTGATGCGCAGCTTCATGTCGCCTGGCTGTGCGCCACTGAGGTTAAGGTATACGAGGAGGTAGTTGGGCGACTCCAGGCGTACCAGTGAGTCGATCTTTGCTCCGGGATAGTCTGTTGTTACTTCTGCCTCGCGGATGCCATTGCCGGTGAGCATCAGCTGCAGGGTAGGATTCTTCATTCCTGCATACCAGTTGGCAGGTTCTATTCGGGAAACGGTAGCAGGTGCAGCGTTCGACATGAGAGAGAAGAATAATGTGGTTAATAGAAGGAGATGTTTCATGTTGTTGGGGGGGTTGGTTGGTCTGCGATGATATCGCAGACTCTCTGACGATTTTTTTTGTTTCTGTGCAGGGTGTCTCTGACGACTTTTTGTTTCTGTGCAGGGTGTTATTTGAAGAGTATCGTTGCTGACTGTGGTGGCACTGTTATGCTGCCGCCCTTTGAGCTTCGCATGCCATTGGTGTTGATGTTGCCGCCTTCGGCCACTACGGTCCATTGTCCTGATGGTATCTGTTGCTTGATGGCTTTCTTGTTGCTGTTGAGGATTACGATGATGTCGCTCCATGTGTCGCCCACTGCCTTGCCGTCTATCTGCCATGCTATGATGTTGCTGCGCTTGACGGGCAGGAATTGCAGGTGCTGCCTGACGTTGTCGGCTGTCTGCAAGCGGAAGGCGGGGTGTGCCTTGCGCATGGCGATGAGGCCCTGTATGTAGCGGAACACGTCGATATGCCGGCTTTTCAGCTGCCAGTCGATGGCGTTGATAGAGTCGGGTGAGGCGAAGGAGTTGTGCACGCCCTTCTTGTCGCGCATTATCTCGTCGCCACACCAGATGAAGGGCACGCCCTGAGAGGTGAGCACGGCACTGTAGGCCAGCTTCTGAAGCAGCCCCCTCTCCTCCAAGTTCCCCTCCAGTCCCTTCGTTTTCCGAGGGGCAGAAACCCCCAAGGGGGAGGTGTTGCCTTGCTGTACTGCGGTTGTAATCTTTATGCGGTCTGCCAGGCAGAGGTCGTCGTGGCAGGAGACGTAGCTTATCATCTCCGTGGGTGCCGCTGCCCAGGGCTTTTTGCTGTAGTTCACCCGGCTGTAGTCGATGCCGGGGTGCTGCACGGCTCCTACGATGCCGTATTTCACGCTCTCCTCATTGCCCTTGCGCCCGATGAGGAAGGCACCCTCCTTGTCGTCTTGCCAGCTGCCGCGCAGGCCGTCGCGCATCTCGTCGCCGAAGGCTGCTATGCCGCCCAGCTGTGAGGTGTTGGCCTTCATGGCCAGCTGCTCCTCGGGCAGTTGCGGACTCTCTGCCGCCCATCCCTCGCCGTATATCAGCACGTTGGGGTCAATGGCCTGTGCTGCCTCGCGTATGGCGTTCATCGTGGCGATGTCGTGGATGCCCATGAGGTCGAAACGGAAGCCGTCGATGTGGTATTCCTTCATCCAGTAGAGCACCGACTCCACCATGTATTTCCTCATCATGGGCATCTCGCTGGCTGTCTCGTTGCCGCAGCCGGAGCCGTTGGCGGGGATGAGAGCCGACGCTGACGCGCCGGGCACGGTGGCTTCAGTTGATACGGTAGCAGCGGTGGCAGCGGTTGCAGTGGTGGCAGGGGAGGCTGGGAGGGGGCTTTTGTAGCGGAAGAAGTAGCCCGGTGCGGTGAGGTGGAAGGGGCTCCGCTCAAGGTCGAAGACATGGTTGTAGACCACGTCGAGCACCACGCGCAGCCCTGCCTTGTGCATTGCCATCACCATTTCCTTGAACTCGCGGATGCGTGTCTCGGGCGTTGCGGCATCTGTGGAGTAGCTGCCTTCTGGCACATTATAATTAACGGGATCGTAGCCCCAGTTATAGCTGATGCGTGCCGTTCGTCCTCCGCCTCCTATGGCGAGGCCTGTTCGCTCGTCGATGGAGCCGTAGTCATACGACGGCAGCAGGTGCACATGTGTCACACCCAATTCCTTGAGGTGGTCCAGACCGGTGGAGACGGTACCATTCGGGGCTCCCGGCATTTGTGACGCTTTTCCCGATGCTGATGCATCGGGCACGGTGGCAGACGGAGATACGGGCACGGTGACGGTGGTGCCCTGTTCCGTCAGCGCGAGGAATTTCCCCTTGTTGGTGATGCCGCTGGAGGGGTGTATGGAGAAGTCGCGATGGTGCATCTCGTAGATGATGGCCTCTGCCTGCGTAACGGCCTTTGGCGCTGCATCGCTGCACCAGCCCTTGGGGTTGGTGGTGTGCAGGTCGGTGATATATCCGCGCTGTCCGTTGATGCCTGTTGCCTTGGCAAAGATGCCCGGTGTCTCTGCCTGCCACATTCCTGCCGCCTTGACGCGGAAGGTGTAGTAGGTGCCTTTGAGGTCACGGCCCTTGACGGTGGCTGTCCATGTGCCGTCGCTCTGGGGCGAGAGGGTGATGGCAGTTCTATTCTCCCTCCCCTCGGTGCTGGCTGGGGTAGGGCTCTCATACAGCATCACCTGCACTGAGTCGGCTTTCGGGCTCCATAGGCTGAAGCGTGTTGCCTCGGGGGTGTATGTCATCTCCTGTATCGGTCCTACGGGTATGGGCCATGACATCTTGTCTGAAATGTCGGCGGCACTGATGTTAATCGTGGCTGCAAGCATGGTTATGGCGAGAACGTTTCTCATTGTGGAAAGGGTTTTGGAAGTGACTGATAATCAGGGCTTAGCAATCGACGGTCTATTAGCGTGTAATGGACGGTCTATTAGCGTGTAATGGACGGTCTGTTACCGCGTAATGGACGGTCTGTTACTTTGCAGTGGACAATCTGAGCATTGCGGCCATGCCTCCACCGGGTGCACACTGTATGGTAATCTTGCTGCCTCGGCGCACCTTTTTCTTTGTTATGGTGTAGGCCTTGGGATTACTCTGATAAGATGCGTCCTTGGCATCGGCATAGATGGTGGCGATGTATGTGCGGCCAGGGTCGAGGAAATCGAGTCTGATGGTTGACTTATGACCTTTTTCGTTGGCCTTGCATCCGAGGAACCAGTCGTCGGTGCCCTTGGCCTTGCGTGCTATGGTGACGTATTCTCCGGGTTCGGCCTCAAGGTACAGTGAGCGGTCCCAGTCGAGTGCCACGTCCTTTATGAACTGGAAGGCATCCATGTGCCTGGCATAGTTCTCGGGTGTATCGGCTGCCATCTGCAGTGGTGAGTACAGGGTCACGTATAGTGCCAGCTGTCCTGCGAGCGTGGTGTTGAGGCGGTTTTTGTTGCCTGCGGCCCATGAGAGGTCTGCCTCGAAGATGCCGGGTGTATAGTCCATCGGCCCGCCGTTGAGACGTGTGAACGGCAGTATGGTGGTGTGTGCGGGATATGAGCCTCCGAAGGCCTCGTATTCCGTTCCCTTGGCGCTCTCGTTGCCCACGAGGTTGGGATATGTGCGACACAGTCCTGTGGGGCGTGTGGCCTCGTGTGCATTGACCATGATGCGGTGCCTGGCAGCCTCCTTCACGGCATAGAGGTAGTGGTTGTTCATCCACTGCCCGTAGTGGTGCTCGCCGCGTGGCACGATGTCGCCCACATAGCCTGACTTTACGGAGATGTATCCGTATTTGTTCATCAGGCTATAGGCCTCTTCCAGATGCCGCTCATAGTTGCGCACGGAGCTGGAGGTCTCGTGATGCATCATCAGCCTTACGCCCTTGGAATGGGCATAGTCGTTGAGGGCTTTGATATCGAAGTCAGGGTAGGGTGTCTGGAAGTCGAACACATAGTCCTTCAGATGTCCGAACCAGTCCTCCCAACCGATGTTCCATCCCTCCACGAGCACCTGCGAGAGCCCGTTGTCGGCAGCGAAGTCTATATATCTGCGCACCTCCTCGTTGGTGGCTCCGTGCCTGCCGTTGGGCCTGCAGCTGCGATAGTCATCAAGGTCGAGGTTGACGGATGGCAGGTCGTCGGTATATGCCCACGACTTGCGGCCTGCTATCATCTCCCACCATACGCCGCAGTATTTCACGGGATGTATCCACGACGTGTCCTCAATCTTGCATGGCTCATTGAGGTTCAGTGTGAGCCTGGATGCCAGCTGGCCTGCGGCACTGTCGGTGATGCGCACGGTGCGCCAGGGTGTGGTGCATGGTGCCTGCATATATCCTTTCATACCCTGGGCATCGGGTGTGAGCCATGAGGTGAATGTCATGGTCTTGTCGTCAAGATTCAGGTGCATGGTGGGATAGTCGGTGCATGCCGCCTCATGGATGGCGATATAGATGCCGTCGTCGCTCTTCATCTGTATGGTGGTCTGCACGCCGGTGTCGGAGAACGTCTCCCATGAGGAGTTGTCCTTATGTGCCTCAATGACTGCGGGCATGAGGGAGCGTATCTCCGAGAGTCGCGACGTGGTCCAGGAGTATTCCTGCGTGTCATAGTCTCCCGGTATCCACCATGCCTTGTGATTGCCGCTCATGCGGAACTGTGTCTTCTCCTCCTTGAGGGTGAAGTAGGTGAGGTCTTTCTGCCTTGGGAACTCATATCGCAGTCCCACTCCGTCGTCATAGACGCGGAAGCGCAGCACCATCGTGCGGGCTGTGGAGGCCTGCTGCAACGCTACCTCCAGCTCGTTGTAGTGGTTGCGTATGGCAGACTCCTCGCCCCATACGGGCGTCCATGTCTCGTCGAAGGTGGTGGTGGCGGTGTTCTGAACGTTGAAGCCGTCCATGAGGTCGCTGCCTCCCTTGGCCAGCTGCATGCCGAGAGTGGAGGGCAGCACCACATCTTTGCCGCCGTAGCTGATGCTATATGTTGGTACGCCACCTTTGTCAAGGCTGAACGACAGTAGCATTCTGCCATCGGGGGAGGTCACTTCCTGGGCTATTGCCAGTGTTGGCAGCAGTAGCAGCGCCGCCAGGAGCGGGCGGAGGGAGGAAAGAGAGTGGGGGATCATAGGCTTGGTGGATGGGGTGGTTGTTTGTGTGTCTGCCTCAGAGAGACAGACAACAGGACACTTTTAGGTTACAACAGGACACTTTTAGGTTACAACAGGACACTTTTAGGTTACGACAGGATGCTTTTAGGTTACGACGGAACGATTTTATGGCCGCGTGTATTCTATCATGCGGCGGATGTTAGTGTTGAAGTCGTCAAGCTGCATGAGGTCTTCAATATTCAGGTGCATGCGGTAGCGCCAATAGTGGCGTGGGTTAGCCGGAATATTGATGCGCTCGGCATTGGCATCGGGCAGGCGGTGCTGCTCGTCCATAGCGAGCCAGTCCTGCAGGGTCAGTATGCAGAGCATCGACGGGCAGTCGAGGTGCTGCTTCACTATCTCCTCGGCCAGGGCTCCTGACATGGGGTGTGGTGCCGGTCCCTGATGGAAGAGCACATTATTATAGTAGTCCTGCGTGCGTGCCTCGTCCTCGTCCCACCACATGCGCATGGTAGCGGTGTCGTGGCTCGAGATGGTACAGACGCTGAGGAACGGGTTGCGGTTGAGTTCTCCGAAGCGCACCGACGAATCCTTCGGCATGGACTGTATCTCCAAGGACAGAATCTTCAGCTGGTCCATGACCCATGCCACGCAGTCGGGCACCATGCCGAGGTCTTCGGCACAGACGAGCATCTTCGTGGCATCGACAAGCATAGGCAGCTTCTTCATGGCCTCCTCATACCAGAACTGGTTGTTGCGGCGGTAGAAGTAGTCGTTGTACAGGTTGTTGAAGGCACTCTTGTCTTCATCCCACAGTGCTTCATAGCAGGGGTCGAGCTGTGCAGCAATGCGCGGGTGGAACAGTTCGGGGTTCTTATGGTCGCGCAGGAAGAGCACATTTGAGATGAGGGCATAGAGCGTGTCGCGCATAGCCTCCTGCTCCTTGGTCAGCTCTCCCTTGTCGTTGCGCAGTGAGTTGAAATAGGCCTCCACCTTGCGCTGCGTGTCAAACTGCTCCTTGAAGCGGTAGTGGTCGTCATTAATCTTCTCGAGGAAGGTCTCCTTGACATATACCGCAGTGACGGGACACCAGCGGTCGACGATCCAGTCGGTGATGAGCGGATTGAGATACTGCTGCTCATGCCACTGCAGTCCGTAGGCACGTATCTCATCGACGGTCATGCCCAGGGCTGGCTGGAACTGTCCGAGCAGGCCGTGCACGCTGTGTGTGGGTATCTCCCAGATGCGGAAGAATCCCAGCACGTGGTCTATGCGGTAGGCATCGAAATACTTCGCCATGTTCTGGAAGCGTCGCTGCCACCAGATGCCGTCATCCTTGAGCATCTCGTCCCAGTTGTAGGTGGGGAAGCCCCAGTTCTGTCCGTTGGCTGAGAAGTCATCAGGCGGAGCACCGGCCTGGCCGTTCATGTTGAAGTATCGCGGCTCCTGCCATGCGTCGCAGCCATATCTGGAGACGCCGATGGGAATGTCGCCCTTTAGGATTACGAAATGCTCGCGTGCGTGGGCATGGGCCTCCTTCATCTGCTTGGCAAGGAGATACTGAATGTAGTAATACTCCTGACGTGTGGCAACATCTGAGACATGGTTCTCGGCATCGCGCAGTATGCAGAATTCCGCATACTTCTCAAGCCAGAACTGCTCCTCCTTGAACCAGTCCTTGAAGGCCTTTGTGCCCAGCACCTTCTTGCCCTGCTCGAGGAAGGAGAGGTGCAGGTAGTTGCGCTTGGCCTTGTTCACACGCTCGTAGTCTATCTGGCTGAGGGCATTGAGTTCCTTCTGCTCTTTGTCAAACTGCTCCATGAGTTTCTTGTCTGCCAATGGCGGCAGCTGGCGCAGGTCGCAGTACATGGGATGGAGGGCATAGATAGAGATGGCGCTGTAGGGATAGGACTCGGTCCAGGAGCCCGTCAGCGTGGTGTCGTTGATAGGCAGCAGCTGCAATACGTGCTGTCCTGTCAGGGCCACCCATTCTATCATTGCCTTGAGGTCGCCGAAGTCACCCACACCAAACGACCCCTTGGTGCGCAGCGCGAAGACCGGCACGGCGGTACCGGCCATGCGGTCGGCAGGAATGTTGAACCATGCGTCGCCCATGTGCAGGTCGCTATGGCGGCCCCGTGGGATGGGTGGCACGAGGAGCTTGCGGTTCTGACGCTCCTCCCAGACGGGTGCCACGTCAGAGGTGCGGCTGTTCGACTTGCTTGCGCCGAGCACCTTATTGTCGGTCACGACGACAAACTTAAACTCTGCGATGGAGCCCAGCAGTGGCAGGGCATCGATGACTGCACACCACTCGTTGTATCCGGTGTAGAGCATCTTGATGCCGCGGCGGGGGTTCCAGGCTCCCAGCTCATGGCGGTTGCCTACAAGCAGCAGCTGCTGGTTGTAGCGCAGCTGTGGGGCATTGACGCGCAGCAGCAGCGTGTGGTCATATTTGTCTTGTGGAATGCTACACACCTTATGGCGGTGGATGCATTCGGTAAATGCGGTACTGTCAAAATAATTCATGGTCAGTAGTATTTAGGTGGGTTCTATTAATTCCCACTTAGAGTTTAACACTGATGGGTATTCTTCCTTTTCGGCTGCTTTTTGATTTTATGCATGACATC
>CAJOOC010000120.1 GCA_905236165.1 uncultured Prevotella sp. | reverse complement strand
GTCATGCGTGGTATAGCCTATGCGATGGTCCGTCACACGGCCTTGCGGGAAGTTGTATGTGCGTATCTTGGCCGAACGGTCGCCTGTTGAGACGAGGGTCTTACGGCGGCTTGCGATGTCGTCCATATACTTCTGATGTTCCTTATCATAGATATAGGTACGCAGTCGGGCAAGTGCACGCTCCTTATTCTTCGGCTGGTCACGTGTTTCGGTACATTCTATGAGAATCTCCTCTGTCTCGCCGGTATTGGGGTTTTTCCACATATAGCGGGCACGAACGCCAGACTCCACCTTGTTGACGTTCTGACCACCTGCACCAGAAGAGCGGAACGTATCCCATTTTATCTCACCCTCATTGATGCTCACCTCGAAGGGGTCGGCCTCGGGCAATACGGCAACGGTGGCGGCAGAGGTCTGCATGCGGCCATTGCTCTCGGTCACAGGCACTCGCTGCACGCGGTGTACTCCCGACTCATATTTCATTATGCCGTAGACGCCCTCACCGCTGACAGCGAAGTCTATCTCCTTGAAGCCTCCTACGGCACCTTCAGAGACGTCGGTGACGCTTACCTGCCAGCCCTTCGACTCGCAGAAAGCCTTGTACATCTTGAAGAGGTCGCCGGCAAAGAGGCATGCTTCGTCGCCGCCTGTTCCTGCACGGATCTCCATCTCAATGTTCTTGGCATCCTCCGGGTCCTTTGGCACGAGGGCCACCTTCACCTCTTCTTCCAACTCGGGCAGAAGGGCTTCATTCTCTGACAGTTGCTCGCGGGCCATCTCTTTCATCTCGGCATCCTGCTCGTTCATCAGTACGTCCTTGGCCTCGCTGATGGCCTCAAGGCAGTTGATGTATCGCTTGCGGATGTCCATGATGTCGCCCAGGTCCTTATATTCCCTTGTGAGCTTGACGAAGCGCTGCTGGTCGGCAATGACAGCAGGGTCGGTAATGAGTGTCGTCACCTCCTCGTAGCGTGCCTCAAGGCCGTCGAGTTTCTGTAGTATATTGTTGTTGTCCAATGTGTTATCTTGTTTTTATGTCTGTTAGTTTGTTAATGAAACGGGGTAGGGGAGAGGGGCTTTAACTTTAAGCATTAAGCGTTAAGCGTTAAGCATTAAGTATTAAGCTTTGAGCTTTAATAGTTAAACTCGCCGTATTCGCTTTTTATTGTGAGGCTCTTTTGGCCTTCCTCTATGTGTCCCACTATCTGCGCATCGATGTTGAACGACTTGCTGAGGGCTATCACTTTCTCTGCCTGTTCGGGCGATACGTATATCTCCATACGGTGTCCCATATTGAAGACTTTATACATCTCCTTCCAGTCGGTGCCGCTTTGGTCGTGGATGAGTTTGAAGAGTGGCGGAACGGGGAACATATTGTCTTTCACCACCTTACAGTTGTCACCAACGAAGTGCAGGACCTTTGTCTGTGCGCCGCCTGTGCAATGTACCATTCCGTGAATCTCCGAACGCATCTCGTCGAGCAGCTTCTTGATGACGGGAGCGTAGGTGCGGGTGGGGGAGAGGACGAGCTTTCCAGCGTTGACGGGGCTTCCCTCCACGCTGTCCTCAAACCTGCATGTGCCGGAATAAACGAGCTCCTGGGGCACGGCGTGGTCGTAGCTCTCGGGATATTTCTCCGCATAATACTTTGAGAATACATCGTGTCGCGCACTTGTCAGGCCGTTGCTGCCCATGCCGCCGTTATATTCTTTCTCGTATGTGGCCTGTCCGAAAGAGGCGAGACCTACGATCACGTCTCCAGGACGGATGTTGGCGTTGTCTATGACGTCGCTTCGCTTCATGCGGCAGGTTACGGTAGAGTCGACGATGATAGTGCGGGTGAGGTCGCCCACATCGGCTGTCTCACCGCCAGTAGCGTAGATGCCCACGCCCATGTTGCGCATTTCCTGCAGCAATTCGTCTGTACCATTGATTATTGCGCTTATCACGTCGCCTGGGACGAGCATCTTGTTGCGGCCTATAGTGCTGCTGACGAGGATGTTATCAACGGCACCCACGCAGAGCAGGTCGTCAGTATTCATTATCAGCGCATCCTGTGCTATACCTTTCCAAACCGAAAGGTCGCCAGTCTCTTTCCAATACATGTATGCCAGGCTTGACTTTGTGCCTGCACCGTCGGCATGCATTATGTTACAATACTCAGGGTCTCCGCCCAGAATGTCAGGTATTATCTTGCAGAAAGCCTGTGGGAATATACCTTTGTCGATGTTCTTTATAGCATTGTGAACATCCTCTTTGGCGGCGCTGACACCGCGAAGCATATATCTGTTGTCCATGAGTTGTGACGTAGGGGGAAATAGCTCTTTCCCAATGTTATAATATAATAATGTTGCAAAGTTACTAAAAAATCCTGACTCTCACAAATAATTAGTATTCTTTATGATTTCTGCCAATTGGGTATTGACATTCCTTAAGGTGGGTTCTATTAATTCCCACCGTAATGTTTAACTTAATCATGGGTTTAACGTTTTGTCATTTTTTGTTTTCTTTCGGTGCATACTGTCAGTTAGATAAGATGCTCACGCTCGGCATAGTCCAAGCAAGCTTGGCTCTGCTCTCGCT
>CAJOOC010000119.1 GCA_905236165.1 uncultured Prevotella sp. | reverse complement strand
CCGTAACGTCGAGGCATAATAAAACCCCTGAAACATCCGCCTCTGTCAATCCTACCTGCAGGCCGGCATTATCGTAGTCTTCCTGCAAGGGCAAAGGCGCGAAACGCTCAAGGGTACTGATGACATCCTTAATTTTCACGCTGTAAGTGATATGTATGTTAATGTGGAAATGCCACTCCGGCATCATGCCGACAGCATTCCGAGTGCAAAGTTACGATTAAGTTTTGAGATATGCAAGAAAAAGAACGTGTTTTTTTCTTGCATATCCAAGACGAAGTAACTTTGGCAGGGTTTCAATTTTCAATTTTCAACCTGTTCCACTCCTCCAGGGCTTTCTGCCAGTCGGCATTCTCGTCGTATGGTGCTGCAGCGGCTTTCTCTGCTGCATCGCGCTCCTTGTCGCGGGCACGCTTGGCCTTCATGTCGGCAATGGTGGCATCGTCGAGTATCACGATGGCTCCGCGTTGTAGGGCCTCGTCGAAGGACACGTCGCTGAAGGCTTCGCCGGGGGTGCCGAAGTCGGAGATGTTGAACTCATACTCTGTGCGCAGCTCATGCCTGATGGCCTTCTGCTTGAAGCGGTTAGCGCTGCACTTCATGCGCAGCAGCTTGCGGATGTTGTCTGCCTCGCTCTGCGAGAATTTATTCCTACCCATTATGCATTCCTTATTCTTTAGCTTGAGAAGTATTATCCCTCCTTGCTGCTGCCTGTCAGCCAGTTGTCGAAGGGCTTGCCGTAGATGGCCTTGATGCGGGTGACGCAGCGCCCCACGAAGAGTGCCGCAATCAGCGTGCCTTCGCGTACACCGCCCATGATGCCCGCTAAGACGGTGTGGCCCGTTATCTCATCGGCGCTGCCGCAGACGAACCCCACGGAGCACAGCACTCCGAGCAGGACGAGGATGACGTCGAACCATACTTTGATGGCTCCGAACTCCTTGTGGGCACGTACGCAGAAGTAGTTGACGAAGGCTTCGGCAGACATCATCGTCACCTTTGGGCGCACCTCGAGGAAGATGCCGTAGGCCTGGATGATGATGCCCAGGAAGAGCATCAGCAGCATTCCCCAATAGGGCATGCCGTCTTGCAGCCCGAGAAGGTTCATACCCTGCTGTATGGTGTATCGCGAGGAGTCGATGAACATGCCGAAGAGCGCTGAGAAAGGCAGTTGCAGCAGGATGTTCCACTTCTCCTTGCGAAGGCCGTGCTTGTGGAGGATGATGACCTGCCCCAGTATCATGGCCACATTTATAATAAAGGTATAGGTGCCTGCGGAGAGGGGTGTGTGACGGTCCATCACAAACGCCCAGCTCGACACGGGACTCGTGCCCGTGCCGGAGAGGAATATCATCGAGATGCCAAAGGCAACGATGTATAGACCTACGATATAGCAGGCGTAACGCCGGAGAATTTCTTTGTTATTTACCATTATGCTGTGCGAAGTTAAGCATTTTTTGTGTACTGTGGAAATGTTTTGTTATAAAATAAGTTAAGCGGAGCGAATTTCTTTGCGGTTGGTGCCGGTTAATCAAAATAAAATGCTTAACTTTGCGTGCATTCATTTACTAAACTCTATGTGGGAATTAATAGTTCCGCTCGCGCCTGAGCACCTACGGAGCGCAAGAACCCACCTTACTGTTATGGATAAGAAAATACTTCAAGAAATAAAGGCCGTAGCCATCAGGATGGCGGCAAAGGCCGGTGAGATACAGATGGACAGTTTCCGCTCCAAGTCGCTGCAGATGGATACGAAGACGTCGGTCTATGACGTGGTGACGCAAGTTGACAAGGCATGCGAGGAGATGCTCATCAAGGCTATCTCGAAGGCATATCCCGCTCACTCCATCATTGCCGAGGAAACGGGCAAACACATGCATGAGGAGTCGCCCTGGGCATGGGTGATAGACCCCCTTGACGGCACGAACAACTATTCGCAGGGGCTGCCCATCTTCTGTGTCAGCATCGGTGTGACATACGAAGGAGAACCCGTGGTGGGAGTGGTATATACGCCATATCTCGACGAGCTCTTCACCGCCGTGAAGGGTGAGGGAGCCTTCATGCAGATGGGGCTGTGCATGGACGAGCTGATGCCACCTGAGAGACTCCGCGTGTCGGAAAAGACCGACCTGCACCAGAGTGTTGTGGCATCGGGATTCCCCTACGACAAGGCCACGCATCCCATCAACAATGTGAGGGAGGCCTCGACGGTCATACCACAGGTGAGGGGATTCCGCAGGATGGGTGCTGCGGCATACGACCTCTGCTCGGTGGCAATGGGCACAATAGACGTGTATTGGGAGTATGACCTGAAACCTTGGGATGCCTGTGCGGGAAGCCTGATAGTGAAGGAGGCTGGAGGCATCATCACACCATTGCGCAACGACCGCAATATCAGCATTATAGCAGGTAACGAGACAATAGTAAAAGAACTTGAAAAGTTAATTCGTTAATTTGTTAATCCGTTAATTTGTTAATTCGTCATATGAACAAGACCATTCAAGACATCATCTCACGCAGGAGCGTGAAGAAGTATCTCAGTCATCCCGTTGAGAAGAGCCTGGTAGCTCAGATTGTGGAGGCGGGAACGTATGCCCCTTCGGGCATGAACAAGCAGTCGGCAAAGATTATCGCCGTCATGAACAAAGAACTGCGTGACCGTCTGAGCCGCCTGAACCTCGACATCGTGATAGGTCACGGGCTCACCACCAGTTCCGGTCACAGCGACCCGTTCTATGGTGCACCTGTGGTGCTCGTGGTGCTGGCAAAGAAAGATATAGGTACGCGCGTGTATGACGGCTCTCTCGTGATGGAGAATATGATGATAGCAGCCAATAGCCTGGGACTGGGTTCATGCTGGATTCATCGCGCCAAAGAGAGCTTCGAGACTGAGGAGGGTAAGCAGATACTGCGCGAGTTAGGCATCGACCCCGAGGAATATGAGGGGATAGGCAACTGCATCGTGGGATATGCCGATCCTGAGGGCCTTAAGCCACAGAAGCCACGTAAGGAAGACTACGTGGTGTGGGCGTGAGGAGCATTAAGCATTGAGCATTAAGCATTAAGCCTTAAGTTTTGTCGCGGGCGAGACGCCCACGTCCCTTTAAGCATTAAGCTTTAAGCATGAAGTTTTAAGCATTAAGCATTAAGCCTTAAGCTTTGTCGCGGGCGAGACGCCCACGTCCCTGGGGTTGAAGATTGAAGATTGAAGATTGAAGATTAACTTCGTTGACCCACTCAGGACGCTCCTTGAAACGACAAGCGTTTCATAGTCGCCTCATTCGGGGTTGAAAATTGAAAATTGAAGATTGGCTTCGCTGGAGTTCTCTCGTTGTGAGAGGGTCGTGGTGAGGTGCTAAATATGGACATAGCTTTATACATAATCATCGGATTGCTTGCGGGTCTGCTGGCAGGCTACCTATTGGGTAGGCTGAACGGCAGGGGCTTGTTGAAAGCACACTCTGAACAGCTCCTTAACAACACGAAGGAGATGTATGACAGGCAGATTGCCTCTCAGCAGAGTCAGTACGATAAGCAGTTAAGCGATCAGCAGAGTCAGTACGAGAAGCAGCTAAGCGATCAGCAAAGCCAGTACGAGAAACAGCTTTCTGATCAGCAGGGCCAGTATGAGAAACAGCTTTCTGACCAGAAAGCACAGTTTGACGGTCAGTTAGCCGACTATCGTGCTCAGTATGAGAAGCAGACAGAGCAGCTTCGTCAGCAGCAGGCAGAACAACTGAATACTCTTCGTCAGCAGCAGGCAGAACAGATGCAGCAGCAGATGCATCTCATCAAGGAACAGATGAATACTGCATCGGAGCGCATATTGCGTGAACGTTCCGAACAATTGTCCGAACAGAACAAGGAGCAGCTCTCCAATATTCTCAATCCCCTGAAGGAAGGTATCACACAGATGAAGGAGGCAGTGGAGAAGAGTGAGCGCGAGCATGCCGACAGGATGGTGCATCTTGATGCCACCATCAAGACGAGCATAGAACAGAGCCGTGAGGTGGGTGAGCGTGCCGACAAACTGGCTCAGGCCCTTATTGGCGAGAACAAGGCACAGGGCAACTTCGGCGAGCTGCGCCTGAAGCAGCTGCTGGAGGATATGGGTCTTGAGGAAGGCATACAGTTTGAGGAGCAGACCACGATGAAGGACAGCGAGGGGCGTACTGTTCATGATGACGAGGACGGCTCGCGCAAGATTCCTGACGTGATACTGCATTTCCCCGACAAGCGTGATGTCATCATAGACTCGAAGGTGTCGCTGAAAGCTTTCGAAGACTATCACAATGCTGAGACGGAGGCAGAGCAACAGGATGCTCTCAAGAGACACATCGCCTCTGTGCGCAGCCATGTTGATGAGTTGGCGCGCAAGAACTACAGCTCATACATACGTGACGGCAGAGGCCGCCTCGACTTCGTCATGATGTATGTGTTCTCAGAGAGTGCCCTGCAACTGGCACTCACCAATGCGCCTACCCTGTGGAAGGAGGCATACAACAAAGGTGTGATAATCTCAGGCAGCCAGACGCTCTACATGATGCTCCGCATCCTGGAGATGACTTGGCGACAACTGCGCCAAGTAGAGAACCAACACGACATGATGAAGGCTGCAAACACCATCATAGACCGTGTGCAGCTGTTCTACGAACGCTTTGCGAAGGTCGACGACATGCTCAACAAGACGCAGGAAGCCTTCAAAGAGATGAAGAATATCAGCGCATCGTCGGGCAAGACCATAGAGGTGGCAGCCCGCAACCTCCTGAAATTCGGCGCACAGGAAAATCCGAAGAGAAAACATAGGATCTCAAACGACCACAGCCCGCAGGAGCTCCCCGAAGGAGAGGGAGAAACGGGGGTATGACGCCCACGTACCGAGTGAAGAATTGAGAATTGAGAATTATGATTACAAGAGTGCCTCATGCGCCAGCTAAATTGTACATTGTACATTGTAAATGGTAAATGATAAATGATATTATGATTACAAGTTTCAATTCAAAACGCTTCTATTTTTCATTTTTTCATAGGGAGTTCCGATATTGGAGCTCCTGGGACCGCGGGGAGATTTTTCAGTTCACCCTATCTCCACAACGGTGATTCCCGCGCCGCCGAACTGAACATGCTCGTCGCGGCACCCTATCACGTTAGGTATGGTGTTGAGATACTGCCTGATGAGCTGGCGCAGGATGCCGTTGCCCTTACCATGAAGGATGCGCACCTGTGATTCGCCCATGAGTATGGCATCGTCAATGAAACGCTGCACCTCCATGATGGCTTCGTCACCGCGATATCCGCGCACATCGATCTCATGGCGGAACGAGTTGCGGTGCTCGTCAATGACGGCACGCGTCATCCTGCTCGACTTGGTAATCTGCTCTTCGGTTGGCGTCACGCTACTGCTGCTCTGCTTGCCACCAGCAAGCACCATCTTCCATTTACCATTGACCTGAACCCACTGGCCGTTGCTGCTGACAAGCTTCTTGGCAATCTTGGGCACCTCGCTCTCAGAGGGCTTGGCGTTGGCCTCCGATGCTGGTGCATCGGACACGGTGGCTTGTGCCTGTGCCTTCTTCTTCTCACGGCGTTCACGGCGGGCCAGAATCTGTTGCATCTTCTTCTCGATGGCAGCCTCGTTAGCCTTAGAGCTTTGAGCATTGAGCTTTAAGCTTTGAGCATTGTTTCCGCTGGCCTCAATCTCCTGAACCTCTTCGCGGAAGGCCTGCATCTCTTCTCGCAGCTGGCGTGTGCGTTCTTTCTCGGCTTCGGCCTCGCGAATCTCGCGAATGGTGTTCTCAATCCTGCGGTTGGCCTCCTTCAGCAGCTCTTCGGCCTGCTCCTTGGCGCGACGCAGGATGGCTTTGCGCTCCTGCTCTATCTCAATGGCGCTGGTCTCATACTTGTTGATAGTCTTCTCGATGTCCTTCTCGCGCTGGTGCACCGTCTGACGTTTCTGCTCCCAGTAGCGTTTGTCGCGCACGATGTCCTGAAGGTATTTGTCGCTCTGGATATAGTCGCTGCCTACGATGTCACTGGCATCGCTGATGACTTCCTCGGGCAGCCCAATCTTGCGTGCTATCTCTATCGCGAACGAAGAACCAGGGCGGCCTATCTGCAGTTGGAAGAGAGCCTTCATAAGGTGGCGGTCGTAGAGCATGGCTCCGTTGACCACACCTGGATGACCTTCGGCAAAGTGCTTCAGGTTCTGATAGTGGGTGGTGATGATGCCCCAGGCTTTCTTCTGCCAGAACTGCTTAAGCACGGCCTCGGCGAGCGCGCCTCCAATCTGTGGCTCGGTACCTGTGCCGAATTCGTCAATCAGCAATAGTGTCTGTCTGTCGGCATGCTTTATCATCATCTTCATGTTCTGCAGATGGGATGAATATGTGGAGAGGTCGTCCTCGATGCTTTGTTCATCGCCGATGTCTATCATGATATTGCGGAAGATGCCCATAGTGCTTCGTTCGTCAAGGGGCACACTCATGCCGCATTGTGCCATATACTGCAGCAGGCCCACGGTCTTCAGACATACGGACTTTCCGCCTGCGTTGGGTCCGGAGATGATGAGTATTGTTCCAGCACCCTTTGCATCAAGTGTTATCTCGAGCGGCACGATGTCCTTGCCCTGTTTCTGGAGGGAACGGCGCAGCAGGGGATGAACGGCATTGATCCAGTCGATGTGTGGGCGGTTGACGATGACGGGCTCTATGGCTCCCATCTCTTCGGCCAGCTGGGCCTTGGCTTGGATGAAGTCGAGTTCTGCCAGGAGTTTCATCGACTCCAGGATACCCTCAGCGTGTGGGCGAATCTCGCTGCTCACCTCTGTGAGGATGCGTATCACCTCGCGCTTCTCCTCCGCCTCCAGTTCGCGAACGCGGTTGTTGGCTTCCACAACGGCCGTAGGCTCCACAAAGAGTGTCTTACCCGTTGCCGACTCATCGTGGACGATGCCGTTAATTTTCTTCTTCATAGCCGGAGCAATGGGGATGACGAGTCGTCCGTCGCGCATGGTAGGAGTGACATCACGTTCCACGATCCCTTCCTGCTGAGCCTTCTTAAGGATGCCGTTGAGGGTCTGGGAGATGCTGCCTGCGGTGCGCCTCAGTTCGCCCCTGATGCGGAAGAGCGCCGTAGAGGCGTTATCTTTCAGGTGGCCATACTTGTCTAAGATGCCGTCAATGCGTACGGAGATGTCGTGATACGGGTTGACATCACACACCTGTTCCCATAGGAAGGGGTATGCCGGAGTTTCCTCCTCCGGCGTTATACACCCCTTGAAGCCCTCGATGGTCTGCAGACACCGCATCAGTTCGTACATCTCCTGCTCCTCCATGTGTGTGCCGCGCAGCTTCAGGCGGGCCACGCTCTGCCTTACGTCAAAGAAGAACTCAAGGGGCAGGTCTTCCTCCTCTTCCTTAAGTCGGCGGAACTCGCGCACCTCTGCCAGGCTTCGGTTTATGTCGCTGGCATCGGTCATCATGGACATGTCGCCCACACGCTCCCACCCCAGGGCACACATACAGTTGCCCCGGAGCATCTGGCGGATGTCGTTGAAGCCTACTTTTCTTTCGTAGTTGTCAGGATACGTCATAATTCTACCACTACTTCTATCTCTATCATTGCTCCTTTCGGCAAGGACTTCACAGCTACGGCAGAACGTGCGGGGAAGGGCTCACGGAAAAACTGCGCATAGATGCTGTTCATGTCGGCAAAGTCGGACATGTCGGCCATGAATACTGTTGTCTTCACCACATTGTCCATAGTAACCCCCGCTGCCTCCACGATGGCCTTCACATTGTTCAGGGCCTGAAGTGTCTGCTCCTTGATGCCTCCTTCCACGATGACGCCAGTAGCGGGGTCGATGGGAATTTGTCCAGAAGCATAGAGCATGCCTCCCACCTTGACAGCCTGACTATAGGGACCAATGGCCGAAGGTGCATTGTTTGTGCTGACTATTTCTTTCATATATTGTATTCGTTAAACGTTTTTCGTTGGCAAAGTTACTAAAAGTCGAGAGCAGAACAAAATAAAATCATTTATTTTTTATGCCGAGACGGAGTAACTTCGCGAATTCATTCGCAAAGTTACTAAAAAAATCGCAAATACGCCATACTTTATGTTAAAAATAACGAGAGACCCGCCATATTGACGAGTCTCCCGTTTGCATAAAGTGCTTCGCGAAGTTTTTCTTACAGGAATGCTACTGTGAGTCCTGCCATTACGATACTTACCATCGACATGAGCTTGATGAGGATGTTGAGCGATGGTCCGGAGGTGTCTTTGAATGGGTCACCCACGGTGTCGCCAACGACTGTTGCCTTGTGGCACTCAGAGCCCTTGCCGCCGAAGTTGCCTTCCTCTACCATCTTCTTCGCATTGTCCCAAGCACCGCCGGCATTTGACATGAAGATGGCGAGCGTGAAGCCTGCTGCCAGACCACCGACGAGGAGTCCGAGAACACCAGCCACGCCGAGTATGACGCCTACTAGGATAGGAATGATGATGGCCAGCAGGGATGGGAAGATCATCTCGCGCTGAGCGGAGCGTGTGGATATTTCAACGCAACGGCCATAGTCAGGCGTTGCCTTGCCCTCCAGGATGCCTGCTATCTCGCGGAACTGGCGGCGCACCTCCTTCACCATGTCCTCAGCCGCACGTCCTACGGCACCCATTGTGATGCCAGAGAAGAGGAAGGCTGCCATAGCACCGATGAAGACACCCACGATAACCTTCGGGTTCATCAGGTTTACCTGGAAATAGTTCATGAATGAAGGGATATCGTTAATCTGTACCAGAATCTCTGCCATATGCTGGTCGCCTGTATTAGCAAGACGCTGCACGGCCTCCTTTATTTCTTCGATATAAGAGGCGAGCAGGGCAAGAGCGGTGAGTGCTGCAGAACCGATAGCGAAGCCCTTGCCGGTAGCTGCTGTGGTGTTGCCCAGAGCGTCGAGGGCATCGGTGCGCTTACGCACCTCCTTACCCAGCTCCGACATCTCAGCGTTACCGCCGGCATTATCTGCGATAGGACCGTAGGCATCGGTAGCGAGGGTGATACCAAGTGTGGAGAGCATACCTACAGCGGCAATGCCCACACCATAAAGCCCCTTTGACAGAGCCTCGGCATTCACGTTGGTGTCGAAACCGTTAGCGCAGAGGTAGGAGAGCATGATGGCTATAGAGATAGTCACAACTGGTATCATGGTGGATATCATTCCCGTACCCACACCCTTGATGATGACCGTTGCGGCACCTGTCTGCGATGCTGCGCTGATCTGCTGGGTGGGAGAGTAGGAGTGAGAGGTGTAATACTCCGTTGCCTGACCGATGATGACACCAGCCAGCAGACCTACTATCACAGAGCAAGAGATGTATATCCAGTTAGGGATGCCCAGGAGATAGAGGATAGCGAATGTGGCTACAGCTATCAGGGCTGCAGAGACGTTGGTACCGATACCCAGAGAGCGCAGCAGCTGCTTCATGGAGGCTCCTTCTTCTGTGCGTACGAGGAAGATTCCGAAGAGTGAGAGGAAGATACCTACTGCTGCAATAATCATCGGGGCGATGACATAGTTCAGCTGCAGCTGTGTGCCGAGATATGCCGTAGCGCCGAGGGCTGCCGTTGAGAGGATAGAGCCGCAGTAAGACTCGTAGAGGTCAGCGCCCATGCCGGCTACGTCACCTACGTTGTCGCCTACGTTATCTGCTATGGTAGCGGGGTTGCGTGGGTCATCCTCAGGGATGTCGGCCTCCACCTTACCTACGATGTCGGCACCAACATCGGCTGCCTTTGTATAGATACCTCCACCGACACGTGCGAAGAGAGCCTGCGTCGAAGCACCCATACCAAAGGTAAGCATTGTGGTGGTGATGGTGATGAGACTCTCCACGCCGGCAGCGTTAAGGATAACGAACCAAATGGCGATGTCGAGCAGGCCGAGGCCTACTACTGTCAGACCCATCACGGCACCTGAGCGGAAAGCCACCTTCAGACCTGCATCGAGGCTCTGGCGCGCAGCGTTAGCGGTGCGGGCAGAGGCATACGTGGCTGTCTTCATACCGAAGAAGCCTGCAAGGCCAGAGAAGAGACCACCGGTGAGGAAAGCAAATGGCACCCAAGGGTTCTGCAGCTGGAAGCCATAGGCCATAACAGAGAAGATAAGCGCCAGGACGATGAATACAATCGTTACTACTTTGTACTGTTGCTTGAGATAGGCCATAGCACCCTTGCGCACATGCTCGGCAATCTCTTTCATGCGGTCTGTGCCCTCGTCTTCACCTTTCATCTGAAGGTAGAAGTAAAGTGCCATCGCCAATGACACTATTGATGCCACGGGCACAAGCCAGAATACACTTGGAATGTTGTTCATAAAAGATGTTTAAATTGTTATGTTGTTTAGGGTAAATTGAAAAATTTGTGTGCAAAGGTAGCGCTTTTTTGTTGAATATGCAAACATGTTGAGCATAGAATGATTAAAATTCGCAGAAAAAACTGCATAATACTATTGTAGGTTTCAAAACTTCTTCGTAATTTTGCACCGCAAAAACAATCAGGGGCATAAATGCCCTCAGGAAACCTTCAAAACCGAGAACGCGAAAAAAGGTAGCTTCCCAAGGGAAACGACACGACTTCATTATGACCGGACAATAGTCAAAAGACCGCTTTAAGGCAGTGTAACAATGTGGGCTTCGCTCTGCGGAGGAAGCCTCGCAGCATCAGCCCTTCAGGGTGTGGTGCAAGGGTTCTTTATATATTGTTACACAAAAAATCAGTCGTTAGTAATGAGAAGAAAAATTGGTTACAGGGTGTGCAGTTGCACGCCCAATGGTGTCGTGACCCATCTTGAAACGCGTTTGCTCCGTGAAATCGTAAACAGGGAGATCCACCCCATCCGCTGTGCGGCAAGTTGCAAGCGTAAGTATCTGAAAGGCATGCGAATAGGCGACCTCTGCGCTGAGACGGGGCATTTCCGCTGGGCACTGAAGGTGTGGGAGTTCACCGAGTGTCAGATTTCAAACAAAGACTGGGATGACTGGCGCTACGAATGGTTCAACGACAAGTGGGTGAGCATCCGTGACGTGCTCTCTGAGAGCGAGTGTGAATTCCTCTCGCAGCGTAGGAGCGGTTTGTGGGCCGCCTTGTTTGGTCCCGAAGAGGGTTGGTGGGACGTTCGCAGGGAGCATTATGCCGCAATGAGCTTCGGCACTTATTACTCAGACCTCTGGGCAGAGAAGTATGACTACTATCCGGAGTATATGATGGAGGAATATGAAAGAGGCATGCGCGAGGAGAAGGCGCGGCAGGATAGGGAGCAGCTCTTCCGTGAAGCCCAGGGCGAGAATATGCCCGCCTGTTCGCAGGACTTTACTGAGTATTGGCACGGCGGGCCTCATGTGGAGGATTTCTCCTGGCTCGATGACAGGAATGCGCGGTGGTGAAAACCACTGCGCACCTCAAAGCATCTACAAATTATGCCAAGAAATAAGAAAAAAAGTGGAAATGGACTGCAATTTTCTTGCAAATATGAAAACTTAATTGTAACTTTGCAGCCAAATCAGAAATAGCATGGAAAGATATATAAAATCCAGGATACGATGGTATACGACAAGGAAGGCGCTTCCCATCTGGTGCGTCTTGCTTGCTGATTGTTTTATTATATACCTGTCTTTCATTGTTTCTACATACCTCATAATGCGTGCACAATTCCTTGTGAGCCATTTCTGGGGGATAGGTCTGCAGGTATTGGTTATGATGCCATTCTTCCTGGTGGGCATGTATCTGTGTCACACTTACCGTGGGCTGCTCCGCTATTCTACGGTGAAGGACTGTATTCTGGTTGGAAAGGCTTTGCTGATATCGCTATTCACGATAGCAGCGGTGCGCATGGTGTTTTCCCCTATAGATGCCATGCAGTGGGAGGTGCTCTTCCTGGCAGGCCTGCTGGCATTTCTCGGACAATGTGCGCTGCGTCTCTTTGTGAAGGCCCTGTATGAGTCACTCTCCAACGGCAATGGTATGAAGAAGGCACTGGTATACGGTGCTATGGACGGTGCAATCTCCATTGCCAACGTGGTGAGAACGCTGCACAGTTCAGAGTATACCTTAGCAGGTTTCATCAGCATCAGCGGTATGAGGAAGTCAAGGTATGTGATGGGGCTGAAGGTGTATGATGATGCCCCTGACCTAATGCCGCTCATTAAACACCTGAATGTGAAGGCTCTGTTTATCTCTCCCCTTCAGATAGACCATTTCCGTAACCGCAAGGGTCTGATAGATAAGTTGCTGGCCTCGAACGTTAAAATCATGGTGGTCAGCGATGCAAGAGAGTTGAACCATGCTAAGGCAGCAGAGACACAGCTGAAGGAGATAGACATTGAGGATCTTCTGCCACGCGACAAGATAGAGATAGACATGAAGGCTATCGGCGAGATGCTTCAGGGCAAGCGCATCCTCATCACCGGTGCTGCTGGCAGCATAGGCTTTGAGATGGTGAAGCAGGTGGCGCGTTTCTCTCCTGCCAAGCTTGTGCTGATAGACCAGGCCGAGACGCCCATGCACGATGTGCGCCTCTTCATGTTGCGCAAGTATCCCGATATAGACTGCGAGACAATAGTAGGCAGCATCAATAATGCCAGCCACATGTCTACGATATTCAGCTCTTACAAGCCTGAATATGTCTTCCATGCTGCTGCCTATAAGCATGTGCCCATGATGGAGGACAATCCTTCTATGGCTGTGCAGAATAATATATATGGTACGCGCGTGATGGCTGAACTGGCTGTGAGATACGGCACCCGCAAGTTTGTGATGATAAGCACCGACAAGGCTGTGAACCCGACGAATGTGATGGGTTGCTCAAAGCGTATCTGTGAGATATACTGCCAGAGCTTAAACGCCTATCTGGAAGAGAAGGCCAAGAAGGAAGGCTCCGATCAGGTGCCTACGCAGTTCATCACCACCCGCTTCGGTAATGTGCTGGGCTCCAATGGGTCCGTGATACCTCTCTTCAAGAAGCAGATAGCTGATGGCGGTCCTGTAACGGTGACTCATCCGGACATCATACGTTTCTTCATGCTCATCTCTGAAGCCTGTCAGCTGGTGCTTGAGGCCGGCACGATGGGCAAGGGTGGTGAGATATTTGTCTTCGACATGGGCCAGCCTGTTCGCATAGCCGATCTGGCACGCAGAATGATAAACCTATCCGGCGCGAAGGATGTAGATATAATGTACACTGGTCTGCGCGAGGGTGAGAAACTGTATGAGGAGGTGTTGAGCGATGCTGAGCACAGCAAGCCTACCGTTCATCCAAAAATCAGGGTTGCCACCGTTCGCAGCTATGACTATTTCCAGGCAGTGGCTAATGAGGAGGAGCTGTATTGCCTGTCACTGGAATATGACAATATGAAGATTGTCAAGAAGATGAAGGAGATAGTACCTGAATACAAGAGTCAGAACTCCAAGTATGAAGCCATTGACAGGGAAATAGCGAAAACTCATGGGGGGTAGTTTGTCGAGTGGACAGATGAGGTCTCTATAGGATGCTAGCGTTTGGCCTGAAAGAACTCTTTCATGATGTCGGCGCAGTCATCTTCAAGAATACCACCGAGAACCTGTGTTTTCGGATGAAGCGCATTAGGGGCTACCAAGTGGTAGCCTTTTTTCGTGTCTGTCGCACCGTATACTATTCGCCCTATCTGGCTCCATCCCAATGCTCCGGCACACATGGGACATGGCTCTACCGTCACGTATATGGTGCAGTCATTGAGGTATTTGCCTCCCAGGGCATTGGCAGCAGCGGTGATGGCCTGCATCTCTGCATGGGCGGTAACGTCGTGAAGGGTTTCGGTAAGGTTATGGGTGCGGGCAATGATACGGTTCTGGCACACCACAATGGCTCCGATGGGTATCTCTCCCTCATTGCGGGCCTGTTCTGCTTCCTGCAGAGCCTTGCGCATGTAGGTCTGGTCGGCAGAGGTCATGGTTTATGATTTCTGTGTTGCGATACTAACGATGACGTATGCCACGATGATGATAGAGAAGCCTGCATAGCACAGGTGAGTAAGGCCGGTGCTTAGTCCTGCAACAATGGTTGCGACAAGCGTAATGGCCGAGAAAGCTATGAAACCGTATTTTATTTCGTTGCCCTTTAGGCCCCAATGCTTGAATTTCAGCGCAAACATCGGTATCTCAGCAACGAGAATCCATGATGAAAGGAATATCCCGACTACAATCATTGGCATGAACCACGTCCATCTCTCCAGTATTGGTCCGAAGCCTACAATCAGCGAGCCCCAGAAGAGAGCGTTGGCAGGTGTGGGCAGTCCTATGAAGCTTGTTGTCTGGCGTATATCGAGGTTGAATTTTGCCAGTCGTACTGCGCTGAGCGCCGCCACGATAAATGCCAGGTATGGTATCAGGGCATAAGGCATAGCGTGCGTATCGCTGATGTGGGGATAGTCCACCACCTGCAGCTCGTAGAAAATCATGCTTGCCGGTGCCACTCCGAAGGTGACGTCGTCAGCAAGGGAGTCAAGTTCTTTGCCTATCTCCGACGATACGCCCAGAAGTCTGGCCGACATGCCGTCGAAGAAATCGAATACAGCGCCAAGAATGATGAACAGCAATGCCAGCGGCAGGTTTCCCGTGACGGCATGAACCGTTGCTATGGCACCGCAGACGAGGTTGCAGCAGGTTATGGTGTTGGGGATATGCTTTTTCAATTGACGCGTTCGGGTGTATGGGGTTGTTTAATGCAGCATGCCGGTTCTTATGATGCAGCATGCGGAATCTTTTAATGAAGCATGCCGATGATGGTCTGGTTGCCTGTCGTTGACTGTTTCATCGTCACTTTGATGTCGGTGTTGAGTGGCAGGAAGAGGTCTACGCGCGATCCGAACTTGATGAATCCCAGATGCTCGTCGATGTAGCAGTTCTCGCCCTCTTTGGCGTAGGTGACGATTCTGCGGGCCATAGCCCCTGCCACTTGCCGGCACAATATGTCGACGTCTTTCATGACGGGCTGCCCGTTTTCATCCTTCTCGTCGGTCTCCACCTGTGTGGTGATGACGATGTTTGTCATCTCGTTTTCGTCGCTTGCTTTGGGAAGCCACGCTTTGTGGAAATGGCCGTCCACGTGCTCCACAAGCTTTACCTTGCCGTCAACGGGGAACCAGTTGGCGTGCACGTTGAAGAGGCTCATGAAGATGCTCACCATGATGCGCTCTTCCTTGAGGTAATGGTCTTCGAACACCTTTTCTATTACTACGACCCTTCCGTCGGCAGGAGCCACCACGTGGTTCTCCGTATCGTCCGTTCCGAACAGCCTGATAGGGCAGCGGAAGAAGTTTAGCACTATGCCCCACAGTATGCCGAAGATGACGGCAAAGATGATGAAGGGAATATGTGTGTCGAAAGACCGCCATAATACGATGCCTATGGCAATAAGTATCATGGCACTATAGACGAGCGTGTCAGTGCCTTCGCGGTGAATGCGTATTTTCTTTAGTTTCTTGATGCGTCTTCCCATTGGCTTTATGAGGGAAATGTGTATAGGTTAGCCGACAATGACGTCGCTGTTGGTACACATTATCCTATGTTTCTGCAAAGGTAGTCATTTTTCTTTGTCCCTGCAAAAAAAAAGTGATTAAAATCACTCTGCGGGTTCTTTTTTTGCGTCTTTTGCGTCTTGATAGCGAGAAAATGATTAACTTCGCAGTCACTATGCATCCATTTATACATCTCCACACCCATACTTATTATTCGCTGCTTGACGGTCAGAGCCCTGTCGGCGCATTAGTGAAGAAGGCCATAGCCAACGGCATGAAGGGCATGGCTATCACCGATCATGGCAACATGTTCGGAGTGAAGGACCTTTTTGATGAGGTCAACAAGGCTAACAAAGACCTGAAGAAGGAGGGCAAGGAGCCTTTCAAGCCCATCTTCGGCTGCGAGATGTATGTTGCTCGTCGTGGTATGACGGAGCGCAGCGACCCTAAGATAGACCGTGGCGGCTGGCACCTTATCGTGCTTGCCAAGAATCTCAATGGCTATAAGAACCTTATCCGGCTGGTGAGCCGTTCGTGGGTTGACGGCTACTATAACCGTCCCCGCACGGATCATGCCGACCTGGAGCGTTTCCACGAAGACCTGATAGTGTGCTCTGCATGCATCGGCGGCGAGATACCCAAGAAGATTCTTGAGGGCAATATGGATGAGGTACGCAAGGCCGTGGAGTGGCATAAGAATCTGTGGGGTGATGATTTCTATCTCGAGTTGCAGCGTCATGAGGTGAAAGACCCCAACCAGCGTGCCAACCGCGAGACGTTCCCCCTGCAGCAGCGTGTTAACAAGGTGCTGATAGAGCTTGCCAGGGAATATGGCATTAAGCTGGTGTGTACGAATGACTGTCACTTCGTGGATGAGGAGACGGCAGAGGCTCATGACCATCTGCTCTGTCTTGGTACGGGCAAGGACCTTGATGATCCCGACCGTATGCTCTATACGAAGCAGGAGTGGTTCAAGACTCAGGAGGAGATGAACGAGATATTCTCGGATATCCCTGAGGCGTTGGAAAATACCCTTGAGATACTCGACAAGGTTGAGACCTACAACCTGGAGAGCGACCCTATCATGCCCTTCTTCCCCATCCCTGCCAGCTTCGGCACGGAGGAGCACTGGAGGGAGAAATTCTCCGAGGCTGACCTCTTCAGGGAGTTCACCTCCGACGAGAATGGCGAGAACCCCATGAGCGCCGAGGATGGTGAGAAGAAGATAAAGAAGATTGGCGGCTACGACAAACTGTATCGCATCAAGTTCGAGGCTGACTACCTGGGTAAGCTGGCCTATGAGGGTGCATCACGCCTCTACGGCAGCGGCTATAGCAAGATAGAGACTGTTGAGGCTCTTCAGCCCCGTGAGCTGTCGGCATGGGCAGAGGAGCATGGTATTGACAAGGAGGTTGACGACCGCATCCGCTTTGAGCTGCATATCATGAAGACGATGGGCTTCCCGGGGTACTTCCTTATTGTGCAGGACTTCATCAATTCTGCCCGCGAGGAGCTCGGCGTATGGGTGGGACCTGGACGTGGCAGCGCTGCGGGCAGCGTGGTGGCCTATTGCCTGGGCATCACGAAGCTTGACCCCTTGAAGTACGACCTGCTGTTCGAGCGTTTCCTTAACCCTGACCGTATCTCCCTGCCTGATATCGATACCGACTTCGATGATGACGGTCGCGGCAAGGTGCTGCGCTGGGTGATGGACAAGTACGGACATGAGAACTGTGCACATATCATCACTTATGGCACTATGGCCACGAAGAATGCCATCAAGGATGTGGCACGTGTGGAGAACTACCCGTTGGCTAAGGTTAACGCGCTCTGCAAGGCTATCCCTGACCGCTTGCCTAACGGTCTGAAGATGAATCTGGCCAACGTCATCAAGACGGTGCCTGCCATAGCCCAGGCCGAAGCCTCTACTGACATTCAGGAGGCCAACACCATCAAATATGCAAAGATGCTGGAGGGTACGGTGCGAAATATCGGCATTCATGCCTGCGGCTTCATCATCTGCCGCGATCCTATAAGCGACCATGTGCCTGTGAGTACTGCCGACGATCCGGACTTCCCCGATGTGAAGACTGCCGTGACACAGTATGACGGACATGTTATTGAGTCTACTGGCCTGATAAAGATGGACTTCCTTGGACTGAAGACCCTCTCTGAGCAGAAGGAGGCCGTGAAGAATGTGAAGCTGACGCAAGGTATAGACATCGACCTTGAGAGCATACCCATCGACGATGAGCTGACATACAAGCTCTACCAGCGCGGACAGACTATCGGCACGTTCCAGTTTGAGAGTGCCGGCATGCAGAAATATCTGCGTGAGTTGCATCCAACGGTCTTTGAGGACCTCATAGCCATGAATGCCCTCTATCGTCCCGGCCCAATGGACTATATCCCTTCTTTCATCAAGCGCAAGAACGGCCAGGAGCCTATTACCTATGACATCCCGTGCATGGAGAAGTATCTGAAGGATACTTATGGCATCACGGTCTATCAGGAGCAGGTGATGCTGCTCTCTCGCCAGCTGGCTAACTTCACCCGTGGTGAGAGCGATGCGCTCAGAAAGGCTATGGGTAAGAAGAAGAAGGACATCGTAGATGCCATGAAGCCCAAGTTCATCGATGGTGGTGTGAAGAACGGTCACGACCCGAAGGTGCTTGAGAAGATATGGGCCGACTGGGAGAAATTCGCCTCTTATGCCTTCAATAAGTCGCATGCAGCATGCTACTCATGGGTGGCCTACCAGACGGCTTACCTCAAGGCACACTATCCTGCCGAATTCATGGCCGCGCTTCTGACGCGCCGCCGCTCCGACATCAAGGAAATTACGAAGCTCATGGACGAATGCAAAGCTCTGGGGCTGCATGTCTATGGCCCCGATGTCAATGAGTCGTATGCCAACTTCGGTGTGAATAAGAACGGTGAGATACGCTTTGGTCTTGCTGCCATCAAGGGCATGAGCGAGGCAGCTACCAACGCCATTATCGAGGAGCGCCAGAAGAACGGCCCCTACCGTGATATCTACGACCTGATGGAGCGTGTGCCCACCTCTGCCATGAACAGGAAGGCGCTGGAGTGCATGGCTATGGCTGGTGCCCTCGACTGCTTCGGCATCAAACGCGAACAGTATGTGGAGCCCATTCAGAACGATAACTTCCTGGGCTACATACAACGCTACGGCCAGCAGTACCAGCAGGCCAAGGCTGAGGCCACCAATACTCTCTTCGGCGACTTTGATGCCGTGGAGATAACGAAGCCCAAGCCGCCCAAGGCAGAGGAGTGGAGTGCCATAGAACGTCTTAACAAGGAACGTGAGCTCGTAGGTATCTACCTCTCGGCACATCCACTGGACGACTATGGTGCCGTGCTGAAGTGCCTGTGCAATACCACATGCTCGGAGATAGGCAGTGATGCCGACCTCGAAGGGCTGTCACATCGCGACGTGCTCACCGTAGGCGGCATTGTGACCAATGTCAGGCCGATGCTGACGCGCAAGGGCGACCCTATGGGTAAGGTGACGATAGAGGACTTTGACGGTCAGGGAGAGTTTGTGCTCTTCAAGGAAAACTGGGCTAATTATCAGAATATGCTGGCCGTAGGCAACTCTATCTTCCTGAGGATGAAGTCGCAGGAACGCCCATACCAGCCGGGAGTCTATTCGCTCAATGTCATGTCGATAGACTTCCTGTCGAAGATTGAGGAGGATGCCGAAAAGACCATCACCATCTACATTGACATGGATAAGATGAAGAACGAAAACGATAACGGTGCCTCACGGTTCACCCGTGAGGATAACGAAAACGAAAACGATAACGAAAACGAAAACGAAAACGATAACGATAACGAAGACGATAACTGGAACGGTGACGTTAATGGTAACGGTGACGAGAAGGATGACAGCAGCCTCTTTGCCGAACTGGCTACAATGATAAAGGCCAACCCTGGCAAGCTGCAGCTCTCCATCGTCATCCGTGATTCTACGAGGTCTTCACGCCCCCTTCACCTCCATTCACGCCTGCCGGGAGTGAAGCTCAACAGGCAGCTGCTCGACTTCATCTCAAGCCACAACTCCCTCACCGTCACCATGTAAGGAGTGACGGATGGTGAAAGAAATCAATAGCGGAAAGTAATTGACGGATATTGAAAGAAATTGGAATAATAAGAATAATTTTGTTGACTGAGTTCCAATCGCGCCAGCCTGATTATTCCTATTATTCCAATTTCTTTCTATTCTTATTAGCCTAATTTCTTTCGGTTTTATTCCGCAGCCTTTATTGCCTTGCTTATCTCGGCATAGATGGCGTCGATGTTGCCCATGCCGAAGATTTTGGCGTACTTGCCCTGAGCCACGTAGAAGTCTTTCAGGGGCAGGGTCTGGGAATAGTATGTGTCAAGGCGCTTCTTGGCTGTCTCCTCGTTGTCGTCAGCACGGCCTGATGTCTTGCCGCGGGCTATGATGCGCTGGATGAGCTCTGCATCCTCCACCTCGAGGCCTATCACGGTGCTTACCTTCTCGCCGCGTTCCTCGAGCATCTTGTCAAGGGCCTGGGCCTGAGCGATGGTGCGGGGGAATCCGTCGAAGATGACTCCGGGTATTGCCTTGCCCAGGTTGTCGAGCGTCTGAGCGAGCATGTTGATGATGAGGCTGTCGGGGACAAGCTTGCCGTCGTTGATATATTTCGCTGCGGTCTGTCCCAAATCGCTGCCGGCCTTAATCTCTGCACGGAGCACATCGCCGGTAGAGATATGTGCTACACCGAATTCTGCGATAATCTTATCGCTCTGCGTGCCCTTGCCTGAACCTGGGGCACCGAATATTACAATATTCTTCATTATTTAGTTGTTTGTGGGTTGTTATATCCTGATTATCAATCCGTTGAATTCTATTCCTTGCTTACTTCTCCCTCCCCTTGGGGAGGGTTGGGGTGGGGCTTTCCCTTTAGGGCGGGGTGGGGGCTATTGTTCTGCCACCAGGGCGTAGATGTCGCGATATTCCCTGCCCAGCTCGTCATAGTCGAGGCCGTAGCCCACTATGAAGGCTTCTGGCAACTTCATGCCTACATACTTCACCGTCAGTCCGGAGACGAGGCATTTCTCGGGCTTGAAAGACAACGCGCATATCTCTACGCTTGCCGGCTGGCGCTCCATAAGGCGCTCCTTAAGGTATTGCATGCTGTGACCGCTCTCCACTATGTCTTCGATGATGACCAAATGGCGGCCCGTCACGTCCTCATGCACGGGCAACTGCTCTATGATGCGCCCCGTAGATGAGACGCCCTGATAGCTGGAAAGCTTGGTGAAGGCTATCTGATAAGGGAATTTCAACAGCCTCAGAAGGTCGCCGGCAAACATAAAAGCACCGTTCAACACGATCACGAAGACGGGGTTCTTGTCTGCGTAGTCGCGTGTCAACTGTGCTGCGACATCTGCTACAGCAGCCTGTATCTGCTCCTCGGTAATGGTGAGGATAAATGTCTTGTCCTTCAGTCTTATCTGCTTTCTCTCCATGAGCGTCTTTGCAATTCGGCTGCAAAGTTACAAAAAAAAGTTTTAACAGCAAAGCAATTTCAAGAAGATTAACGCAGATTGACCGTAAATAAAGCATGTAAGTGGGTGTGTGAGTGTAAATAAGAAAAAAAGGTGCACACACCGTAACGGGTGTGTGCAAAACGCTTACGGTTAGGTGGCTTAAAACGACGTTTCGGTAATTTATGGAAACCATTTTTGGAGTAAAATAGAACATAGGTAGTAATTTTGCACACGCAATTAACCAAATGCAACAACGATAAAAAAATGGACTACAACGCACAAACATTTCGCCATCGTATGCCTGCACAGCTGAGATTCTCGGATGTTGACAGGTTTGGTCACGTAAACAATTCCGTCTATTTCTCACTCTTTGACATGTGTAAGACATGTTACTTTCACGATGTCGTTGGTTCCGACATCTTTGACCGCATGGCTCCTGTGATAGTCCATATTGAGGCAAACTTCATCTCTCCCGTACTGTTTCCTGACGAGATAGTCATAGACACGAGTATTATAAAAATAGGTAATAAGAGCTTCACACTCCTTCAACGTGCCGTCAACAAGCGCACCAACGAGGTGAAGTGTTACTGCGAGACCGTGATGGTGATGATGGATACAACCACCAACAAGTCAGTTGAAATAGACGAAAAATTCAGAACTAAAGTGCTTGACTTCGAGCAGCAATAGGTTTATACTACTCGCTTATGAATCCCATACTTGACAAATATACGAGCAAGCAGGACTTAAGTTCCTATGAAGATTTCATGTCAAACTATCGCGTCAACGTGCCCGATGACTTCAACTTCGGTTATGACGTGATAGACGAGTGGGCCGAGATAATGCCCGAAAAGACCGCAATCCTTTGGGTGAACGACAAGGGCGAAGAGCACCACATCACCTATCGTGCGTTCAAGAATATCACGGACCAATGTGCCTCCTTCTTTCAGGAGATAGGCATAGAGAAGGGTGACCGTGTGATGCTTATCCTGAAACGCCGCCAGGAATGGTGGTTCTCTATGGTTGCCCTTCACAAGATAGGCGCCGTTGCAATCCCTGCCACACACATGCTCACGGAGAAAGACATCATGTATCGTTGCCACATGGCAGGCATCAGCGGCATCGTGTCGTGCGGCGATCCTCTCGTTCTGGGACACGTGCAGAAGGCACGCCGCTTCTCTCCCATGTTGCGCCATTGCATATCAATAGGCCCGATAGTGCCTAACGGCTTCTATGACTTCTGGCGCGGCCTACATGAGGCACCGCCTTTCGTAAGGCCCAAGCGCAACAAGGTGACGGATAATTTCCTGCTCTATTTCACCAGCGGCACTACGGGTGAACCTAAGATGGTTATGCACGACTATTCCTATCCGCTTGCACATGTCATTACTGCGAAATACTGGCACAACCTGAATGAGGATTCTCTCCACCTTACCCTTGCCGATACCGGCTGGGGCAAGGCTGCATGGGGTAAGTTCTATGGCCAGATGTTAGCTGGGGCCACTGTCTTTGTATATGATTTTGAAGGGCGTTTTCATCCTAAAGTGCTACTGAAGATTTTGCAGGACTACAGGATTTCATCCTTCTGTGCGCCCCCCACCATTTACCGCTTTCTTATACGGGAGGATATAGGTTCATATAATCTGTCCTCTCTCAAATGGTGTACCACAGCAGGAGAGGCACTCCATCCCAGCGTTTTCGACGAATTTACACGCAAGACAGGCATTACCATATATGAGGCCTACGGACAGACAGAGACCACCATGGTGGTAGGCACCTACCCTTGGATAAAACCTAATCCAGGTTCTATGGGCATGCCTAATCCCCAGTATGACATTGATGTGGTTGACGAACAAGGAAGGCATGTCGCACCTATGGAACACGGCGAACTTGTAATTAAGGTGGACAAGGGTAAACCCCTCGGCCTCTTCAAGGGCTACTATCGCAATGACGAGATGACAGAGAAGCGCATCGTTGACGGGCTATACCATACTGGCGATGTGGTATATTACGATCACGATGGCTATATATGGTTTGTCTCTCGCATTGACGATGTCATTAAGACCTCGGGCTATCGTGTAGGACCTTTTGAGGTTGAGTCTGCACTCATGACCCACCCATCCGTGGCAGAATGCGCCATCACAGCTGCTCCTGATGAGATACGTGGCCAGATAATCAAGGCTACCATTGTGCTTACAGAAGAATATGAGAATAAAGTTTCAGATGCTCTTGTCGCAGAGCTGCAAGAGCACGTGAAGCGAGAGACCGCCCCATATAAGTATCCACGTATTATTGAATTCGTTAAAGAACTGCCTAAGACAATAAGTGGCAAGATAAGGCGGGTCCAGATAAGAAACATTGCAGAACATTGAACAACCTCCCTCCCATCCCTTTGTTAGCATCGGGGTGGGGGCATCCTTTTTGTGAGGGACTGGGTAAGGCTTCGTTCTTATCCGGATTTTTTCCAGAGTTTTCTTGCTTTTAGAGAAGAAAAAGTCCTGAAAAACGGCAGAAACGGTCGCCAGATTTGAAAAAGTTGCCCTTCCGGGAGGTGAAAGTTGGTCTATTGGTGGGTAAAAGACGGTCTTTTACCGCCCGATGGACGGTCTTTTACAAGGTAATCGACCGTCGATTACACCGTTTTCGAGCCTCTATGACAGTCCTTGCGGAAGTCCTTCTGCTGATTATCAGTGAGTTACGTAACATTCAAATTTGCGCGAATTTCGGGGCGAAGGAGAAGTTTCTGGAAAATATCGCGTTGTAGAGCATGATAAAAGTCAAAAGTTTCCATGTTTCTGGACTTTCCTGCTACAGGACTGTTGGCCGCTGCCCCTGTAGTCTTCTCTACGTCCGAAACCCACATTAATTCATCTTTTCTTTTTCAAATCTTTTGCTGTTTTGCGGGGAAATGATTAACTTTGCACACGAATAGCTATTTTGTCAAACGGCAATACGAGAATAACAGTTTCAGAGATATGGCAATACAGGATTTTATGTCGGGACTTTGGTGTGTGCCTCCCGTAGAGATGAAGGTCAGTGAACTCACCCTGCAGCGTTGCCGGGGGCTGGTGGTGCAGCGTCCTGTTGATGCTCATAAGGGCACGATGGGGCATGCTCTGCTTGTGGCCGGTTCGCACGGTATGGCCGGTGCTGCCGTGCTTGCAACGAGGGCATGCCTGAGAAGCGGGGTGGGAAAGTGCACCGTATGTACCGCCGCACGTAATAACGACATACTGCAAATCAGCGTGCCGGAGGCCATCGTGACCCATTATGACGGGGGCGCAGACGTGAGCCTCGGTGGATATGACGCCTTGGGAATAGGCCCCGGCCTGGGTCAGAAGCCCGAGGCAGTCGGAATGGTTATGGAAACGTTAAGGCAGACAGAGATACCAACGGTGGTGGATGCTGATGCCATAAACATTCTGGCAAAAGCATTCGAACTGGAGAAGCTGCCCCAAGGCCTTATCTTCACCCCGCATAAGAAGGAGTTTGAGAGGTTGGAGGAGGGAAAGGGAACGTTAACGGGAACGGGAACGAGAACTGGAACGGGAACTGGAACGGGAACTGGAACGGGAAAGGAAACCATTGCTTTCCCTGCCGACGATGTTACAAGGGCTATGGCTTTTGCTATGGACGTTAAGGGGTATGTATTGCTAAAGGGACATCGCAGCGCCATGTGCTGTCATGACGGTGAGCTGATATACAACTCCACAGGCAATGCGGGTATGGCTACGGCAGGCAGCGGCGACGTGTTGACGGGTATCATAACTGGTCTGCTGGCCCGTGACTATGACCGCAAGACGGCTGCCGCACTCGGCATGTACGTACATGGCCTGGCTGGCGACCTCGCCGCTGAGGAACTGGGAATGGAGAGCCTCATAGCAACCGACATCATCCGCTTCCTGCCCCAGGCCCTGAAGAAGATCTACAGCTGAAGTATGGCCCAAATACCAATTTGGGTACTTGGGTACTTGGGTGCCATCTAACTCTTGCTGAAGCCTCTGTCTTGCGGGAAGTTGGCGTATTCTTTCTG
The DNA here is from genome assembly GCA_905236165.1 of uncultured Prevotella sp. Classification (GTDB taxonomy): domain Bacteria; phylum Bacteroidota; class Bacteroidia; order Bacteroidales; family Bacteroidaceae; genus Prevotella. The sequence goes on along the minus strand of CAJOOC010000119.1, from coordinate 3,170 downwards.
ATAATCAACGCTTTACGCCGCCGCAGTCTCGCTATCCGCCATAATGAATAGTACTGCTATGATGTGTACCGGCATCACAAAATAGTTTGATTGATGGTCGCATTCGCTCAAAATTGTAAGTTACAAAAAAAATAGCGGAGGGCATTACGCTCTCCGCTATTGTTCTATATGTGGTAGGGATTATTCGGCGCTCTTGAATCCGTAGCCGTTGGTGAATCCACCATTAGCACAAATGTTAGGAGTGAATGGCCAGAGGTAGATAGGAGCCTTTTGTCCATCGTAGTCGTAGAAGAGATACTTGTCGTACTCGTCTCTGTTGTTAACGATGTCGATAGCCCAGTCGGTCTTCTTGTATCCGTCAGCTTCCAGAGCAGCAATCTCATCAGCTGTCAGAGGAGTGAACAGACCCTTGATGGCCAGGTTGGTCAGGGTGTTGCCCTTATAGTCAAGGCCAAACTGAGACCAGTCGTCATTGACACCACGCCAACCTGGGAAGAGAATAGGATCGCTTTCGTCCATGCACTGGGCGGTCAGACGGTGTCCCTTTAGTGACTTGGCATCAACCATCTTAGTCCAGAGATAATTAGAAATAACGTTGCCATTCTCAAACTGATAGTAGCCATCCTTCTCCAGACCGTCAATCATCTTCTTGGTCAGTTCCTTCATGGCCATGATCTTCTTGCCAACCAGACCGGTACGGATCAACGTCCAGCGACGGTCTCCCTCACCAGCATATTCGAAGCCACGCTCGTCGATAATCGCTTCAAGTAATGAACCTTCCTTGGCAATGAATGCATCAACATTACCCTTGCCGGTGCCACCGAACGCACGGTCACGAATAATGGTCAGATAGGCCTTAGCTTCTGCGGCATCTCCTAATGCTGCACATGCCTCAGCATAGCCGAGATACATTTCAGCCATACGCATGTACGGACCATTGATACCTGACTGACGCTGCTTGGTGACATAAGGAGTCTTCTGGCGGTTTTCATCCCACTTGTTCAGAGAAATACCACCACCTTTGGCCTGTGAACCGGGCTTGAAAGGAAGGATGGTCTCTGTTCCTGTAGCACCAGCGCTACCTGTAACCACACAGCTAACGTCACGGCGAAGGTCGGCAGGATCGAACATTCCATAGTAGAATGCAGGATTGATGCGGCATTGGCCATAGGCCTTACAAGGATAGTTATTGTTGCCACCAGTGCTGGGACGACCATTTGAGTAAGGACGCTCGTTGCTATGGCTGGCCTGAGTCATTACATACTCGTAGATGCTCTCGTCGGCAAAGAATTCATCACCTTGATGCATCTGCTCAAAGAAGTACTGATAGGGGTTGCCGAAAGTGCGACCATTACCTGCAGAACGTGGGTCTTTGGTCACAAGCGTAGCTGTTCCAGGATTGTCGATAACTGCCTTGAAATAGGTCTTGGCTAACTGGTAGTAGGTCTGCCAGTCTGAACGACGTCCATAAGTTGCACCATTGTTCTCTGTACCGATATTCTCGAAGGTCAGAGCATTTCCCTTACCGTCAACGCGCTTGATGTCGCCACGACGAGTCTGATATCCACCAGCTTCTAAAGCCATACGGCCAATCAGACCTTCTACGAAAGTGCGTGACATGTAGTTCTTACCTGTTACACCAGGAATAGACCCCACACGATACATGTTGGGTGCTACAGCCTGCAGTTCCTCTAAGATGATATCATAGATAGAGTCACGTCCACACAGACCTGAATTGTCTGTTTCTTTACCACTCAGGTATGGAACGTCACCATAGTTCTTGATTAACTCACGGTAAGCTACAGCTTTCAGGGCAATAGCCTCACCATAAATCTGTCCTTGGGTGCTTGGAACCTTAGCTGCTAAAATCTGGTCGAAATTATCTATTGCAGAAACATACTTGATAACCTGATTAGCCTTGCTGATGATCTCATACAAGTTAGAATAAGCTCCAGTCTCTTTCTGATAACTTAACAGACCGTAGCTGCCAGCATAGGTGCCATTCTGATAGAAGCACTCAGGCCAGTGGCGGCCAGGCTGGTTACTGAAGTTCTCAGGGTGACGCTCAATGTCAGAACCTGCGAGATCGGCTGCATAGAACAGGCCGGCACCGAAAACTTGGGAGTTTGCTGCTGCTCTCCATGACTCATATGCGCCATCAAGGGCAGCTCGAGATGTCTCGCTATTGGAGAACACAAAGTTGGCGTCTGTTTCTGACGGCGTTGACGTCTCAAGGAAATCACCGCACGATGTCATAGCCAGGAGGCCAGACAGACAAAGTCCATAATATAATATCTTTTTCATATCGTGTTCGTTGTTATATTAGAATGTTACATTAAGTCCAAAAGTATAAGTTTTGGAGCGTGGATAAGAGTCCCAGTCGTAGTTTGGAGTCTGATAGCCATCCTTACCGGTAGGTTTCGTGTTCACGTCAGGATCCATACCGCTGTAGCCAGAGATGCAGAAGAGGTTACCACCGGTGAAGTAAACACGCAGGTTGCTGATGCCGATTTTCTTTGTCAGCTGCTTAGGAATGGTGTAGCCGATAGTCAGCGTATTCATACGCAGATAAGATGCATCCTCGATAAATTCAGAATTGATTATACCATACTCATTGTATGGGAGAGCATACTTGGCACCAGCGTTGAGATTAGCCAGAGCTACAGGATCTGTTACGGCAACAATCTGTCCGGTAGCATCAACATCATACATCTTCCAGCAGTCTTTAATGTAATGGAGACGGTTCCAGCCAAAGCTGGTATCCTTGTTACCCATCATGGTGTGCATAGCATTGGCGTTGTACACTTTACCGCCAATCTGATAAGCAAAGCCCGCAGCGAAGTCAATACCCTTGTAGTTTGCGGTGATGTTGAAACCACCAGTGTGCTTGGCAATAGCGCTGCCAAGGTCAGTAACATCACCATTGTCGATGACGCCATCACTATTGACGTCTTCGAACTTAACCATACCAGGGATAGCGTTCTGTCCGTCTGGACGGGTGTATGTAGCATTAGCTACAGCTGAATAGTTCACGATATCCTTTGTGTCGGGAATACCTGGTTTCAGCGTCCATACGCCATTCTCTACGTTGAAGTCGTCAACCGTATAGAAACCTGCGCTCTTGAATCCCTGGATGGTTCCAACGGGCATTCCTTCGCGGAGAATGTAGT
>CAJOOC010000118.1 GCA_905236165.1 uncultured Prevotella sp. | reverse complement strand
TTCATCGAGAGCAGGGTGATGACAGGTTTCTGCCCTTCGAGGTGAATCTTCAGATACTCGCTCATGCCCTCCACATAGCGTATGTCGGCAATCGAGATGCGCACCACGCGGTAGTCGGTCTTGACGAAGATGGTGCCGTCGCTCTGGTCTACGGGACTGCTCTGCTGAGCGGCGGGGGTGTTCTGATGGCGCAGGTTGTATTGCTCCTGCACCTTCATGGCAGCCCGCAGGAAGTCGTTCATGCCGAAGGGCTTCAGCAGGTAGTCTACGGCGTTCACCTTATAGCCTTCGATGGCATATTCTGAGTAGGCTGTGGTGAAGACGATGAGTGGCGGAGCAGCCAGCTGGCGCACGAAGTCCATGCCTGAGAGGTCGGGCATGTTGATGTCGCAGAAGATGGCGTCGATGACCTCCCGCTCCATGATTTCACGGGCCTGGAGGGCACTCTGACATTGTCCGGCAAGCTCCAGGAAGGGCACCTTGCTGATATAGGTGGTGAGCTGGCGCAGGGCCAGCGGTTCGTCGTCGATGGCAAGAACTTTAATCATAATGGTAGCTTAAGTATTACGGTGTAACTGTTGTCGGCATCGTTGATGTCAAGCGTGTAGCGGTCGCCATAGAGCAGGTCCATACGGCGGCGGGCGTTCTGCAGGCCTACGCCGTGCTCAGCAGGACTGGCCGTTCCGTCGGCCTTGGCCTTCTTGCTGTTCATGCATTTGAAATGCAGGAAACTATCATCACCCTCAGTAATGCTGATGTCGATGGCGACGAACGACTGCTGCTGATAGCTCACGCCGTGCTTGAAGGCATTCTCCACAAAGGTGATGAGCAGCAGCGGGGGAATCTCACGGTCAGGAATCATATCGGGCATATTGACGGTGATAGTCACCTGGTCGGTAAAGCGCATCTTCATCAGCTCGATGTAGTTCTCAAGGAACATCAGCTCCTGACGCAGGGGCACCTTCTGCTTGCTGCCCTCATAGAGCACAAAGCGCATAATCTTCGACAGTTCCACGATGGTCTCCTTGGCCTGTTCCGGGTCGATGTCCACCAGCGCATGGATGTTGTTCAGCGTGTTCATCAGGAAGTGAGGGTTGATCTGGTACTTCAGATACTCCAGCTGTTGCTCCAGGTTGTCGTGCTCCAGCTGCAACATGCGCTCCTGGTCCTTGCGCTGCCGGAAGTAGAGCTTCACGCCCAGGTTCATGCCAAGCATAAGGATGAAGATGATGATGGCCACCACCTCATGCTCGCCGAAAATAACTGGCGGTCGTTGCCTGCCATCGCGTGGGTGAGGCCTTCCGTTATCGTGGAAGTCGGGTGGGGCAGGGCGTTCCAGTCCATCGGGTTCATGCGGGGGACGCTCGGCAAAGACAACGTGGCGGTCATCAGGCGCATGATGTCTCATAGGTCCGTCAGGCCGGTTACTGCATTGCAACACCATGAAGAGCCCCAGCAGTACAGCCAGCGACGAAAAATAGAGCGTGCGCCGTTGACGGTACACCAGCAGTGGCGCCAGCAGGAAATTATGCACCAGGAACATAGCCAGGAAGATGGCATACTGCCGCCATATCATCAGCAGCTCGTCCCAGGGGAAGGCAGTTCCCGTGGGCATGTGCGATAATCGCAGGTAGATGCTGAGCACCGGCGTCAGAAACAGCAGCAGCCACAGCACCAAGTAGAGATAGGTCTCTTTGCGGCTGTCCCGGAAAAATATGTTGTTGCCTTTCGTGTAGAGTTTTCCCATATATAACGTCAAATTAACCGCTGCAAAGGTACTAATAATAATTATGTGTAGCAAATAATCTCTACGAAAAGCCTCTTTCCTTCAGCGAAATCATACCCTCCCAAAATCAGCCTCAGACTATGGACGGCTCAAACCCATCGAGAATAAGCCGTTCTTTCTCCTAGAAAAAGCCGTTCTTTCTATGAGAAAAAGCCGTTCTTTCTATGAGAAAAAGCCGTTCTTTCTATGAGAAAAGATAGTCTTTTCTCCGAGACCCTATATTTGAAATCATACAAAGTTCACATATTTGTGAAGATTTTTGGTCGTTTTCTTGGTGGTTTCAAAATAATTAATTACTTTTGCAACGCAATTCTGGAATGAAGCAGAAACCAATATGAAGATATTGTTTCCTGAGAAGATAGAGGTATTTGAACGTAATCATCCTGATGCACGAGAGGCTTTAGAGAGGTGGAGTGCAATCGTGGCGAATGCTGAATGGAAACACCATGCAGACCTGAAGCAAGACTTCCCGTCGGCCGACTATGTGGGAAATAACCGATATGTGTTCAATATCCGAGGGAATAACTATCGGAAGATAGTGCTAGTTGTCTTTTTTGCAGGCACCGCGGCCATCCGATTCATAGGAACACATAGCGAGTACGACAAGATTAAGGATATAAAAAACATTTAGGACTATGACGATAAGGAGCGAAAAGCAGTATAAAGAGTATGAGGCTCGTGCAGAACAGCTCATACGGAAAGGAACAGAGCTGGGCGATATGGAATTGCTTAATGAGGTAGAAAAGAGCGAGTTTACTATGCTGAGTGAGGCACTCGACGAGTATGGCCGGGCCTACCATCCGCTGCCTGGACAGATGAGCACGCTGCTTGTCGACGCCATCCTTTTCCAAGTGAAAGAGAAAGGACTGAAGCAGAAGGACGCCGCCCGCTTGATAGGCATCAGTGCCACGACCTTCAGCGATTTGCTGCATGGGCGTCGTTCTTTGAGTTTCGACATTGCCCGCAGCCTTTATAAGGTTCTTGGAGTACCTGCGGAGGTGGTGCTGGCCTGATTGCTGCCAATCAATTTGATTTTTTGCCTTATATTATCCATACCGCTGAAGGTAAGCATTAAAAAATGCGAAAACGGCGGCTATGTCGTAATTATTTTGTACTTTTGCAGCCCAAATTGTAAATAGTAAATTTGTAAATCGTAAATAAATATGTCGAAACAGAAACGACAGATAGCCATTCTGGGCTCTACGGGCAGCATCGGCACGCAGGCTCTGGAGGTCATCAGCGAGCACAGCGACCTGTATGAGGTCTACTGCCTGACGGCCAACAACCGTGTGGAACTGCTGGCAGAGCAGGCTCACAAATACAATCCGGCAGCAGTGGTCATTGCCAATGAGGCCCGTTATGACGAGCTGAAGGCGCTGATGACCGACCTGCCCGACGTGAAGGTCTATGCGGGTGCAAAGGCGCTCGACGACATTGTGGAGGCAGGCCCTATCGATATGGTGCTCACCGCTATGGTGGGCTTTGCAGGACTCTCGCCCACCATCCATGCCATCAAGGCAAGAAAGTCCATCTGCCTGGCCAACAAGGAGACCCTCGTTGTAGCTGGCGAACTGATTTGCCGACTGATTATGGAGAACCACGTCGCCATTCTGCCCGTGGACAGCGAGCACTCGGCCATCTTCCAAAGCCTCGTGGGCGAAGGCGGCAATGCTGTCGACAAGATTCTGCTCACCGCCTCGGGAGGTCCCTTCCGCACCAAGACGCTCGACGAGATTGCCACCGTGACCAAGGCCGACGCCCTGCGCCATCCCACGTGGGACATGGGCGCAAAGATAACCATCGACTCCGCCACGATGATGAACAAGGGCTTCGAGGTCATCGAGGCCAAGTGGCTCTTCGGCGTAAAGCCCTCGCAGATAGAGGTCTATGTGCATCCGCAGAGCATCGTTCACTCGGCCGTGCAGTTCATGGATGGCTCGGTGAAGGCTCAGTTGGGTGTGCCCGACATGCGACTGCCCATTCAGTATGCCTTCTCCTACCCGCAGCGTCTGCCGTTGAGCGGACAGCGCCTCGACCTCTTCACCGCCCAGCATCTGGACTTCTTCCGTCCCGACATGCAGAAGTTCCCCTGCCTGCAACTGGCCTACGAAGCCCTTGACAAGGGCGGCAACATGGCCTGCATCGTCAACGCTGCCAACGAAGTGGTGAACCGCGCCTTCCTCGAAGACCGCTGCCGCTTCCTCCAGATGGCCGATATTATCGCCGAGACCATGCAGCGCGTAACGTTCATCAAGCAACCCACCTACGACGACTATATCAATACTGACCGCGAGGCCCGGCAGATTGCAGCTTCATTACTCGCCCTCTAAGTTAGGAGGTTGGGGGTCTGAACAAGCGCAGGCTCCTATAAATAAACAAATAATAACTCAGGTCTGATATGACGCTTGTTCAGACCCCTAACCCCCTAACTTAGGGGGCAAAGATACAAATGGAAGTATTTCTCATTAAGACCCTACAGTTCTTCATGGCCATCAGCTTGCTCGTGTTGCTTCATGAGCTGGGCCATTTCTTCTTCGCCAAGCTCTTCGGAGTACGCGTGAACAAGTTCTACCTCTTCTTCAACCCCAAGTTCCACATTGCCAGTACCTACGATACATGGGTTCGTCGTCTGTTCAAGATGAAACCCGAAGTGGTGCCCACTAAGGAGGTTACCCAGAAAGACGACAAGGGCAAGACGAAAACCGTCCAAGAGAAGGAATATGTGGGAACGGAGTATGGTCTTGGTTGGCTGCCTCTTGGCGGCTATTGTGCTATCGACGGCATGATAGACGAGACCAACCAAACCCTTTCAGAGGAGACTCATCCCTGGGAGTTCCGTGTAAAGCCCACGTGGCAGCGACTGCTCATCATGGTGGGTGGCGTGCTCGTGAACTTCCTCCTCGCCCTGTTCATCTATGCGATGGTGCTCTACACCTGGGGAGAGAGCTACGTGCCCACGCAGCAGATGACCTATGGAATGGAATTTAACGAACAGGCCCGCCGACTGGGATTCCAGGATGGCGATATACTCCTGGGCACGGAGGAAGGACCTTTCAAGAAGTATGATGTCGATGTGCTCCGCACCATTTCTGAGCCTCACGATATTCACGTGATGCGTGGCGGCGTGGAGACCGTCATCCACCAGGCCGAAGACCTGAACCTGCTCGATATGCTCAAGAGCACACCGCCCTTTGCCCGTGTACGTATGCCAGCTGTGATTGATACGGTGCTGCCCGGCACACCTGCCGAGTTGGCCGGTCTGCGTAAGGGCGACCTTATGGTGGCTATCAATGGTCATGAGGTGTCATCCTTCGGACAGTTTACTGACCAGCTTGCTGCCATTGGCGACCGCATCAACGAGATGCCAGCCGACAGTATGAAGTTGCGACGTGTGTCGGTGGTCTATGAGCGTGACGGACTCCGTGACACTATTGCCACCACACTTACCGCCGACCTGAAGCTGGGCTTTGCACCTGAATATCCCTATAAGCCCATGACCGTTGAATATGGCTTCCTGGAGAGCCTTCCCGCAGGAGCAGTCTACGGGTGGGATGTGCTGGCCAGCTACGTCAACGACCTGAAGTATGTCTTCACCGCCGACGGCGCTAAGTCGCTCGGTGGCTTCGGAACCATAGGAAGCCTCTTCCCCGACACGTGGGACTGGTATCGCTTCTGGATGATGACGGCCCTGCTCTCTATCATCCTGGCCTTCATGAATATCCTGCCCATTCCGGCGCTCGACGGTGGACATGTGCTCTTCCTGCTCTATGAGATGATTACAGGCCGCAAACCCTCCGACGAGTTCATGGTACGTGCAGAGTACATTGGCTTTGGTTTTGTCATCCTCCTCATGGTGCTGGCCAACCTCAACGACATACTCCGTTGGCTGGGCTATATGTAAGGGTTGGAGAAAAGACTATCTTTTCTATGAGAAAAAGCCGTTCTTTCTATGAGAAAAAGCCGTTTATTCTATTAGAAAAAGCCGTTCTTTCTCCGGGGTTAAATAAAGGAAGCAAAAAGAGTTGAATTTCCACCTGACATCAAAGTACCAGCCTACAGGCGACCAGCCAGAGGCTATCCGCGAACTGACTGCTGGTGTGGAGCGTGGTGACCGTGCTCAGGTGCTGCTTGGTGTTACAGGTTCTGGTAAGACGTTCACTATGGCAAATGTCATTGCCAACGTGAACCGTCCGACGCTTATCCTCTCACACAACAAGACGCTGGCAGCCCAGCTCTATAGTGAGATGCGCGGTTTCTTCCCCGAGAATGCTGTTGAGTATTACGTCTCCTACTACGATTACTACCAGCCCGAGGCTTATCTGCCCTCTATTGACAAATACATAGAGAAAGACCTGGCCATCAACGAAGAGATAGACCGTCTGCGCCTTTCTGCAGTAAGCAGCCTGCTTTCCGGGCGTCGTGACGTGGTGGTGGTGTCTTCTGTATCGTGCATCTATGGTATGGGCAGTCCCAATGCCCTTTCGGAGAACGTCATTGAGGTGGTGCAAGGTAAGAAGATGGACCGCAACGCCCTGCTCCGCAAGCTGGTACAGTCACTCTATGTGCGCAATGACCTGGCACTTGAACGCGGAAACTTCCGTGTGAAGGGCGATACGGTGGATGTCTACATGGCCTATAATGACATCATCCTGCGCATCACGTTTTGGGATGATGAGATAGACAGCATAGAGGAACTTGACCCTGTGACGCTGCAACGGCTGGGAAGCTATGCCGACTACAAGATTTACCCTGCCAACCTCTTCATGACCACCGAGGAACAGACGCAAAGAGCCATCCGCATGATTCAGGACGACCTGGTCAAGCAGGTGGACTTCTTCAACGAACTTGGCGACCCCATTAAGGCTCAACGCATCAAGGAACGTGTGGAGTATGACATGGAGATGATCAAGGAACTGGGACATTGTTCAGGCATTGAGAACTATTCCCGCTACTTTGACGGGCGACAGGCAGGCGAGCGGCCTTATTGTCTGCTTGACTTCTTTCCCAAAGACTTTCTGCTCTTCATCGACGAGAGTCATGTCTCTGTGCCGCAGATAGGAGGCATGTATGGTGGCGACAGGGCCCGTAAGACAAACCTTGTGGAGTATGGTTTCCGCCTTCCGGCAGCTTTCGACAACCGTCCGCTTACCTTCGACGAGTTCCAGCAGAACACCGGACAGCGCATCTATGTCTCGGCCACACCCGCAGACTTTGAACTGCAAGAGGCCGAGGGTATTGTGGTGGAGCAGGTCATCAGGCCTACCGGTTTGCTTGACCCTGAGATAGAAGTTCGCCCATGCGAAAATGAGATTGATGACTTACTGGACGAGATACATCAGCGTACTGAACGTGGTGAGCGCGTCCTTGTCACCACACTTACAAAGCGCATGGCCGAGGAATTGTCTGAATACCTGCTGAACCACGGCGTAAAGACTGCCTACATACACAGCGACGTGGCCACCCTTGAACGTGTGAAGATACTTGACGACCTGCGTAGTGGGGCTTATGATGTCCTTGTGGGTGTGAACCTCCTGCGCGAAGGTCTTGACCTGCCAGAGGTCTCTCTTGTGGCCATTCTTGATGCCGACAAGGAGGGCTTCCTCCGCAGTCGCCGCTCCCTGGTGCAGACAGCTGGTCGTGCTGCCCGTAACGTGAACGGACGTGTCATCATGTATGCCGACACCATCACCCGTTCTATGCAGGAGACCATCGACGAGACAAACCGCCGTCGCATGAAGCAGCTTAAATACAATGAGGAGCACGGCATCACCCCGACGCAGATTGTAAAGAACCTGAAGCAGAGTGCGTTAGGACATGAAGACAGGCCAGACTTAATTGAGCTTAACGCCTACACCTCTTCTACTTCTCAACCTGTCGGAATCGCTGCTGATCCTATCATAGAGCACATGACCCGCCCACAGATGGAGAAGCTCATTGAGGAGACTACACGACGCATGAAAGAAGCCGCCAAGCAGTTGGATTTCCTGCAGGCGGCTCAGTATCGCGACGAAATTATTCGTCTGAAAAGTGAACTGGAACTGAAATAATGGTTTACAGGTTCAGGCTCTTCTTAATTGCCTCAATCTTCACTTCGGCAGTTTTCATGCAACGCTCGTAGTCGGCAGCGTTCTTGAAAGAAGCATCCTTTACCTCGGTGTAGAACTTAATCTTCGGCTCAGTACCGCTGGGACGAACGCTGACCTTCGTACCATCATCGCAGAACCACTGGAGCACATTGCTCGTGTCAGGCATGTCAAGCTTCTCTACGCTGCCGTCAGCTTTCTTGCCTTCCAGCGACTTGAAGTCTTTAGAGAAGACAATCTTTGAACCACCTAAATCTTTCGGCGGGTTAGAACGGAAGTCAGTCATCATCTGTTTAATCTCGTCGGCACCTGTCTTACCCGGACGAACCACGTTGATAGTCACCTCACGTGAGAAGCCATACTCAGCATAAATCTTCATCAACAGGTCATAGAGTGTCATGCCGTTATCCTTGGCCCAGGCTGCAATCTCGCAGATAAGGCAGATGGAGGCTGGTGAATCCTTATCGCGCACCTTGTCGAACGGCAGGAATCCGAATGACTCCTCACCACCGCCAATGTACTTCTTCACACCCTCATTGACGCGAATCTCGTTGGCAATCCACTTGAAGCCCGTGTAGCAGTCTTTGTACTCCACGCCGTTCTTCTTGGCAATCTCAGCAATGACCTCGGTAGTTACGATGGTCTTCACAAGGAACTCGTTGCCCTTCAGCTGGCCGAGTTTCTTCTTGTTGGCTATGATGTACCAGCAGAACATCATACAGGTCTGGTTACCGTTCAGGATTTCCCATTCACCCTTAGCGTTGCGGCAGACGATAGCAAGACGGTCGGCATCGGGGTCAGAAGCAATCACCAGGTCGGCATTGAGGCGTGTACCAAGCTTCATACCTAAGGTCATAGCTTCGGGGTTCTCGGGATTAGGACTGACGACAGTGGGGAAGTTGCCGTCGATGACCATCTGCTCAGGTACTACGTGGATATTCTGGAAACCCCATGAACGCAGGGCCATAGGAACAATTACACGGCCTGTTCCGTGCATAGCAGAATAGACGATGTTAAGGTCTTTCTGGCGAAGAATGACGTCTTGGTCTACCATAGCCTCCTTAACAGCCTGGATGTAGTCCCAGTCCATCTCACCGCCAATGATGTCGATGAGTTCCTTGTTACCCTCGAACTTCACGTCGTGGATGGTAACCTTGTTCACCTCGTCAATGATTCCTTTGTCATGCGGGGCCAGAACCTGTGCACCGTCGTCCCAATAAGCCTTGTAGCCATTATACTCTTTGGGGTTGTGACTGGCGGTTACATTAACACCGGCTTGGCAGCCCAGCTGACGGATAGCGAATGAAATCTCTGGAGTGGGGCGGAGGCTCTCAAAGAGGTAGACTTTGATACCGTTGGCAGAGAAGATATCTGCCACGGTCTCGGCATACATACGTCCGTTATTGCGGCAGTCGTGACCTACCACCACAGAGCATTGCTTGCCGGGGAATGCCTTGTTGATGTAGTTGGCAAAGCCCTGAGTAGCCATGCCCACAATGTACTTGTTCATACGATTGGTGCCAGCACCCATAATGCCACGCAGACCACCCGTACCGAACTCCAGGTTCTGGTAGAAAGCATCAATGAGGTCTGTCTTGTCAGGATTGTCGAGCATGGCCTGTACAGCGTTACGTGTCTCCTCGTCAAAGGCCGGAGAAAGCCATTCCTTGGCCCGTGCCTCGCACTGGGCAATTAGTTCTTTATTTTCCATAATTCGTGATTTAAGATTATTAGTAATAATTAAACTGAGGGCAAAGATAAACCTTTTTTTTTATATCACCAACGTTTTCACATTATTTATTATATGTTGGAAATCAAAACCGAAACAAAACCGAAACATCGAAAAGTTCAGAATTTAAGCGTAAAACTTATGAAATAATACAACTTAAAGACATGATTTGTAAAGTATTCCGAAAATCTTTATTCCATAATGAAAAAAAATGCAAAAACATTTGGAAGTTAAGAAAAAACTCCGTACCTTTGCATCCGCTTTCGCTCAAAAATAGGACGAAAGTCATCATTTAGAGTTCTTTGAAACGCTTACATAGACAGAAGAAGTAGTACAAGAAGCAGCATGTATATTTATTAATGTATATATGTTGGGTATTAGAAACGAACCGTTCAATTCACTTTTTAGTGATAGTTTACTTGAATCTTTTTGATCCGTCCT
>CAJOOC010000117.1 GCA_905236165.1 uncultured Prevotella sp. | reverse complement strand
CGTGCACCGGCATACTTCCGCTCGAAGCAGATGGGAGTGGCACACTTCAACCCATACGCCGTATTCGCTAAGTCGGAGAAGGGCGACGCCAGCATCGTGGCATACAAGGACATGACGGCCATCGACTTCACCGGCAGCAACGGCGACGTCAGCAGCGGCTATCAGAGCGGTTTCGTCAAGACTACTCCTTACAGCAACATCGAGAGTGGAGCGTTCTATCCGCCACTGCTCGACGACGGAGGTCTGCAGGACTTCTATAATGCCGACCTGACGCGCAACCTGCTCGTCTATACCATGACCAATACGTCTGCTGCCATGCAGACCGACGGCGTGGTGGCTACCAAACTTCCGCACGAGGAATACGTGGAGACAGAGACGGCACCGGCCAACAGCACATACTCCAACACCTTCCGCTACCACACCGTGGCAGAGCGCGACATCTATGCCGACAACATACGCGGACACTGGGTGCAGAAGCAGGGTGTCGACAACTTCATGGCCGTCGTAGACCACGCCCTCGTGGACAAGCAGGACTTCAACGCGCCCATCGGCTACTACTTCGCCGCTGAAAAACGAATGTGGTACCAGCGCAAGCCAGAGAACTATGTGGGCAAACTGAAGGACAATAATGGCACATATCTGACCAATGCCGGATGGGATGCCGTCAGCCTGCCATTCCAGGCCGAGATTGTCACCACCGACCAAAAGGGCGAGATAACCCACTTCTACAGCGAAAGCAACAATAGCCGCAACGGCACCTACTCGAAGCTCGGACACGAGTACTGGCTGAGGGAGTTCAAGGAGGGAGGCTCTACCGATGGAAATGTCTATAAAGCCAAGTTCGAGTATCCCACTGCCCTCAGCTCCTATGAACCGAAGGACTACACCAACACCTTCCTCTGGGACTACTACTATTCGCACCACGAATACGACGACAAGAATGAGGATGACTATCAGGAAGGCGATGACAACCGCGACTACTACAAGCATCCACACGAGTACGCAAACTATCCGCGTCTCGCAGCCGCCACGCCTTACATCATCGGATTCCCCGGAGAGCGTTACTACGAGTTCGACCTCAGCGGCAGCTTCGAGGCCATAACGGCTATGAGCACTATCCCCACCAAGCTCAAACAGCAGACCATCACCTTCGCATCTAAGCCCGGAGCAACAACCATCGGCGTGAGCGACAACGAGATCAAGAAGACTACGGATGAGGTCACAACTCACAACGGCTACACCTTCAAACCCAGCTACCTGAACGAGACGTTTGAAGCAAAGGCTAATGCCGGCATATACACGCTCGACAATGATGGCGACAGCTACGACGTGATTCCTTCTTCAGGCGCCGATGTCACCGTCAGTGCCTTCCGTCCGTACTTCAATGCCACAGCATCGGCACCGTCGCGCCAGACGCGCAGCATTGTCTTCTCGCAGAACGAAGACTCGCAGAGGACGCCGACCACGCAGCAGCCCGGCACCCTCAGCGCACGCCCGGGACGCCACAAGATTATCGTCAGCTCGACGCTGCAGACAAAGGCAGACGTGCGCATAGTGAACGCCGCCGGACAGACCATGGCACAGTTCACGCTGATGCCAGGCGAGGCCGTAGAGACTCCAATCCACTTCAGCGGAGTATACATCGTCCAGTCCGTCGACGGCCACTACATCCGCAAGCTGGCAGTGAGGTAGTCTGCTTCCCCCCCTTCGGAGATGGTGCACAGCCACCATCCCCGAAAGGCTGCGGGCAGGCGAGCGAAGCTCGGGAATGGGGGACAGATTTTCGCATGAATATTTGGCCGTTTCAGAAATAATAAATAACTTTGCAGTTCTAATACATAGAGTTTATAGTATATATGAAGGTAGCCAATCCAATTTACGATATCGTATTTAAGTACATGATGGAGGATGAGCGCATTGCTCGCACCATCCTGTCTGCCCTGCTCAAGGTTGAGGTGTTAGCCGTAGAAGTGCGTCCTCATGAATACAGCGACGACACTCACGACAACCTGTCGATATTCCGCATTGACTTTGGCGCTACAATTCGTGATGCAGAAGGTAACAAGAAGCTTATTCTGATTGAACTACAGAAAACGTGGCTTGAGACTGAGACATTGCGCTTTCGTCAGTATCTGGGTGTTCATTATTCAAACCCCAAAAACATGCAGGCCGATGGTGCTGCTTTGCCGATGGTGGCGGTGTATATCCTTGGCCATAAAGTAGGCGACATTGAAGAGCCCGTACTTTATGTTAATCATCAATCGCTCGACTACGATGGCAACGTGGTGACAAAAGGACTGCCAAACTCTTTCATAGACAGTCTAACGCACAACAGCATCATTGTGCAGATACCTCGTCTGCGCGGACATATCAACAACCGTCTCGATATGGTATTGAGCATTTTCGATCAGTCTCGTCGGGACATAAATGACAACCGCATCTTGAGTATCGACGACAGTGTTTATGAAAGAGATGCCGACATGGAGCATATTCTTCATCGTCTGACGATGGCAGCAGCCGATGCCGACATGCGCCATAAGATGAATGTTGAGGAGGAATATTTCAGTGCCATCGAAAAGCGCGATACTGAAATACTCATAAGAGACCGGCATATAGCAGAGCAGAAAGCTCAGCTCAGTGAGCAGAAAGCTCAGCTCAGCGAGCAGAAAGCTCAGCTCAGCGAGCAAGATTCTATTTTACGGACTACCATCAAGATGCTGTTAGATGCAGGAAAAACAATGGAGGACATTTCCTCTGCCATTGGGAAGGATATGAACACAGTTGCCAGATTAGCAAAATAATAGTCTCAAAGAAAACGATAATATTACACACGATATGAAACATAACGATATGAAACGGAATAACGGGAGGATGATGACTCTGGGTGCCACGGGGGCGTGGGGACAGATTTTCGCATGAATATTTGGCCGTTTCATAGAATAGTTGCAATTTTGCAAAAGAGTAAAAATATTATATAGTATGTGTGAGACTCAAATAATATCAAGACATATTGGACGTCTCGGAAGGAGATCTTTCGATCGCAGGATGAGAATAGCATCCCCCATGTTCGTGGAGAAACGTGGTGAGTTGACACGTCTGCTTAATGAGGTGGACAAACTGAGTGACCGCCTACATGACGACTTCCCTACCATCTCTGAGGAGGACTATCGCATGTTCGGACCAGAATTGAAGGTTCTCATCAGTACACTGAGAGACTTGAGGCAAGAAAGCCTTATTCGCAAGGAACTAAAACCATATAACGACAGGATGCGCCAGCAAATTGCAGACCTTGAAGAACTCGACCACGACATCAAGGCTTTTCGGGTTGATGCGCCCAAGAACAAGGATCTTCAAAAGACAATGGCCATGCTGAATAGTCTTGATTTCTCAAAACTGCCAAAGTAACTATGATACAGTTTGTAAGCATCACATCGTTCAGAAAGCGACTGGCTGCACTGCTTAAGGTGAAACGGGGCGTCTATGCTGGTGTCACGAACGAGATTTGCCAGGCTTTCAAGGATGCCACAATAGAGCAAATCAGACAAAACAGGGACATGATTCTGATAAATAATGATGCAGTGGTAATTAAACTGAGAGTGCAAGACAGAAAGCAGAGACAATCCAAGGCAGACGGTTATCGTTTGATTTACTTGGTAATGAAGAAAATACCAGTTGTTGCTCTTCTTGACATCTATCCTAAGCGCGGCCCATCCCAACAACTTGATATTGAGGACAACGAGACTAACCGTCTTGTTATGGAGTTTATTTCAGAGTTGAATACTAGGCAGCTTGTACTGCACAATATATCAGACGGTCTTAATGAACTAAAACCTGTATAAATACTATACCTACCGGTTTGACTCACGTCAGGGACACGGTGGGAATTCTCTTTGCAAACGATAGGCAATTATTCGATACGAACCAAATATATCCGCAAGGAATTAACAAAATACAACAGCGAATTAATCGAATTATATATGACACTCGATTACACTATATACACTTTCGTGTAACCTGCTGTCTAACAGAGCGATAGGCAGCGAATATAATAAACTAAAATTATTATTTTTTACAACCGTCCTAACTATTGGTTATATCCGTCCTATGCATTGGTTACAACCGTCCTAAGCATTGGTTACATCCGTCCTAAACTGCGAGTTCATTTGAACGGTTTGAAGGGGCGAAAAACGGCTTAATAATGTCGATAGAAGATTCATTAAGCCTTATTTTGTGTTAAAAGTTTGGCCGTTTCGGGAAAAACTAGTATTTTTGCAAGGATTTATGCGCGTATGCGCGTGAAAACGTTACAGAAATTAAGAAACAGAATATGTGTACGTTGAATGTTAGAATAGATGAAGCAGAGACGCTGAAACTTGTTGAGCGGCTTGATTCATTGAAAGATGATTCCGACGCTTTCTTCAAGATGGGCGGCATATTGGGACGGCCGAAGGGGAACTTTTCCTGGGAGGAGTTACACGAGGAGGCTATGTTCGAAAAATTCGGAATATGAAAGTTTTCTTAGACACTAACGTCATTCTGGAGTATTTCACGGTTCGTGAGGAGTACGTCGTGGTTACCCCTTTGGCTTTTTTGAGTGATACCGTATAAAAACATTTAACGAAGAAAAATATGACACACGATATGAAACACAACGATATGAAACGGAATAACGAGAGGAGAGACACTATGTTTACAACACGCATGCATCATGCCGTCTACGGCCATCTGCTGCGCACGCTCCTGCTCCTGGTGATGATGACCGCAGGAGCCACGGGGGCGTGGGAGCAATTTTTCACTTGAATATTTGGTCAT
>CAJOOC010000116.1 GCA_905236165.1 uncultured Prevotella sp. | reverse complement strand
GGACGTATCCATCCCGCACGTATTGAGGAAGTGGTGGCAAAGGTAAAGAAACAACTCGACAACGAGATCATTGAGACAGGTAAGCGTACCGCTATCGACCTGGGCATACATGGTCTGCACCCCGAGCTCATCCGCATCATCGGTAAGATGAAGTACCGCTCTTCCTACGGACAGAACCTGCTGATGCATGCCCGTGAGACAGCAAACCTCTGTGGTATCATGGCTGCCGAACTGGGTCTGAACCCGAAGAAGGCTAAGCGTGCCGGACTGCTCCACGACATTGGTAAGGTGCCCGATGAGAACACCGACGACCCGCACGCACTCTACGGTGCCAAGATTGCCGAGATGTACAAGGAGAAGCCTGATATCTGTAATGCCATCGGTGCCCACCACGACGAGATGGAGATGCAGACGCTGCTGGCTCCCATCGTACAGGTGTGCGACGCAATCAGCGGTGCCCGTCCCGGTGCACGCCGTGAGATTGTCGAGGCATACATCAAGCGTCTGAACGACCTGGAAGCAATCGCCATGAGCTATCCCGGTGTTACCAAGACCTACGCCATTCAGGCCGGACGTGAGCTGCGTGTCATCGTCGGTGCCGACAAGATGGACGATGCCGAGACGGAGGCACTCAGCGGACAGATTGCTTCGAAGATTCAGACTGAGATGACCTATCCCGGACAGGTGAAGATTACCGTCATCCGCGAGACTCGCTCGGTGGCTTACGCGAAATAAGAGAAGCGAGAAGTGATGAGTGATAAGTGAGAAGTATGGTTAGATTTCAATCATTATCAAAGTCTGTTCTTCGGCAGATGAGGTATGTGGTAGCTATACTTATCACTTATCACTTATCGTTTATCATTTCCTACGCCCAGAAGGTTGACCCTCAGGCTTACTACATCAATGAGGATGGCGATGAGGTGGAAACCCGCAGCATAGAGAAGGGCGAGGCTCCGCTCGACGTTACTTTCCGTGCCAACCCTGAGGATATGGACGAGGTAACGCCCACCTACGAGTGGCACTTCTACAAGGAGTCGGTTACCGAAGGCAAGACGGAACTCTTCGTGCGCTATGAGGAGAACACGCAGTACACCTTCACCGAGTCGGGAACGTTTAACATCGTGCTCAAGACCTACCTCAACCAGCAGGAGACGCTGCTCGACTCTACGATGATTGTCATTACCATCCCTTCGAGCAAGCTGGAGTTCCCCAACTCGTTCTCTCCCAATGGCGACGGCATCAACGATAAATATGGTGCCAAGGGCGTCAACGAGCCTGAGAGCACAGACCACTGGAGGAGCATCATTGACTTCCATGCCTACATCTTCAGCCGCTGGGGGCAGAAGCTCTACGAGTGGCACGATGTTGGTGGCTACTGGGACGGCACCCACAAGGGGCATCCCGTGAAGGAGGGCACCTATTTCGTCGTGGTAAATGCCAAGGGTGCCGACGGCGTGGTCTACGACATTCGCAAGGACGTGAACCTGCTGCGTGGAACCCGTGACAGGAACAGCACCGGCGGCTCGGAAGAACCCTCTGAGGAATGATTTATTGAAGCCATGCCAGATAAGATTTGCGTCTATGGCGCCCGTGTTCATAACTTGAAAAATATCGACGTGGAGATACCACGTCACTCCCTTACCGTCATCACCGGACTGAGCGGTTCTGGAAAATCATCACTGGCCTTCGACACTATCTTTGCCGAAGGTCAGCGCCGTTATATTGAGACCTTCTCGGCATACGCCCGTAACTTCCTCGGAGGGCTGGAGCGCCCTGATGTGGACAAGATTACGGGGCTCTCGCCCGTCATCAGCATTGAGCAGAAGACCACCAACCGCAACCCGCGCTCCACCGTGGGCACCACAACGGAGATATACGACTACATGCGTCTGCTCTTTGCCCGTGCCGGACGTGCTTACAGTTATATGACTGGCGAGCCGATGGTGAAGTACACCGAGGAGCGTGTCATCGATATGATACAACACGATTATGCCGGACACAAGATTTACATCCTGGCATCCCTCGTGCGCTCTCGTAAGGGACACTATCGTGAGCTCTTCGAGTCTGTGCGCCGCAAGGGATTCCTCCATGTCCGGGTAGATGGTGACATCTTGGAGATAAGGCAGGGCATGAAGGTTGACCGATACAAGAACCATAACATCGAGGTGGTCATCGACAAGCTGAGCCTGCCCGCAGACCCTTCCAAGGGAGGTGGAGATGAGCGTCTGAAGCATACCGTCCAGTTGGCTATGAAGCATGGTGACGGGCTCATCATGATACTCGACAAGGACAGCGGACAGGTGAAGTATTTCTCCAAGCGCCTGATGTGTCCTACGTCGGGCATCAGCTACAGCGACCCGGCGCCCAACAACTTCTCGTTTAACTCACCGCAGGGAGCCTGTCCGCGATGCAAAGGACTGGGCGTGGTAAGCGAGATAGACATCAACAAAATCATCCCTGACCGCAGCAAGAACATCCGTGAAGGAGGCATCGTGCCACTGGGCAAGTACAAGAACCAGATGATATTCTGGCAGATTGACGCCCTGCTGAAGAAGTACGACTGTGACCTCTCCACGCCTATCAGCCAGCTGTCCGAAGATGCCATGAACGAGGTGCTCTACGGAGCGCTGGGCGATGTCCGCATAGACAAAGACCTGGTGCACACCACCTCCGACTATTTCGTCAGCTTCGAGGGCATCGTCAAGTACCTCCGCGACACACTTACCACCGACGAGAGTGCCTCCGCTCAGAAATGGGCAGAGCAGTTCATGGCTGAGTGTGAGTGCCCCGAGTGTCACGGCAAGCGCCTTAACCGCGAGGCTCTGTCCTACAGGATTGCCGACAAGAACATTGCCGAGCTCTGTGACATGGACCTGGGAGAGCTGAAGGAGTGGCTGGATAGTATAAATGGAAAGTTGGTGGGGGCTGAATACCTTATTGCTAAGGAGATTCTCAAGGAGATTCGTACGCGTCTCTCTTTCTTGCTTGATGTAGGCCTCGACTATCTCTCCCTGAACCGTCGCTCCGCAAGTCTCTCGGGTGGTGAGAGCCAGCGCATACGTCTTGCCACGCAGATAGGCTCACAGCTCGTCAACGTGCTCTATATCCTCGATGAGCCCAGCATAGGCCTTCACCAGCGTGACAACGAGCGCCTCATCCACTCGCTCAAGGAACTGCGTGACCTGGGTAATACCGTTATCGTGGTTGAGCATGACCGTGACATGATGCTTGCCGCAGACTACATCATCGACATCGGCCCACGTGCCGGGCGAAAGGGTGGGGAAGTTGTGTTCCAAGGCACTCCCGAACAGCTGATGAAGGCAGACACGCTGACGGCGAAGTACCTAAAGGGGAATGAAGAATTAAGAATGATGAATGAAGAATTTGCTACCGCCACATCCTCACCTGATGGGACGGCGGCAGCAAATTCTTCATTCATCATTCATCATTCTTCATTAATAATAAGGGGCTGCTCCGGCAACAACCTCAAGCATATCGATGTCTCCTTCCCCCTGGGTCGTCTCATCGTGGTGACAGGCGTCAGCGGCAGCGGTAAGTCCACGCTTGTCAACGAGACGCTACAGCCCATCCTCTCACAGCATTTCTACCACTCGCTGAAGCGTCCTATGCCCTACGACAGCATCGAAGGACTGGAGCTGATAGACAAGGTGGTGGACGTAGACCAGAGCCCCATAGGACGAACCCCGCGCTCCAATCCCGCTACCTACACCGGTGTCTTTGCCGATATCCGCACCCTCTTCGTGGGTCTGCCTGAAGCCCGCATACGTGGCTACAAGCCCGGGCGTTTCTCCTTTAACGTTCGTGGCGGGCGCTGCGAGACCTGTGGCGGCAACGGCTATAAGACCATCGAGATGAACTTCCTGCCCGACATACAAGTGCCCTGCGAAGAGTGTCACGGTAAGCGCTATAACCGTGAGACACTCGAGGTGCGCTACAAGGGCAAGAGCATCGCCGACGTGCTCGACATGACCATCAACCAGGCTGTAGAGTTCTTCGAGAACCAGCCCGATATCCTCCGAAAGATTAAGACCATCCAGGACGTGGGCTTAGGCTACATCAAGCTTGGGCAGCCCTCCACAACGCTCAGCGGAGGCGAGAGCCAGCGCGTCAAGCTTGCTGCCGAGCTCTCCAAGCGCGATACTGGCCGCACACTCTACATTCTCGATGAGCCTACCACAGGACTCCATTTCGAGGATATCCGCATACTCATGCAGGTGCTCCGCAAACTCGTTGACAAAGGCAATACCGTCATTGTCATAGAGCACAACATGGACGTCATCCTTCAGGCCGACTACATCATCGACATGGGTCCTGAGGGCGGACGACGCGGAGGAACTGTTCTCACCACCGGCACCCCTCAGGAAGTAGCCCGCAGCCCTCTCGGCTATACTCCAAAATACATTGCTGAGGAGCTGTCAAAAGGCACTCCCAAAGAATAAGCCGTTCTTTCTATGAGAATAAGCCGTTCTTTCTATGGGAAAAAGCCGTTTATTCTACCAGAAAAAGCCGTTCTTTCTCCGCGTTACATTTTTTTGTTTTGCATATCCTAATATTTCTCAAAAAATGTTCTTTGCAGGATAATATTTCATAGGTTTTGCTTAACTTTGCAAACCGTATAATGTAAGAAGAATTATGAAGCAGATAACCTTTTTGTCATTAATCCTTTGTCTCTTGTCTTTTTGCCCAGCGTCGGCGCAGGAGCCTGTAGCTACCGACGAGGCTCCGCTCATCACGCAACTGCTGCAGATAGGCTTTCTGAGTTATGACCAGGCGCTGAAGGACATGCCCGATTACGCACTCGTACAGGCCAGACAGAAAGAGCTTCGCCAGGCATACGAGACGGAGCTGAAGCGTGTGGAGGATGAGTTCAACCAGAAGTATGAAGCCTTCCTCGAAGGGCAAAAGGACTTCCCACGTACTATTCTGCTGAAACGACAGACCGAGCTGCAACAGCTGCTTCAGCAGAATCTGGATTTCAAGCGGCAGGGCCTGAAAGACCTGGAGAAAGCCGAAGAAGAGGCTATGGCTCCGCTCCATCAGAAGCTCGCCGAGGCTATTGCCAAGGTGGCAAAGGAGAAAGACCTTGCACTTGTGGTGAACACCGACTCGCGGGCCTGCCCCTTCATCGACCCCGACATGGGCGTTGACCTGCAGGAGGAAGTGTCTAAACTCTTAAGAAAGTGAACCATCCCATTGGAATCTTCGACAGCGGCTACGGTGGTCTGACCATCCTGCACGGCATCCGCCAGCTGCTCCCTGAATACGACTACCTGTATTTGGGCGATAATGCCCGTGCACCCTATGGCCCGCGAAGCTTCGACGTGGTCTATGAGTTCACGCGCCAGGCTGTGGCAAAGCTTTTCGACATGGGCTGCCCGCTCATCATCCTGGCCTGTAACACCGCGTCGGCAAAGGCCCTGCGCACCATCCAGCAGCGTGACCTGCCGCAGTTAGAGCAGCGGAGCGATGATGCTCCGCATCGTGTGCTGGGCATCATCCGGCCTACGGCAGAGGTCATCGGAAGCCTCACGACATCGCGCCACGTGGGCGTGCTGGCCACCGAGGGCACCATCAAGAGCGAGAGCTACAATCTGGAGATACGCAAGCTGCACCCCGATATTGAGGTCACCGGCGTGGCCTGTCCGTTGTGGGTGCCGCTGGTGGAGAATAATGAGGCCGACTCGCCCGGCGCCGACTATTTCGTGAAGAAACGCATCGACCAGCTCATGCGTCTCGACCCGCAGATAGATGCTGTCATACTGGGCTGTACCCACTATCCCCTGCTCATGCCCAAGATTCTGAAGTATATGCCCACTGGCGTCCGTATCGTTCCCCAGGGTGAGTATGTGGCCGACTCGCTAAAACAATACCTGCTGCGCCACCCCGACATCGACCTGCAATGCTCCAAAGGCGGCACCGTGAAGTACCTTACTACCGAGAATCCGGAAAACTTTAGCCAGCAGGCTCAACTCTTTCTCCACGAACAAGTTAACGTTGAGAAAGTAACCATGTAATTCGCCCTCGAGACGTTCAAACTTTGATATTATACCGACTGGCTGTCAGGTGGCGGAATACACGTGTCAGGACGCAGAAGGCTAAGACGTACATTCCTTCGGCATAGCTCTGCCACAGGCCTCCGACGAGGAAGAGCAGGGTGAGAATAAGCTGAAGGACGAAGAAACGAGTCTTGCGGCCTCGCGCTACGGGCCATAAGAACAAGAGTGGCAGGGGGTTAAGCAGCAACACTTGAAGGTTTGTGCTGGTGGCGGGGTGCTCGGAGAAGAGCATCAGCGCGAGGATGCATCCTGCAAGGCCCATAGCTGTCATCAGAAGGACGTCGAACCAACGGATAATGGTTTTCTTCATCTGCTCGTAGGTGAACACCATCATTGTCAGCGCGAGCAAGATGAGCGAACAGGCAAAGGGCGAGAGGGGAAAGCCCGGCTCCATAATCTGAAGGCCTGGGGGCACAAGTTCGCGTCGCTCACTCACCAGCGGTTCGCGCTGTCCCTGCCTGACCACGAAAGCACGGTCGAAATCATAGCTCAGGTTGACGGGCAGGAACTGCTGTTCGGCTTGTGTGGTGGGCAGGTCGGCACGCACACCCAGCAGGATGTCATTGCCAAAGGTGGCCCAGTCATGGCCGTAGGTGCAGTCGCCTACCATCTCGCGGAAAGAGGGCGAGAACCCCTCGCGGGGAGCATACTCAATAGGGCCCGAGAGGTGGCTCGCTACAATGTCACGCGGACGAGTGGCACAGTTGTCGAAGAAAATGTTGTAGCGGTAGACGCGGTTCTCGGGCAGGTAGTTCTCACGCAAAGCATTGAAGATGAGCAGTTTCTCTTCGTTGGTGAGCTGCAGCACCTGCTCCGTCACCTGACTGCCCCACTTCTCGTAATAGTTCAGAAAGGCCTGCGTGGGCGAGACTGCCAACTCGTAGTCGGTATGGCCCATGATGAAGTGCCAGATGAACAACTTGCTGTTGGGGCGGAAGATGCCATAGTTGAAAATCAGGTCTTCGCCTGTACGCAGGTCGTGATAGCGCAGGGCAGTATGGCCATAGAGGCTGTAGATTTCTTCATGGGGCGCACAGGTGACAAGCCCTATCTCGACACTGTCCATGCGGCTGACATCCTGAGCCAGCGACGGACGGACTACCACTGTTAAAGCTAAAAAGAGTGTCAGGAGAAGTTTCCTGACAACGTGCATATTTTGTTTCACGTTGCAAAAGTACGCTCTTTTTTTCACTTTACCTTATTTTACATCAAAGAATTAGAAAATATTTGCAATTAGTTTTTCTGTGAAACATAGAAAATGAGTATCTTTGCACCCAAATTGTGAATTGTAAAACTTTAATAAAATTATGTCAAATGTAATTAAGCTACGTAAAGGCTTGGACATTAACCTTCAAGGTAAGGCTGCTGAGACGAAGCTGACACTGAAGAGCAACGGTCACTATGCGCTGGTGCCCGACGATTTCGAAGGTGTCATTCCGAAAGTTGTCGTCCGCGAAGGCGATACCGTTCGGGCTGGCGATGCCTTGTTTGTGAACAAGCTGCATCCGGAAGTGCGCTTTGCCTCTCCCGTCAGCGGACGTGTGACGGCAGTGGAGCGCGGCGAACGGCGCAAGGTGCTCTGCATACGTGTGGACGCCGATGCCGAACAGCAGTATGCCGACTTCGGCAAGAAAGACCCGTCGAAGATGGACGGGAAAGCCGTTATCGACGTTCTGCTTGAAGCTGGTATCTTTGGTTATATCAATCAGTTGCCTTATGCTATCTCTACCGACCCTGAGAGCAAGCCTAAGGCAATCTTTGTGTCGGCATTGAGAGACAAGCCCCTGGCTGCCAGCTTCGACTACGAGGTGAAAGGGCAGGAGCAGGACTTCGTCACCGGCCTGCAGGCGCTGTCAAAGATTGCAAAGACCTATCTGGGACTTGGCATCCAGCCCGACTTCCAGGCAGAGCTGCAGAAGCTCGGCGCCGATAAGTTCGTGGAGCTGAACATCTTCGACGGTCCCTGTCCGGCAGGTAACGTGGGTGTGCAGGTGAACAATGTCAATCCCGTGAACAAGGGCGAGGTGGTGTGGACCATCGGCGACCCTACGGTGGTGCTCTTCATCGGCCGTCTGTTCAATACCGGCAAGGTGAACCTTACCCGTACTGTGGCCCTCTGCGGTAGCGAGGTGAAGAAGCCCTGCTACGTGGACATGCTCGTAGGACAGGAGCTGCAGACGCTGCTCTCCAACAGCTATGACGCCGACCACAGCGTGCGCATCATCAACGGCAACGTGCTGACGGGCCGCAAGACTACGAAGGAAGGATTCCTCGGAGCACACTCGTCGGAGATTACCGTTATCCCTGAGGGCGATGATGCCG
Organism: uncultured Prevotella sp.; assembly: GCA_905236165.1. Taxonomy (GTDB): domain Bacteria; phylum Bacteroidota; class Bacteroidia; order Bacteroidales; family Bacteroidaceae; genus Prevotella. The sequence goes on along the minus strand of CAJOOC010000116.1, from coordinate 570 downwards.
ACGAGATGCTCGGCTGGATATTGCCGCGCCTGAAGCAGTTCTCCGTGAACCGCAGCTACTTCTCCTGGCTCATGGGCAAGAAGGAGTATGCCTTGGATGCCCGTGTAAAGGGCGGTGAGCGCCACATCATCATGAGCGGCGAGTATGACAAGGTGCTGCCTATGGACATCTACGGCGAATACCTCATCAAGTCCATCATAACGGGCGACATAGACCGGCAGGAGCAGCTCGGCATCTACGAGGTGGCTCCCGAGGACTTCGCCCTGGCCGAGTTCGTGGACTCCTCAAAGCTCGAACTGCAACGCATTGTCCGTGAAGGTCTTAACATATTACGCAAAGAAAACGCATAAGGACTATGAAAGCATTAAGGAATTATTTGAACAAGATAAAGCCGAACTTCGAGGAGGGTGGCAAGCTACATGCCTTCCGCTCGCTGTTCGACGGCTTCGAGACGTTCCTCTACGTGCCCAATGACACGGCGAAGGCCAGCGGGGTGCACATTCACGACGCCATCGACTCGAAGCGCATCATGAGCATGGTGGTCATCGCACTGATGCCGGCCATGCTGTT
>CAJOOC010000115.1 GCA_905236165.1 uncultured Prevotella sp. | reverse complement strand
TTTGCCCTTACAGGGCGCAACTACACATCACATAAAAACCCAGGGCGCTGCCCTGGGCTATAAGCTTTTGCCCTTTCAGGGCGCACTTGAGAAACAAGAATAAAGAATTGAAAGAAATTGGAATAACAGGAATAATTTTTCGTTGCCAGCAAAGAAAAACAAGGGTGGATTGTTTCACAACAACTCACCCTTAATGAATCAAAAAGTGCAAAGATATTGTTATGTCTTAGATCTTCGTTATCAGACCCAGCTTGGATGACGAGAGGAAGGAGATGATGTTGTTGATTTCCTTTCCCTCGGGGATCTGCATCTTGATCTGACGGCATACGTCGAGGATGTCGTTCTGTCCGTTGAAGACGAGGCGGTAGGCGTTGGCGATATGAGCGATGGTCTTCTCGTCCTTGCCGAGCTTCGACATGGAGAACTGGTTGACGCCCTGGAACTCCACAGGGTCGTTGGCGGCGATGATATACGGCGGCACGTCCTTGGAGATGAAGGTGTCGGCACCGAGCATGGAGGTGCGTCCTATGCGTACGTTGGCGTTGACCACGACGTTGGTGGAGAGGATGACATCATCCTCCACCACGACGTTGCCGGCAAGCTTCGAGCCATAGCCGAAGACGTTGTCGTAGCCTATGACATTATCGTGGGAGATATGCACACCCTCCATGAAGAAGTTACGGTGGCCGATACGCGTGGCATACTGCTCTCCCTCATAGCTGGAGCGCGCCACGATGACGTTCTCGCGGAAGATGTTGTCGTTGCCGATGACGGTGAGCGTCTTGCCGCCCTTATATTCAAAGTCCTGGGGGATGGCGCTGATGACGGCTCCCTGGTGCACCTTGTTGTTCTTACCCATGCGCGTGCCGTTCATGATGCTCACGAAGGGATAGATGGTGCAACCGTCGCCAATCACCACGTCTTCCTCTATATAGGCGAAGGGCATTATTTCCACATTGTCGCCTATCTGCGCCTTTGGATGAACAAAGGCCTTGTCTGAGATGTTATTCATTGCAGTTGAGTTTTTTCGTTGTTTCGTTATGCCGTTATATCGATGGCGGCCTCTCCTCCCTCCCCTTGGGGCCGGCGGGGAGGGGCTTTAGTACCTTCCTCCTCCGAGGGCGCTGTAGAGGTTCACCACGGCCTGCATCTTGTTGAAGTCGTCGGTAACCTGGGATATCTCTGCCGAGAGGAGCGACGACTGTGCGGAGATGACCTCGAGATAGGAGCTTGACCCCATCTTGAAGAGGTTACGCGTATAGTCCACGCTCTTGGTGAGAGCCTCCACCTGCTGGCGGTCCAGCTCACCCTTCTCCTTGGCGCTGTGGTACTCCACGAGGTAGTTGCTCACCTCGGCACCGGCCTGCAGGATGGAGTGGTTCCATTCGTGCTGCGCCACCTCATAGTCGAGCTTGGCCACCTTGAGCTGGGCTGTCAGCCTGCCATTGGCAAAGAGAGGCTGTGCCAGCTGTCCCACGAAGCTGGCTAACAGCTGTCCGGGGTTGGCTATCATGGAGCCCAGGCTGTTGGTGTAGGAGCCTGTGGCAGAGATGGTTATAGACGGATACATGGCGCTGCGTGCCTTCTGCACGTCGTAGAAGCATGCCGCGAGGCTCATCTCCTTGGCATGTACGTCAGGACGTATGCTGAGCAGGCGTACGGGATAGCCCGTGCTGAACTGCGTTGGCAGCGACTGGTCGGCGAGCTTGCCGCGGCTGACGGTGCCTGCCTGACGACCGATGAGGAGCGAGAGTGCATTCTCCACCGCGCTGATCTGACGGCGCATGTCGACGGCCTGGGCCTTGACATTGAGATGTGCAGCCTGGGCCGACACCACGCTGGTCTCGCGGGCTCCGCGCAGCTCTTTCTGCAGCTTCATCATGTCCCACGTCTCCTTGGTCAGCTGCTCCATCTCACCGAGGATCTCCAGCTGACGGTCGAGCATGAGAAGGGTGTAGTAGCTGTTGGCCACGCCGCAGATGACGCCGGAACGCGCTGCCTGCTCATAGTCCTTCGACATGGCCAGCGTCACTTCGGCATTACGCTTCTGCGCGAGGATGCTGCCGAAGATATCGACGGTCCATGAGGCCGACACGGGGATGGCGTAGGTCTTGCTCCAATCGGACTTATAGTCGCCGGTGAGCACCTTCGACATGGTGCCGGAAGGTGCGAGGGCCACGCTGGGCAGGAAGGCGAGACGTGCACACTTCAGCGCCTCCTCCAGCTGCTTGACGCCGGCTACGGCCTTGAAGATGTCGACATTATTGTCGAGACCCTCCTGTATGAGCACCTGCAGCTGCGGGTCGGTGAAGACCTCACGCCACGCCACATCGCCGAAGCCGGTGCTGTCGGCGGTATTGGCATACTGGGAGGCGTCGCGCATGAAGGTGTCGGTATTGACACCTACCTCGGGACGCTCGTATTTTGAGTATAGTCCGCAGCTGCTCAGCAGGGCAGCCGCAAGACCGAAGGTGATTATATTGAGTGTCTTCATATCGCTTTTACTTTACATAGTTATCTTCAAACTCGTTAGTGCGTATCTTTCGCGGAGCATAGTACTGGCTCAGCTGTGCCTCGATGGATGCGTTAGGCTCGTCGTCGAAGCGCAGCGGAGAAATCCTCTCCTGCAACCACTGGAAGATGACAAAGAGGGCTGGCACCACGAGAATCTGGCAGAAGGTACCGACGAGCATACCGCCGATGGCGGCAGCGCCGAGGGTGATATATCCGTTCTCGCCTACTGCGGGAGGCATGAAGAGGCTCAGGCCCGGGATGCCTGTGATGATGAGCGGGAACAGACCGATAATCATCGCCAATGCCGTCATGAGGATAGGACGCAGACGTGCTGCAGCGCCGAGTATCGCCGACCAGGAGATGGCCATACCCAGACGGCGGCGCTCCAGGGCGAACTGTACGATAAGGATGGCGTTCTTTGCCAGCAGACCCACGAGCATGATGAGGGCAATCTGCATGTAGATATCGTTGTTCTTGCCGAAGAGGTTGGTGAAGAGGAACGCACCGGCCAGACCGAACGGTATGGAGAGGATGACCGTCAGAGGCAGGAGGTATGACTCGTACTGCGCTGAGAGGATGAGGTAAACGAATACCAGACAGAGCACGAGGATGAGAGCGGTGGAGTTGCTTGACTCTGCCTCGTTACGCGTCAGGCCGGAGAACTCGTAGGTGTAGCCGGCAGGCAGCGTTGTCTTTGCCACCTCCTCCATCGCGGCGATACAGTCACCGGTGGAATAGCCGTCAGCCGGAGAGGCGTTGATATTGATGGCGGTGAAGAGGTTGAAACGGTTGATGACCTGCGGGCCATAGACGCGCTTGAGGTTGATAAACTCAGAGACGGGAGACATCTGGCCGTTAGAGGTGCGCACATATACGTCCTTCAGGGAAGAATAGTCCTCACGCGTCTTGGGGTCGCCCTGCACGTAAACACGGTAGAGCTTGCCGTAGGCATTGAAGTTGGAGGCATACATGCCGCCGTAGTAGCCCTGCATGGTGGTGAGGACCGTTGACGGCGAGATGCCGGCCTGCTTACACTTCGACACATCCACATCTATCTGATACTGAGGATAGGACGAGTTGAACGAGGTCATGGCGGTGGAGAACTCCGGGCGTTTGTTGAGCTCGGCAAGGAATTTCTTCGTGATGTCGAAGAACTTGTCGAGGTCGCCGCCCGTGCGGTCCTGCATGGCGAAGGTAAGGCCGTTAGTGGCTGAGAAGCCCGTCACCATAGGTGGCTGGAAGGCCAGGATCTGCGCTCCCTTGATGACTGCCGTCTGCTTATATATCATTCCCAGCACCATCATAGAGTACTCGGAACGGTTACGGTCGTCGAAGGGTTTGAGCTTCACGATGAACGTACCCTGGTTAGAGCCCTGTCCGGCAATGAAGTTATAACCCGTGATACGGAGAGTCCTTTGGATGGCCGGGTTGTTGTCGAGCATCTTCTGCACCTGGTCCAGCACATCGTTGGTCTTACGGAGCGACGTGGAAGGAGGCGTAGAGACGGTGACGAACACCGTACCGGTGTCCTCGTCAGGCACGAGACCCGTCTTCGTAACCATTGCCTCGATGCCCATCACGGCGATGCCGACCACAACGGCGGCAATGGCTATCCACTTATTATGCACGATGCCGGAGACAGCCTTCTGGTATTTCGTCTGCAGCTTGTCATAAGAGGTGTTGAAGCCGGCGAAGAAACGGTCTTTGAATGACGACTTGCCGTGACCCTCGCCGTCTTTGTCATGCGGCTTCAGCAGTATGGCACAGAGAGCCGGAGAGAGCGTGAGGGCGTTGACGGCGGAGATGACGATGGAGATGGCCATAGTAAGACCGAACTCACGATAGAACGTACCGGTGGTGCCGCTCATGAACGATACCGGAATGAACACCGCCGACATCACAAGGGTGATGGAGACGATGGCGCCGGCTATCTCGCTCATGGCATCGATGGATGCCTTACGTGCGTTCTTATATCCCATATCGAGCTTGGCATGCACGGCCTCAACCACCACGATGGCATCATCCACCACGATAGCGATGGCAAGGACGAGGGCGGCCAGCGTGAGGAGGTTGATAGAGAAGCCGATGACCTTGAGGAAGAACATCGTACCTATCAGCGATACCGGCACGGCAATCATTGGGATGAGGGTAGAGCGGAAGTCCTGCAGGAAGATGAACACCACGATGAACACGAGCACAAGGGCCTCGATGAGGGTCTTGTACACCTCATGCTGCGATGCGCTGATGAACTCCGTCACATCCTGCATGAACTGTATCTCCATACCCGGAGGGAAGCTCTTGGACAGACGCTCCGCCGTCTTCTTCACATCGTTGGCAATTGCCGTAGCGTTGGAGCCGGCACGCTGCGTGACCATCATCATCACGGCAGGATGGCCGTCCATCTGGGTGCTCACGGTATAGTAGAGGGCACCCATTTCGACCTTTGCCACATCCTTCACGCGAAGCACATGACCCATGTTGTCGGTCTTGATAATCATATCGCCGAACTCCTCAGGAGTCTTCAGACGACCCGTATATTTCATGGAGTACTCATACTGCTTGTCTGACTGCTCACCGAACTTACCCGGTGCCGCCTCAATGTTCTGCTCAGACAGAGCATTGATGACGTCGGTAGGCATGAGGTTGAGGTCACGCATCTTCGACGGGTCAAGCCACAGACGCATGGTATAGGTCTTCAGACCAATAGACTCACAGTCGCCAATACCGTCGATACGCTTCATCTCAGGGATGATATTGATGTCGGCATAGTTGCCGAGGAACTTCTCGTCGTAACGGTCGTCTGGAGATGTCAGACCCATGATGAGCACCGTAGAGGTCTGGCGCTTCATCACTGTCACGCCTGACCTCGTCACTTCTGAAGGAAGCAGCGCAGAGGCCTGCGACACACGGTTCTGCACGTTGACCTGAGCCATATCGGGGTCGGAACCCTGCTCAAAATATACGGTAATCATCGCAGAACCCTCGTTGGAGGCTGTAGAGGTCATGTAGGTCATGCCCTCCACACCGTTAATCTGGTTCTCAAGCGGTGCCAGCACAGAGTTCTGCACGGTGTTGGCATCAGCACCAGGATAGTAACACTGCACCATGATGGTAGGAGGCGCAATGTCAGGATATTGCTCGATAGGCAGCGTTACGATACCTATGGCACCGAGGATCACAATGACGATTGAGATCACGGTGGAGAGCACCGGTCTATTGATAAAGTTATCTAATCTCATCTTAGTTATTTCTAATTAACAAATTTGGAAGAGTGTCTATCCCTTCAATGCTTTGGCTACGGCAAAGACGCCGTCGCCCTGAACCTTTGACAGTTCCTCGGCCTTCTTCATCTTCTTGGCATACTCAGCCTCGGTGAGGGGTTTGATCTCCATACCCTCAGAGAGTTGGTTCACGCCATAGACCACGATGCGGTCACCCTTCTTGATGCCGGAGGTGATGATATAGTTCTGACCGTCGTTCTGCGGGTCGACGGTCACCTCGGTGTATTTCACCTTGTTGTCCTTGCCCACGACATACACGAAGTGCTTGTCCTGAATCTCCACCGTAGCATCCTGCGGAATGATGATGACGTTGGTGGACACGTATGGCATCACAACCTTGCCTGAGCCGCCAGACTTGATGAGGTGCTGGGGGTTGGGGAAGGCAGCGATGAGGCTGGTGGTACCCGTCACGGGGTCAATGATGCCGCTGGCCTTTACCACCTTACCCTCAGAGCCGTAGATGGTGCCGTCGGCAAGCTGCAGCTTCAGCGCCGGCATCTTGGCGATGGCAGCCTGCAGGGAACCGCTCTCGCGGATGAGCTGCATCATTTCCTTCTCGTTCATGGAGAAGTACACATCGACGTGTGAGCCGTTGGAGACGGTGGTGAAGGCAGGGTTCATGGACGAGCCCACCAACGCACCTACCTTATAAGGCAGCGAACCGATGACGCCAGCCGTAGGGGCCTTGACAGTGCAGAAGCTAAGCATCTCCTTGGCTGCGGCAAGGGCGGCCTGAGCCTGACCGAGGGCGGCCTGAGCACTCTCGCACTGGTTCTTGCTGCTCTGCAGCTCGAAGTCGCCGATGACATTGGCTGCAAAGAGCTTCTGGGCGTTCTCGTATGACAGCTGGGCCGTATTCAGGGCACTCTGCGCAGAGTTGACGGCAGCCTGACAACGGTTGACATCGGCACGGTAGGTGGCATCGTCAATAGAGAACAACACCTGACCGGCACCAACCTGCTGGCCCTCCTTAACATATATCTTAGTGATGAAACCGCCTACCTTCGGACGAATCTCCACATCCTGCATTCCTTTGAAAGTGGCTGGATAGGTGGTCTGAAGATCGGCATCAGAGGCACCGATGGTGCGCACTGCATACTCGTTGTCGCTGAAGTCAGGCTTACCCTGGCTTCCGCCACACGAAACCAACATCGCAGCAACAGCTGCGACAGTCATTAGTCTTTTCATAATTTTCATATTTTACAGTTTGAACTCTTTATCTTTGCTGCCATACCAAACAATAAGCCATGCCTTGCATCACGCAAAACTTTCAGGCGATTATTCAGTTTTCGGGTGCAAAGTTACATCTTTTTTCCAAAACACACAAATCATGCCACATGCGAAAACATGAATTAACGATATTTAACCGCCGAAATTGCCGTATCTCACCTTTTATTATTACATTTGCAAAGGATTAAAGCCATTGAACATTGGCTTCGCCGACCCACCCAGGACGCTTCTTGAAACGGCAAGCGTTTCATAGTCGCATCGTTCGGGGTTGAACATTGTCGCGGGTGTTTCTGTCCCCCGGGAAACGGGGGAAGTGAAGGGGGTTGTACCACGTCCCTGCCCCCAGAGGTAATCATAATTCGTTAATTTGTTAATTCGTTAATTTGAAAAGAACAGGTATCTTCGGGGGTTCCTTCAACCCCATACATAACGGACACGTCATCATAGGTCGCACCATGCTGAAGGCTATGGAGCTCGACGAGGTATGGTATATGGTGTCGCCGCAGAACCCGTGGAAACAGGGAGCCAGCGACCTGGCACCTGAGCAGGTGCGCTACGAGATTACGAAGGCCGCCCTTGAGGGTGAGGAAGGACTCGTGGCCTCAGACTATGAGTTTCATCTGCCGCGACCATCCTACACCTGGAACACCCTGCAGCACCTGGAGCAGGACTATCCCGACCATCGCTTCGTGCTCATCATCGGCGGCGACAACTGGGACCGCTTCCCCAACTGGGCACATGCAGAAGAGATCATGCAACGCTACCAGATTGCCGTCTTCCCACGCTCCAATCTTCAATCTTCAATGGGGACGTGGGCGTCTCGCCCGCGACAATGTTCAATAGTCAACGTTCCTCTTATAGATATCACCAGCACCGACATTCGCCGCATGCTGCGCAATGGTGAGGATGCGAGTCCCTTCATACCAGAGAAGGCCGCAGAACTTATACTCCGCCACTACATACGAAAGAATATATAAACTGAAGTTTCCCACCCCATATAGAAGGCGGCGAAACGAAGGCCAGGGACGTGGGCGTCTCGCCCGCGATGCCGTGAGGCATACAACACTGATGCGTGCACATAGACATCCATTTCTTTTTTTGTCGCGGGCGGGACGCCCACGTCCCTGAACCTTTTTCTGTTGCGGGCGAGACGCCCACGTCCCTGACCTCAGCAAGACTATACCGTACCAAAATGAGGTACAACAAATGGAACAACCTGTTTTGGAAATTCCAATTTCTTTTTCTATCGTTACCTGCTACTCGAAAATATCCAAATAAATTTGGTGCTTCGCATGTTTTTTCGTACCTTTGCGGCTACATTCGCGTAGTTACGCCGTAACTCTTGCACAAATATCCTAAACAAACAATAAAAACATGGCACAGTATCTATTGGGCTTCGATGTCGGCTCATCAAGTGTAAAGGCATCACTCGTTGACATTCAGTCAGGACAAATAGCTGCCTCCGCCTTCTATCCTGAGAAGGAGGCACCCATCAAGGCCGTGAAGGCGGGATGGGCAGAGCAAGACCCCGAGATGTGGTGGGGCAACGCCAAACTGGCACTGCAGAAGATTATGTCGGAGACAGGCGCCAAGGGCGAGGACATCAAGTCCGTCGGCATCTCTTATCAGATGCACGGCCTCGTATGCGTGGACAAAGACCAGAAGGTGCTGCGCGATGCTATCATCTGGTGTGACTCGCGCGCCGTGCCCTATGGCGAGAAGGCCTTCCAGGCTCTCGGTCCTGACACCTGTCTGAAACATCTGCTCAACTCTCCGGGCAACTTCACCGCCGCAAAACTGGCATGGGTGAAGGAGAACGAACCCGAGCTCTTCAGCAAGACTTATAAGATTATGCTGCCTGGCGACTACCTCGCCATGAAGCTCTCCGGCAAGATAAACACCACCATCAGCGGACTGTCTGAAGGCATGATGTGGGACTTCGAGGAGAAGAAGCCCGCACAGATGCTGTTCGACTACTTCGGATTCCCCAAGGACGTCATTGCCGACATCGTGCCTACCTTCGCCATTCAGAGCACGGTAAGCAAGGCAGCAGCGGAGGAGACAGGTCTGGCAGAGGGTACGCCGATAGCATACCGCGGCGGCGACCAGCCCAACAACGCCCTGTCGCTGAACGTATTGCAGCCAGGAGAGATTGCTGCCACAGGTGGCACATCGGGAGTGGTGTATGGCGTACTGGGCGACGTGAACTACGACCCCAAGAGCCGCGTCAACACCTTCGCACACGTGAACTACTCTGAAGACCTGACACGCCTGGGAGTGCTGCTGTGCATCAACGGCACAGGCATCCTGAATGCATGGATCAAGCGCACCGTAGCACCCGAAGGCATCAGCTATGCCGAGATGAACGACCTGGCCGAGACGGTGCCCGTAGGAGCAGAGGGACTCGCCGTCATTCCTTTCGGCAACGGAGCAGAGCGCGTTCTGGAGAACAAGAACCCCGGAGCGAGCATCCACGGCATTAACTTCAATATCCACACAAAGGCACACATCATACGCGCTGCACAGGAGGGCATAGCCTTCTCATTCGCATACGGCATGGAGGTGATGCGCGACATGGGTATGGACATCAAGACCATCAAGGCCGGACATGCCAACCTCTTCCTCTCGCCATTGTTCCGCAGAACGCTGGCAGCAGTAACGGGAGCCACCATCGAGCTCTATGAGACAGACGGCTCAGTAGGTGCCGCAAAGGGTGCCGGCATCGGATGCGGCATATACAAAGACAGCGACGAGGCATTCTCTACGCTCAAGCTGAAAGCCATAGAGCAGCCCGTCAGCGACGCAGAGCAGTACAAAGCAGCATACAACAACTGGAAAGCAAAGCTCTAAGCACAAGAGAAGAAGGAGCACATTCACAAACGAAGCCTCCTACCCCACCCCATAAAAAAAACAGCTACGGTCATTTCAACGTAAGCATCCTTAGAATTACCCGTTGTAGCAGTTGTGGTTTTGTTGTACCTTTGCCCCCGCAATAGTGCACCCAAACTACAACT
>CAJOOC010000114.1 GCA_905236165.1 uncultured Prevotella sp. | reverse complement strand
ATGCCGTGAGGCATATTACGCTGATGTGTGCACAGAGATATCTAACACTTTTCTGTCGCGGGCGAGACGCCCACGTCCCCGGGTACAACAAATTGAACGCCCTACTTCCGAAAGTTGAATAAGATATAAGATAATTGTGTTCATCTGCCTAACGTTGCGACTCCGTTAGTTTTGGTCTTCGTGCTTCGTGGCCTTAGCGCAGGCGCTCAAGCACCTGCTCTGCAATGGCCTTCATGCCCTTCTGCGAGGGGTGTCCGCCCTGCTTGTCGATGTCGTGCAGGTCGAGGCAGTCCACGCCGTAGTGCTTGCAGATGGTGTGGACGGACTCATTGATGCTCTCCTTCAGCTCGCTGTTGAGCATGAAGAGCAGGCGGGCCGTGGGATAGTGCTGCTTCAGGTCGGAGAGCATCTTGGCAAAGGCGGGCCTGAAGGTGTAGAGCTGCAGGTCGGTCCAGTTGCCATAGATATATTCGCCTATTGGCGCTCCGCACCAGCTGTCGTTGGTTCCGCCGCAGACGAGAATGATGTCGGGATTACCCAGGTAGTTGCTGCGATTGACGAAGGAGCGATTGGTATAGTCGCAGAGCTGCGTGAAGCCCTCTACCGGCACGCGCGGCCCGCTCTTGTCCTTGGCATAGCCGCTGCGGCAGATGGTAGAGCCGGAGAAGGAGTTGTTGCGCTCAAGCCTTGCTCCGAGCTCCTTGATGACGATGGACCACCAGCACTGGTCAGCCGACACAACGTCGTTGACCTTATGATGCTCAGGGCTCTCAGCGGGATAATACCAGATGGCGTTGGTGTCGGGAACGAGACAGCCCTCGAAGGTAGAGTAGCTGTCGCCAAAGATGGAGATGGCAGGACCTCTCCCCAACCCTCCCCCAAGGGGAGGGAGTGCCAATGCGATGGAAGACGAGAGGAGGAGAAGCCCCACCGCGAGACCTCTCCCCAACCCTCTCCCAAGGAGAGGGAGGGAAAAGTGAAACCTCTCCCCAACCCTCCCCCAAGGGGAGGGGGTGGTGAAGATGGAAAGTAGTTTGGTCATGATTTTGTCGTTATATCGTTATGTCGTTATGTCGTTATATCGTTGCTTCGTTATGCCGTTATACCGTTATACCGTTATACCGTTATGTCGTTATGTCGTTATACCGTTATGCCGGTATAACGCTGCGGGGCGGGGCTTTACTCTCTCGCAATCAGTCCCACCATGAGGCCTGTGAAGCAGTCGCCGCCTTTCTTGGTGAGTTGCGTGAGGGTTAGCGGCATGCCTACGTTGCGCCACGCTACACCGCCGCCGATGAGATAGGAGAAATAGACGTGGCCCTTGCCATCAACCGAGGCACGCAGGCGTACTTTCTTGGTGGTCTTGAGCTTCCATGTCTTCGAGACAACCTGGAAGTCGCCCAGGCTGGCCCTGATGCGCAGACATGGCGTGCCGTCCTTGTCGGCAGAGATGCCAAACTGCATGTTGCTCTTGTCGCTATAGAAGAAGAGGATGCCCGCGAGGGAGTTCTCGTCTTTAGGGTCGAAGGTGACACGCGTCTCGTAGGTAAACTTATTCTGCGTCACCCACTGACCAATGGCTGCCGGGCTACTCTCATCCTCGGGGCCTTTGTCGGAGGCTGTGATGGTCAGCTCACCCTTGCGCAGCGAGAAGAGTCCGCGCCCGTCATGGCTCACGATAGCATCGAGGCCTGTGGGGACGTCCTTGCCGTCCTTGCCAAGGAACGGTGAGCGAAGGTCTATTGGGGTACGTATCACGAAGGCATCAGGGGCGATGTCATTGTCATCCCACAGTGTGCGGGTCTCTTCCTTGCCGTTACGGTACTCCAGTCGGGTCTTCTTCGGCAGGATGACAGGCTGCGCCCCTTCTGCTGTTGGCTTGGCACTCTTGCCGTCAGGGGTCACCCACTTCACCGGCAGGATGAACGTCTCGCGGCCCATCAGGTCGAGATATTTGTCGTAGGGACGCACACCGAGGAAGACGGCATACCAGTCACCGCCCTTTGTCTCCACAAGGTCGGCATGGCCGGTGCAGGTGATGGGGGTCATCGGTGCATCGTCGAGGTCGCGCTGAGTGAGGATGGGGTTGATGGCGCAGGGTTTGAAGGGCCCCATAGGGCTGGGGCCTTCGAAGATTACCTCGCTATGGCCTTCCTCCGTGCCACCCTCAGCACACATCACGAGGTAACGGTTGCCCACCTTATACATGTGTGGGCCTTCAAGGGACTTGGGGTGTGACAGCGTGTCAACGCCGCCATAAACGATGAGACGGTCCTCGCCGTAGGTGCGACCTGTATCGGGATTGAAAGGTTTGCACCAGATGTCGGCATGTGCCTTCCAGTGCTGGTCGCGCCAAGCGCTATGCAGGATGTATGCCTTGCCATCATCATCGAAGAAGAAGGATGGGTCAATGCCGTCGATGTCCTCAAGCCATACGGGGTCGCTCCACTGGCATTTCTTCGGATCATTGGTAGTGACATAGAAGTTGCCGCCGCCACGCACGTTGGTCACAACGAGATAGAACAGCCCGTTCTTCTTGTTGTAGGACAGATGCGGGGCATAGATGCCGTCGCGTATGCTCACGCCATCCTTCAGCATCAGCTGAGAGGGACGGTTGAGCACATAGCCCAGACGCTTCCAATGTTTCAGGTCGGTGCTGTGCCAGATGGGTATGCCGGGATAGTAGGCAAAGGACGAGTTGGCGAGGTAGTAGTCTCCACCCACACGCAAGATGGTAGGGTCGGGATAACAGCCGCCACCAATGGGCATCAGCTTACTGTCAACAGTCTCTGCCGTGTAGTTGGCATAGTCGAAGACGGCCTGCGTTTGAGCAATGGCCTTTGACCATTGGACATTGGACATTGAGAACAGAAGAAGGAGCAGAAGAAGGGAAAGGCTTTTTTTCATTGGACGTTGAGGTTTTTAAGCTTTAAGCATTAAGCTTTAAGCTTTAAGCTTTGAGGTTTAAGCTTTGAGCTTTGAGCATTAACTCAGCTTTCGCAAGTTGAACTTGCTCAGTAGATAGAAGGAGTAGGAAGGAGATAGATGGAGATAGAGGACGAATGTTTTGGCCTATCTTAGGGTAATAGTAATGTCTTCTACCTCCTTCTACCTCCTCCTAACTCCCTTTAACTCCTTAAGTTGAGCACAAGCGAAACTTGAAGCATTAAGCATTAAGCTTTGAGCTTTGAGCATTAAGCTTTGAGCTGTAGTAATCTGAGAACTTATTTTGCGAGTTCATCCTCCACTGTCTTCTCCAACGTTTTGATGGTGACGCTCTTTGAGATGCGCTTGCCCTCGCGGTTGAAGAGCTGCATGGAGGGTATGGTCATGACCTTGTATTTTGCCAAGAGTCGTGACTGCAGGGTGTTGTCGTCGTATACGGCCACCCAGGGGAGCGTCTTGGCCATCTGTGCCCATCGCTCCGGGATGGTGTCCATACACACTTGGTATATCTCCAGTCCGCGGTCGTGGTACTTGTCGTAGATGCGACGCAGGGTCTGCATACGGCTATCGCCCATTGGCGGCGTAGAGTAGAGCACATCCATGATGACAACGCTGCCCTGCAGCTGCTCCACACTCACCTCGCCCGTGCCATTGACACTGGGGAGTTCTACCTCCTCGGTGCTGTCGGTACTGGAGAAGAAACCATTGTTGCCAGGCGCAACAGCTGCATCGCGCTTCTTGTCGGAGCACGATGCCAGGAGGCACCCGGCAACAATGAGAGATGTTATTATTCGTGTTATCACGTCGTAGATGTTGTTGTGCCTGCGATGATATCGCAGGCTCTCGAACAATGGCTGTCGTTGTGCCTGCGGTAGTGTCGCAGGCTCTCAGACAGGCTGTTACTTCTTGGCTGCTGCTACGCCCTCGAGGATGCCCTCCATGGCGTTTGTGCCCTTGACAGCGGCGTTGGCGCGGTCAATGATGGTAGAAGAACCGCTCTCCTTACCCAGTCCGGCAACGTCGTTGGTGTCCCATGCGAAAGGCACGATGCCACGAATGGCTGCCTCGTAGTTGAGGGTGCGGTAGTAGTACTTCACCGATGCGTCGTGCTTGGACTGGTCTGTGCCTGCTTCCGTCAGAGTGCGCTGCAATGCTGCATACTCGCCTATGATGACAGGATAGCCCTGAGAGGTGTAGGTGGTCTGCAGGTTGTCAAACAGTCCGCGCATGTAAGCCTCCTCACCGTAGGTTGGGTTATGGTCGGCACCATGGTTGGCGCTGCCCCAGTAATAGTATGCAGAGCTGCCCGTAGCGCTGAATGTGCCGCAGAACTGTCCTGGGTCATAATAGTGCACTTCCACCATGAGTTTGCCTGCTGCCTCTGGGAGCGTTGATGCAGGCATGTACTGGCAAGAAGAGCTGATGTTCGTGCTTGGGCCCTGAACGACGAGGGTACGGTTGGCATTGTTGCCACCAGTGGCACGTACTGCCTCCACGAAAGCCTTGTTGTAGCGAATCAGTATAGGAGTGAGCGCTGCATGACGGCTGTTGAAGAGGTTATACTCCTGGAAAGGCTCGTTGAGACCGGCGAAGATAAGGTGCTCGTCGTAGTTACGGAAAGCCTTGGCCAGCACTGTCCAGAGTGACTGCAGCGTAGTGATGCGTGCATTGATCTGCTCCTCGCTTATTGCGCTGTAGCTGCTACGGTCGCTGCTGAAGCCCAGCACCTCTATCCAACCACCGTCCCAGTGGTCGTTGAGGACAACGTAAAGTCCGTCGTTGATACAGTAGTCAACAATCTGCTTCACACGTGCGAGCCAAGTTGCATCTATGACGGGGTCGGCCTCAGAGCCGCCAGAGACGTGACCTGCGAGCCAAGCCACAGGGATACGTACAGACTTGAAGCCCGCAGCCTTCACCGCGTCGATGACAGCCTGTGTGGTCTGCGTGCCCTGCCAGCCCGTCTCAGATCCCAGGCCGCCGTTGTTGGTGAAGAGATTGTTATAGTCGCAGGTCTCGAGGGTGTTGCCCAGGTTCCAGCCCGGATACATGTCAGCAGCCAGCTCGCGGGCTGAACGGAAGGTGTATGTATGCTCTTCCTCCTGCTCTACGCCGGCCTGTGATACCTTTACATAGTTATATACACCATTGAGGTTTACCACAATCTCGCCCTCACGAGCCTCGGCAGAGGTGTTCTTCTCACACGTGACAGTGAAGGTCGACTGGTTCTTGTTGGCCGTTTCGCGTACTACGCTGAGCCAGTCGGCATTGCTGCGTGCGAAGGCCATACCGCCATTGACGGTGAACTGGCTCGTTCCGCCCTCGGTATCGAAGGTGAGGGCCTGCGTCGTAATGTCGAGGTTGCCAGGGGCCGGAGCGGCTTTTTCATCATCGGAGCAGGCCACGACGACCATCGCCAGCGCCATGAAGAGTAATGATAATGTCTTTTTCATTGATTTGTAGTTTATGCCCCGTGTCCCGACAGTCGCGCCATCGGGACACGGATGACTGTTGTTACTTTAATACAAATGTTACAGATACGTTCTGACCCTGCATGGCAGCCTTGTCGATAGGAGAGTTAGAAGCCGTTGCGCCGTAGTCATTATATATCTCAATGCGGAAGTTGCCATTGCCCTCCAGGTCGCCACAGACGAGCTTGGAGTTGTCGCAAGCCACTTCCTTGCCGTCAACGGTGATGCTTGTGATCTCGGCAGTAGCAGCTCCATAGGCAGCAGCGCCATTCAGAATGTCGATGACGAAGACGTTCACTCCGTTCAGCGCACCACCTGGGTCTGCCGTCACGGTGTAGGTGCCGAGGCCGTTGACGGTAACGTTACCGGCATTGCCTGCACCAGCCCATACACTTGGCCACCAGTTAGGATCACAGACACTCATTGATGCCTCGCAGACCTTTGGACCGAGAGTGAATGTTACCTCCACGTTCTGACCCTGCATGGCAGCCTTGTCGATAGGAGAGTTAGAAGCCGTTGCGCTGTAGTCATTGTATATCTCGATGCGGAAATTGCCGTTGTTCTCCAGGTCGCCATAGACAATCTTGGAGTTGTCGCAGGCTATCTCATTGCCGTCGATAGTAATTTTATTGATCATCGCGGCGGTGTTGTTGAGTTTCTCCTCACCGAAGACATCCTTGAAGTGGAGTACGTCAACACAGAACACATTGACTCCATTGAGGGCTGCTTCAAGGTTAGCCGTAACGGTGTAGGTGCCTGTGGTATTGTCGACAGTAGCATTGCCGTCCTTGCCTTCAGCAGCCCATGACGATGGCCACCAGCTTGGATCGCTGATGCTGAGAGAGGCCTGGCAGGACTTGCGCATGAGGGTGAAGGTCACCTCCACCTTCTGACCTACCATAGCGGCCTTGTCGATAGGAGAGTTCTCAGCGGTTGCGCCATATTCATTGTATATCTCGATGCGGAAGTTGCCGTTGCCCTCCAGGTCGCCATAGACTATCTTGGAGTTGTCGCAAGCCACTTCATTGCCATCGACGGTAATTTTGTCGATGCGTCCCATAGCGTCGGTGCCATACTTGGCAGCACCCTCGTAGATATCAATCACGAAGACGTTGACGCCATTGAGGGCTGCACCGGCATCGGCAGTAACGGTATATGTGCCGTAGTCGGTAACGTCGGCATTGCCGCTAACGCCCAGTCCGCCCCAGCGGCTTGGCCACCAGTTAGTATCGCAGACGCTGAGAGAGGCCTGCAGGCCCTTGAACATAGACTTCTGCACGGAACGGATAGCCAGTCCGAGAGGACGTGCCGTAACGCCGAGCTGTGCTCCGCCGTCGAGGGTCATGCTGTAAGAGTATACGCTGTTCTCGTCGTTGATGTCACCAGCCCAATAGTATCCGGCATTGTCAGCGCTGCTTGTCATACCTTCACGATATCCAGTGTAAGGGAGGAAGATAGAGTTGCCATTCTCGGCAGTGAAGCGAATACCGGTGATGCCGTTGACCACCTCTGTGGTCTGTGTAGTCTTTGAGATGAGTTCGAAGAGCTGGTCACGCGTTGGCATGACGGTCTTGTTGCTCTCGTTCTCGTCTATCTTGAGGTTGAAGAGGTTATCGTTCTCAGTACCTGCGATAGAAGTATTGGCATAGTCGGCAGGATCAACTGAGATGTTCATGCCGCTCTGGTCGCCATATCCCATCAGCGTACCGGCCTCTTCCTCGGCCTCAGCACCAACGTTCCACTTTGCCCACTTCGTGCCTGAAGGCAGTCCGAGGTCCACATATTCCATTACCTGACTCTTAGTGGTGAAGCTCTTTGCCTCTGGTGCGAGCACGGTAACATCGCCAACGGTGGTGTAGGCAACATAGTAATAGGTGGTGCTTGGCAGCAGCCCCTCTACCCTTGCGGAGAAGGCTGGCAGCTGCTCACCCTCGGCCTTGATGATGGTGCCCTTGGTCTGAAGGTCGGCCTCACTGCTGTACAGGATAAATCCTACTGATGCCTCGCCAATCTCTTCCATGCTCTTGTCAAGTGCACCGGTGAGCGTAGCCTTTGTGGCTGTCACATTAATGGTATCGCCTGTGGCCACCTGAGCATCGGTAGCGGTGAAGCTCTTCACCTCGCCATACCTCGTAACCTTTCCCTGAAGGGTGACGTAGGTAGCGTAGTAGTATGTCTGACCTGTTGCCAGACCAGTGATAGTTGTCGTCACAGTACCGTCAGCAGCCAGTGTGCCAGGCACCTTTGAGCCGCCCACGGTAGGGTCGGCGGTTGTGCCATAGACAGTACCAACGGCGTAAGACGATGCAGCGCTCTTCGAGAGGTCGAGTACTGTGCCCGTTGTGACAGCGGTAGATGCCGTCACAGTGGCCTGTCCCGTTGTAACCTGCGACAGGATATTGTCCGTTGCTACGGCGTAGTCGTCATCGCTACATGACATGAGCGTGACACCGAGGAACAGGGACAGAATGCCATATAATATCTTTTGTTTCATGATTGTCAATTGAATTAAGGTGGGTTCTATTAATTCCCACCGTAGTGTATAACATAATCGTGGGTTTTGACGTTTTGTCATCTTTTTGCTTTCTTTCGGTGCATACTGTCAGTTCTCTCAGTCGCATAGCCCGCTATGCTCCATCAAGGAACTGCCACTCTGCCCTCGAAACAAAATCAAAAATCTGTCAAAGCCAATT
>CAJOOC010000113.1 GCA_905236165.1 uncultured Prevotella sp. | reverse complement strand
CAAGCTTGCTTGGACTATGCCGAGCGTGAGCATCTTATCTAACTGACAGTATGCACCGAAAGAAAACAAAAAGATGACAAACCGACGTCAAAACCCATGATTATTTTTACATTACGGTGGGAATTAATAGAACCTACATATAATAAATAATGTTCGCATGCGTTATTGTTTATACAATGACGAACTTAGATGAATGCAAGATAGTGACGCTTCCGCGCATTGTGGATGCTACGCGGGGCGCGCTGACCGTAGTGGAACAGCTCAATGAGGTGCCCTTCGACATAAAGCGCGTATACTGGATATATGACGTGCCCAGCGGCGAAAACCGAGGCGGTCATGCCCACAAGGAACTCCGGCAACTGATAGTGCCCGTGAGCGGCTCGTTCAAGGTGGTGCTCGACAATGGGCGGGAGACGCGCGAAGTGCTGCTTAACCATCCCTGGCAGGGACTGCTGATAGTGCCCGGAGTGTGGCGAACACTGGAGGACTTTTCCTCCGGTGCCGTCTGTATGTGTCTGGCATCTGAGCTTTATGATGCCGAAGAGTATATCAGAGACTATGATAAGTTTAAGGAGATATACTGCCGCTGATGCACCCCTGTGGGACACATTCGTGAAGGGCTCCAAGAACGGAACCCTTCTCTTTCTGCGTGGATACATGGACTATCACAGCTCACGCTTCAACGACTGCTCCCTGATGTACTACAACCAGAAGGGAAAGCTCATCGCACTCCTGCCTGCCAACATTTCCGACGACACTCTTTGGAGCCACCAGGGGCTTACCTATGGTGGGTTTGTGCTTTCTGCCGACGTGCGCGCAGCAGAGGTGATGGAACTCTTCAGCATCACCAGGAACTACTTGCGCCAACAGGGCATAGCACAATGGATATACAGGCAGCTGCCCTCAATCTATCATCGCTGTCCGTCACAGGAGGATGACTACGCCCTATGGCGCAACGAAGCCGAGATGACCTCCTGCCTCATCTCTACCACCATACCCCTGAATGGCAGCACGCTATACCCCGAGGTGGAGCGCAGGCGCCATAGGGGCGAGAGACGCGCACAGGAGGCAGGATATGCCATAACGGAGAGCACGCGCCTCGACAGCTTCTGGCCCATCATGGAGGCCAACTTGAAGGAGCGCTATGGCGTAAGTCCCGTACACAGCCTGCAGGAGATGCAACTGCTCATGGAGAGATTTCCCGGCAGCATAAGGCTCTTCCTTGCTACAAAGGACGGGAAGGCAGAGGCCGGAGCGGTGTTTTACGAATGTAACGACATGGTGGTACACATACAGTACGGACATGCTACGCCGCAGGGAAAAAGCGACGGAGCCCTCGACATGCTCTACCTTCGACTAATTGAGAGATACCGCACAGCAGGCTTCGCATACCTCGATTTCGGCAACAGCAACGAACAGGGCGGACACTACCTCAACGAACAGCTCATAGCCCAGAAGGAGGGCTTCGGCGGCAGAGGTGTGGCGTACAGGACGTTCAAATTAAAAATATAGAAGCCATAGAAACTATAGGAGCTATAGAAACTATAGAAACATAGAAAACTCCATAAACTCTTGAAACTGGAAACATACAAAATACTCAAGGCCACGTCTTTATTTGGCAGCGTACAAGGACTGAACATTCTCATAAACATTGTGCGCACGAAGCTTGTGGCTCTTTTGCTGGGACCAACGGGCGTGGGGTTGAACTCCATCTACAACGAGACGCGCGAACTGATTCACAGCACCACCAACCTCGGCCTCGACATCAGCGGCATAAAGAATATCTCACAGACATTCGAGCGCCTCACAGCAACCACCGACGATGCCGAACGCAACGCTCTGCAGCAGCAGCTGGCCAACGATGTGTGCCTGCTGCGCTCATGGGTGGCCATACTCGCCCTCTTCGGAACGGTGGTGACCATTATGCTGGCAAGGCCGTTATCGTATCTCACCTTCCAGAATCCCGACCACACATGGGGCTACGTCATACTGTCGCCTGTCGTAGGACTGAGTACGCTGGCCTGCTGCGAGATGTCGGTCTTGAAAGGCATACGCAAGCTCAAGGCCCTCGCCACCATCTCAGTCCTTACCGCGTTGGTGGGAATGTGCGTCTCTGTACCCATCTACTTTTTCATGGGAATAAGCGGCGTACTCCCTGCGCTGATAGCCATCTTCACGGCAAGCCTCATTATCGTGACGGCATTCTCGTGGCATCAGTTTGCACCAAAATACGACTTCTCGCCCATATATCTGAAGCTGGGAACACCGCTATTGAAGGTGGGAACGGCATTCATGCTTACCAACCTCATAGACAACCTCATACAGCTACTTGTGCAGTCATATCTTAATGGAAGAGGCTCACTGGAGACTGTAGGGCTGTTCAGCACCAATGCCACGATAACCACCACTTATGCCGGCATTTTCTTTGCCGCTATGGGCAACGACTATTTCCCCAGGTTGTCGGGCATCTTCGATGATGTGAAGGCACGCATCAGCACCGTCCATAATCAGAGTGAACTGCTGCTGGCATTGCTGCCACCAGCCATCGTAGCCATGATGTTCTCACTACCCTGGCTCGTACCACTGCTCTTCAGCAACGAGTTTATTGGGGTGACGCCATTGACGCAGCTGGCGTTGATAGCGCTTCTCTTCCGCACGTTGCATCTGCCCTTCACTTATGCACCCCTTGCCGCTGGCGACTCAAAGACGTTCTTCATCCTTAACGGCATACAGGCCGCCGACGTGCTGCTCGTCATTCCTGGCTATCACTATGCAGGGCTGATAGGCATAGGCATCATGCTTATTGCCACGAATATCATCGACTGCATCTGTTCCCTGGCATGTGCGAGATACAAATACCACATACCCCTGTCACGCAAGATAATGCTGCTGGCAACAACACAGCTGGCATTATTGTCGGCAAGCTACCTCTGCGTCAATACCCTCGAGGGCATCAACTACTGGCTCGTAGCCGCGGTAATGACCATCATTAGCGCAGCCATTTCCGTAAAGGCAATTCGATAACTGGCTCTCGCCGACCCGCCCGGGGGTCGTTAATTTGTTAATTTGTTAATTCGTTTTGACCGTTTCCATCATAGTCGCCGTCTATAATGCGGAGCAATATCTGCCCCGCTGCATGGAGTCATTGCTTGGCCAGACCTACAAGGACATTGAGGTCATAGCCGTTGACGACTGCTCCACAGATGGCTCTCTGCACCTGCTGCAGCAATATGCTGCTGCCGATATGCGCCTGAAGGTGTTGCAGATGGAACAGAACAGCGGAGCACCTGCGGCACGCAACAGGGCCATGATGATGAGCTGCGGCGAACTGATGAGCACCGTTGATGCCGACGACTGCATCTCTCTTGACGCCATAGAGAAAGCGGTACGCATCTTTGAGGCCAACCCCACGGTGGACATCGTCACATACGACCTCATACGTGTCAACGCCGCAACAGGCAAGGAGACACCGCATGTCGTCAATCCCGCCATACCCAGGAGAATGTCGGGCAAGGAAGCATGCTACTGGACCCTCCACTGGGACATACCCGGACTTGATGTGGTGCGCGCCTCATTGGAGAAACGCTTCATGGCTGAGACGCAGTACGGCCAATACGGCGACGAGACAACAACACACCTTGTATTCTATCATGCAAGAGAGGTAGTGCTGGGCGAAGGGAAATATTACTACTACCAGAACCCCGGTTCTTATACTAACAGCATCAGCATCAAGCGATTCGAGATGCTGGAGTGCCGACAGTCGCTGCGCAGGCAGCTGATAGCACTCGGGGCAGAGCAGCGCTTTATCAGGAGGCTTGACGTGAAACGCTGGCACGAACTGATGCGTGCATGCAAACTCTACAGGCAACATGGCAGACAGTTCACCCAAGAAGAGCGCAAAGACATCTGGAAAAGGATGAAGGCTACATACGGGAGTTTCAGATTCTCCGATCTCCCCTTGAACCTCGCACTCGCACCCTTCAGAGCCATGATGCCTACATTCAGGCTCTTCTACATTGAGCAGGTTATGAAGCAATTTGTTAATTGGTTAATACGTTAATTTGAAAACTCTTCTCATGCTGGGTGCTACCCAGGAACAGATCATAGCCATTGAAAAGGCTAAGGCGTTGGGGCTGTATGTCATCACGTGCGACAACCGTCCCGACAACCCTGGCCATGCACTTGCCGATGAGAGCTACAACGTTAGCATCACCGACAAAGAGGCCGTATTGGCTTTGGCTCAGCGACTTAAGGTGGATGCCGTCATCTGTTACGCCCTGGAGGCAGGAGTGGAAGCCGCTGCCTTCGCACAAGAACAGATGGGCAGGCCTACCCCACCCTATGAGTCGGTAAAGATACTCAGCAACAAGAAGCTCTTCCGCTCATTCCTGCAAACTCACGGCTTTGCAACACCAGAGACCTATGAGGTTTCAAGTTTCAAGCTCCAAGGCTCCGTTTTCAAACCTAACCCAGCCCCTCTCCAAGGGAGAGAGAACCCCAGCGAGGCCGATTCTTCGCTCTTCACTCATCACTCTTCACTTATCGTGAAGCCCACAGACATGTGGGGCAGCCGCGGAGTATGCCTGGTAGAGCGTGAAGAAGACCTGCAGCAGGCCATCGACGAGGCCAGGAAAAACAGCCGTTCTGGTAACATCATTATTGAGGAATACATCTCAGGCACACCCCTGCAATGCGATGCCTTCTCCGTCGACGGCATACTCACCTCATGCCTGTGGAGCGACGTCTTCTACGACCGCGACTGCGCCAATCCACTCATCCCCGTAGCAGGAGCCTTCCCCTCAGAATGCAGGCAGGAGGTCATCAGAAAAGTGAACGACGAGGTGCAGCGACTCATCACGCTGCTCCGTATGGGTACATCGCCCTACAACATCGAAGTGATGCTTAGCAACGACAACATCTACATCATGGAGATGGCACCACGCAACGGAGGAAACGGGAAATCACACCTCATAGAACTCGCCACAGGAGTAGACTTTATTACAGGAGCCATCAAGGCATCACTCGGCATGGATTGCTCAGACATCATCCAGCGACCCTCGCAAGGACATTGGCTGAGCTACGCCCTCCACAAGCGCAACAACGAGCCCTCCGTCCATTCCGCTCCTTCCGCTCCTTCCGTTCCTTCCGTCCCTTCCATCGGAGAGTCTGCGATACTATCGCAGACACCACCAACACCGCCACCACCAACAACACTTCTCTCCACGGGCGCCTCCTTCGTCACCATCTACGACCACAATCCCGGGCCATTCCGCAGCACTCGCGATACCGCCGGCCTCATCATACAACGTTTCGACGACAGACAATCACTCAATGAAGCAATTAAAGGACATAGTATCAATAATCGTCTGTACCTATAATCAGGAAAAAACCATCTGCCGCACCCTTGATGCCATCCTTGCCCAGCAGTCGCCACTACCCTTTGAGGTTATCATCGGCGACGACTGTTCCACAGACGGCACAACCCATCTCTGCCGCAGATATGCAGAGAGCCACCCCGACAAGGTGAGACTCTTCTCATGGACGGAGAACAGGGGCGTCAACGACAACTACTTCTCATGCGTACGTGAGGCACGCGGCAAATACATCATGGAGTGTGGCGGCGACGACGAATGGTGCCCGGGGCGCATCACGCTGTGCCTCGACATCATGCAGCGTCATCCGAAGGTGCTTCAGGTATTTACCGACGTCTTCTTCCGCGAGGACAAGACAGGCAACACACGTCCCTCTGGGAGAGCCATGCTCAAGGAGGGCATCACGGCAGGCAAGGACATGATAGACCTCATGTTTCATCAGCGCCACGACCAGATGGCCTGCTACGCTATGACACGCACGGAAAAGATACTGGAGTTGATGGAGCAGTATCCGCAATTCTTCACAGGCAAGACATATCTCTGCGAAGATAAACAACTGAAAATACTCATCGCGACAAAGGGCGATATCTACTACAGCCCCGTCTGCACATACTACTACAGCATCGACACCCCGTCCATAACCCACAACCACAACCACGCAAGAAAATTCCGCTATGCTCAGAACATGATACGCCTGAGCCATGACCTGGCCAACGCCATACACTATGACACAAGGCAACTGCGCCAGCAAGACCGCCATTTCCTGTGGCTAATGCTCAGACGCGCCATCCTTGCAGGGCCATCCCTGAAACTGCTTGCCGAAACCTTCAGGACTTTTATACGAATTGACTAAGCATCAGCAAACACCTTGCCGTCGTCAAGAGTAACCCTCAGCTTGGCATACTCGCTGTGGAATTCATTCTTCAGACGGTCAAGATATCGGCGTGCCTCCCACAAGCACATGGGCAGGTCGTGCAACAGACAGTTGCCGCAGGTTTCGGGTGTAGTGGCCGGCACCTCATTCTGCGTGACCATCCATTCCAGACACTCCATCGTCAGCCGGCGCATGTCCTCAGCAGTATAACTGCCTGTCATCACGATATACATACCCGTGAGGCACCCCATAGGACCCACATACACCACATCATCCTTCACCTCGCTGTTGCGGAACCACGTAGCCATCAGGTGCTCCATGCTATGCATCGCAGCTGGAGCCACAGCAGGTTCCTTGTTGGGTTCGGTAATGCGGAGGTCAAACGTAGTGAAGCCCTTGTCCTCTCTTGATACATAAATGCCGGGCTTAAGCCTTGTGTGGTCGATAGTAAAACTCTGAATAACTTCCATAGAATACACCTTAGTAATGATTAAAAAATAACTTGGGACGATTTGTCTATCTTCCCTTTTGATTGGTTGATACTGTTTTTGCCATCTCTTTTATGT
>CAJOOC010000112.1 GCA_905236165.1 uncultured Prevotella sp. | reverse complement strand
TGTAATTAACTTCGTTGACCCGCTCAGGATGCTCCTTGAAACGACAAGCGTTTCATAGTCGCCTCATTCGGGGTTCGCGTAATTCTTCACACATTGTTAATTATCAGCGGAGTTCGGGCGAGCATGACTCGTAACGTGGTCATCAAATCCCAAACTTCGTGGTCGTCAAGGTAAGCGAAACTTGTGACCTCCCTCTGTGTTAGAATGTCAGTCGGAATCCGAAGCGTACTCCGTGCTTGTGGGCTGTGGGCAGTTCGAGGTAGTTGAGACGGCGCACGTATTCTATGGAGAGCACCTTGAGGATGTTGGTGATGCCCAGACGGAGCTCCATGTATGGTTTGTTGGTATCCATGATGTAGCTGCCTTCGGGGAAATACATAAGCTTTTCGTTACCTGCGTTCTTGGCCAGATACGGGTTGTTCTTCTCGGTGAGCGCACCGTAGAGCACGTTGAAGCCTATGAGCTCACGCCACTGCAGCTTCTTTAATAGAGGTATTCGGTTGAAGATCTTGCCGTTGAGGCTCCACTCTGTGAGCAGCGACACGTAGCGGTCGTTGATGAACTCCATGTTGTTGATGCTGACGAATGTCTCTCGCTGCCAGATGTAAGAGAGGTTGGCTGCTGGCGCTATGAGGAGAGGGAATGGTGCCTGACTCCATTGTATGCCGCCCTTGAGATAAGCGTCGATGCGTCCCCAGGAGTTGAGCCAGAAGCGCTTGTAGATGCTGGCCTCGGTAACGTGGTAGCTGTATTGTCCGCCCATGAAGCCGTTCATGCCTATGGTATGCTTGAGCTTGAAGATTGGCGCATCGTGATTAATCATCACGCGTCGCTGCTTGGAGTTGATGTAGGCCTGTCCGGGGATGAGCGTGAACTGCAGGTACGCCTCTGTGGTGCGTATCGCTCCTCGGGTGCCGTCGGGCAGCACGCCTGTGACGGGATCGAGGGTCTCGGTGAGCTTCTGGTAGAGCAGATGTCCTGCTGCCTCCTGCTTCTCGAACTTCATACCGGCCTTGATGCCGAAGCCCCAGTCGGTTTCGTGCTCCAGGTCGAGAACCTGTCGATAGTAGAAGGATTGGTTCATCACCTTGCTCCATTTCAGCGTGGCGAAGATGTTGTCTTTGTCTACGTTGAGGAACTTATCAGAGGGTGAGCAGATGTCCTGTGCCGAAGTGAAGGATATCTTTGAGATAGGGAACTCGTCGGGTGTGTACATCTTCTTATTGAAGGAGTAGGTGACTGTTCCGCTATAGTAGTTGCGTTTTGACTTGAAACCGTGGGCGTAGTATCCGCTGAAGAAGAGATGCGGGTTGAGGTTGGCTGTGGTCTGAGCCGATACCCTCATGCGGAAGCCGTCGATGCTGTTGGCTGAGAGCATAGACGAGATAGGTCCGATGTCCACTTTGCTGGGGTTGCCGTTCTTGCTGGTCTCAAGATAGTTCTCCATAACGAGTTTGAGGCCTGTAAGAAGCCATCCGAAGCCTTTGGTGTTCTTGATGCCCTTGATGAAATCATCCATGCCTTCCTCACCCTTTGTGCGCTCCACCTCGCGATTGTCGCTCCAGTATTGCTCGTCGCGCATCTCGCTGTAGGGGTCTCGTTTTTCGAGGGCCTTGCCTCGGAAAATCTTGGGGTCGATGGGATCGAAGGCATAGTCGTTGCGGCGCGAGGTGCGTGTAACGAGGAATCGGCCTGTCTTGCCCATGATGACCATCTCGACGAGCATGTCGTTGACTGAGAGCACCCAGTCGCCCGTAGGCAGCTTGATGTATTCCTGGTCGATGGCCATATTCTTGACGAAGTTGACGTCGGAGCGCTGAGGTATGCTCAGGTGTACCTTCTTCACGTGGAGCGTGGAGTCTTTAAGTATCCACAGGTCGCCTCGGAAGCCGAAGTCCTGCTGGTTGTTGGGCAGGAATGATACGTGTATGCATGAGTCGCGGTCTACCTGCAGGGTGTCGATGATGTAGAAGCGGTAGAAGCCTATGGCATCGCGTCCTATCGGCGAGGTGAAGGGGAACTGCAGCAGTCTCACCTGGTCGTCGTAGATGTCGATTTCGGTGAAGACATCCTTGGCTATGACGTTGAAGATGTTACCCGTCTCGATGATGTCGTTGATGCCCGTAGAGTGTTCGGCATCGATATAGATGCGTTCTTTCTCAGGGTCTTTGCGGTAGTATTTGTGTGACACCTTCTCAGTGGTCATGACGGGCAGTACGGGCTTGCCTGTTACGGGATTGACCTCCACCTGATTCTTGAGCCAAGGTTTCTTGGCATAGGCACCGGAGTCGAGTGATGCCTTACTGATGTCGTTAAGGGCAATAGTGATTTTCTCGTAGTTGCGGTACTGGTAGAAGTCTTTGTTCTCTAACTTTGTCTGCTTGCGTGCTGCGATGACGCGTCGCATGAGCTCAACAGCGGGGTTTTCCTTGCGGGAGTATTTTGCTCGTTTTGACTTGACAACGACGTCGTCAAGAACCTTTGAGTCGGGTTTCAGCTTTATGACAAGATGGTTGGGGGTCTTCTCAGAGATGAGGTAGGTCTTGTGTTTGTAGCCTACAGCGGAGATGGTGAGTGTCCATCCTATGTGCTTTGATATGGAGAATTTTCCTACATAGTCGCTCACGACGGCGAGGTGGTGGCCTCTATAGGATACAGAGGAGTAGGCAATGCTGTCGCCTGTGTCGGCATCGAGCACCACGCCCGTTATCTGTCCTTTTGCCGCGAGGGTAAAGAGGATGAGTACTGTCAGAACTATGCTTTTTCTTAACTGATTCATAATCATTGTGGGTTGATCTCCATCTGTCGTTTCTTACATTTGGCTAAAGCAAATGTTTGTCTTTGAGCGTGCAAAGTTAGACATTTTCTACGAAAACCACGAAACTACATACCCGTTTTTTAGTTTTTCGGAGGTCTTTATTGATTAATAACAAGGTGCTATTTTCTGCTTACAGCCCTTACGCCCTTAACCCCCCGCAATTTCTTGATGAGAGTCTGCATGTGGGTGGTGTCGCCCAGACGCACTGTGATGTCGGCCTTGAAGAGACCGTCGCCCGTGTCGATGTTGATGCATCGTAGTGAGAGGTCGCCCTCTTTTGTGATAAGTGAGGTGATATTGTTGACGATGCTGATGTCATCGTTGCCGATGACCTGCAGCGTGAGGTCGTACTGCGCGCTGCCCTTTCCGCTCCAGCGTGCCTTCACGATGCGGTAGCCGAAGCGCTGTCTTAGCTGTGTGGCATTGGGACAGGTGGTGCGGTGAATCTTGATACCTCCCGAGACGGTGACGAATCCGAAGATGTCGTCGCCATAGATGGGGTTGCAGCAGCGTGCGAGATTGTAGTCGATGCCTTTGAGGTTGCAGTCGATGACGAGTACGTCATCGTCTCCCAGTCCTGACGGTCTGGGCAGGCGGTCGGTCTGTAGTACGTAGTCGGCGGCAGAGTGTGCGCCGGTTCCGTTATCGTTCCCGTTCTCTGCTCCCCTAAGGACAGAGGGGGGCTGGGGGTGTTGACCATCATTCACGTTTTTGGAAGAGACGTATGTCTCCTCCTCCTTCTCCATGTCGTTGAGTGCCTTGCGTATCTTGTTGCGGGCGTGTGAGGTCTTGACGATATCGAGCCAGTCGCGCTTGGGGTGTTGCTGCGAGGATGTGGTAATCTCTATGGTATCGCCAGAATGCAGGCGTTCGCGTATCTGTACGTTCCTGCCGTTGATGCGCGCTCCGATGCATTGGTTGCCGATGCGTGAGTGTATCTGGTAGGCGAAGTCGAGAACCGTTGCGCCAAGCGGGAACTTGCGTATCTCACCCTTTGGTGTGAAGACGAAGACCTCGTCCTCATACATATCCATACGCAGATGGTCCATCATCTCGCGGCTGTCGGCAGCGGAGCCTTCGCCAGCCTCCAGGGCTGAGCGTATAGCAGCCAACCACTCATCCATGCCTCCGCCTGCCCTGATGCCTTTGTAGCGCCAGTGGGCAGCGAGGCCGTGTTCGGCTATCTCGTCCATCCTCGATGTGCGGATCTGCACCTCTACCCATTTCTGCTCCGGCCCCAGAACGGTGATGTGGAGCGACTCGTAGCCGTTACTCTTAGGTACGGAGAGCCAGTCGCGCAGACGTTTGGGGTTGGGCTGATACATGTCGGTGACGATGCTGTAGGCCTGCCAGCACTCCATCTTCTCGCGGTCTTCAGGACTATCGAGTATGATACGGATGGCGAAGAGGTCGTAGACACCCTCAAAGGGGCAGCGCTGCTTCTGCATCTTCTGCCAGATGGAGTGTATTGACTTGGTGCGGCCCTTGATATGGAAGCGCAGCCCGGCAGCCTCTAAGCGCTGGCGCACAGGGTCGATGAAGTCGGCGATGTATTTGTCGCGGGCACGCTTGGTGGTTGACAGTTTCTCCTTGATATGATAGTAGGCGTCGTGGTCGAGGTATTTGAGGGAGAGGTCTTCCAGTTCGCTCTTCAGCTTGTAGAGTCCCAGCTTGTGTGCCAGCGGGGCATAGAGATAGCTGGCCTCCTCGGCTACGCGTCGCTGGGCTTCGAGGTTTGTGACGTCACGTATCTCACGCATGATGACAACACGGTTGGCTATCATGATGAGTATGACGCGCATATCCTCAGCAAAGGAGAGGAGGAGGTTGCGGAAGTTGTCGGACTCGATGACCGGTGTGCGGCTGTACAGTTCTTGCACACGCAGCAGTCCGTGAAGGATGTTGCGGGGTGGTGTGCCAAAGGTCTCTTCCACTTCTTCGAGGCTGAGGAGGTGGTTGAGGATGAATGGCGAAAGGATGGTGGCGATGAGTCCATCGCGGCGCAGCCCTATCTCTTCAACAGCCAGCGTGGCCGTCTTGAGGGCTGTGATGATGGGGTTGATGGCGAAGGTATCGCGGCTCACCTCCTGGGCAGCGTGGTTACGAAAGAGGATACGGCGCAGCTTCTCCTCATCGTTGGGAAGCAACGCCGTACCTATCTTATGCCGCAGGGCATCGATAATGTCGAGGGCCTGCGTGCGTTCGGTGTCTGTAAAGGTGGGCATAATGGGTAGTAATAACGTTGACGTGAACGTTAGCGGGAAACTATTACCTCTTTCCTTCTGTCATGTTACCTGCTATGTAGAGGCGTACCATCTCGGGCTTCGCATTGGAATGTACGGTGATGGTCTTCCTGAAGTGGGCAGGCATCTTGCCCTTGCCGCTATAGGTAACGTTGATGGTGCCTGTCTCACCTGGACGAATGGGCGTCTTGGTGTATTTGGGCACGGTGCAGCCGCAAGAGGCTACGGCCTGATTGATGACCAATGGGGCGTCGCCGGTATTGGTGAAGGTGAAGACGCACTTCTGTATGGGGTTGTCCTCCGAGAATGTACCAAAGTCGTGCTCTGTCTTCTCAAAGGTGATAACAGGGTCGGCCATGCCTACTGTGGCAAAGGCAAATAATGATACGAGAGTGATGAGAATCTTCTTCATATTTTTTGAGTGGTTTGGTTATCTGAGTAATCTGAATGGATTGAATTGTCTGAGTATTATGAATAATCTGAGTAATCTGAATGATTGTTATTATTCGAGTTCGTATAGCAGCGATGGCGATTTGCGCTTGAGGTCGGTGACGTCGAAGTCTTTTCCGGGTATGATGCCGTATGAGCGCAATACCTGTTCTACGGTCTTCAGGGCCAGAACGGGATGGTTGTTCTCTTCGCTGAGGTGGCACAGCCACACGTGGCGCAGTTTCTGCGTGGCGAAATGGGCAAGGGCCTCACCGCAGTCGCGGTTGGAGAGATGTCCTGTAGGACTGTCGATGCGTTCCTTCAGATGCTGCGGATACGGACCGTTCTTGAGCATCTCTACATCGTAGTTGGCCTCAAGGACGAGGTAGTTGGCCTCAGAGATGTACTGCTGCATCTCCTCTGTGACGTGTCCCACATCCGTCATCAGGCAGAAGTTGACACCCTCGGCCTCTATGCAGTAACCCATGTTGCCGGAACTGTCGTGGGGAACGGCAAAGGGCGTGATGGAAAAGTCGCCCAGCTTGATGCGTTGGTTCTTCTCTATGATGCGGCGGTTGTCAGCAGGGATTTTCTTTGGCACGCAGTAGTTGCGCTCTATGCCCTCATGGACGCTGGAGGAGGAGTAAACGGGTATGTTGTATTCACTACTTATAACCCCCACCGCCTTGATGTGGTCGGCGTGGTCGTGAGTGATGAGTATGTGGTGGACGCTGTTGAGGCTAATGCCGTAATCGTGAAGGTGCTTCTTGATGTTTCTTGTTCCTACACCTGCATCAATCAACATAGCGTCGTTGGCAGTCTGGAGATAATAGCAATTACCGCTGCTACCGCTGCCGAGAGACAGGAATTTCAGCATTTGGGGTTAATATTTTGTGCAAAAGTAGCAATTTTATATGGTAAATCCAAAAAAAACATGTACCTTTGCGGTGTTTTTTAAGCAAATTTAAGGTAAGCTCTTTTGGAAGAAGAGTGAATTAAGGTGGATTCTAATAATTCGCTCGTGCTGATTTTTGAATTTTAGGCAGTGACAGATTGTAAGTA
Organism: uncultured Prevotella sp.; assembly: GCA_905236165.1. Classification (GTDB taxonomy): domain Bacteria; phylum Bacteroidota; class Bacteroidia; order Bacteroidales; family Bacteroidaceae; genus Prevotella. Next base: position 6,626 of record CAJOOC010000112.1, on the reverse strand, counting down.
AAAGAGGGAGTGTAGCGGGCTACATGACCGATGAGACTTGACAAGATGTAACGCATAAAAGCAAAAAGAAGCCGAAAAGGAAGAAAGCCCACCAATATTAAACTCTTAGTGGGAATTAAAAGAACCCACCTTCATAGGAATTAATCTCCAATTTATCAGAGGAATAAGGCGCAATTATGGTAGGCAATAAGACGTTGACGGTATGCAAGGCGAGTGCGGGCAGCGGCAAGACCTTCACCCTGGCGGTGGAGTATATCAAACTGTTGCTGGAGAACCCGTATGCCTATGAGGGCATCCTTGCTGTGACATTTACCAACAAGGCTACTGAGGAGATGAAGATGCGCATTCTCTCCACTCTCTATGGTCTTGGGGCAGGCCTGGGCGATGCCCGTAGGTATATGGAGGCATTGCAGAAGGCTACGGGGCTGGCTGAGGATGAGATAGCACGCCTCTCGGGAAAGGTGCTGCGGCTGCTGCTGCATAACTACCATTTCTTTAGGGTGCAGACGATTGACACGTTCTTCCAGTCGGTATTGCGCAACCTGGCCAAGGAGCTGCAGCTGAATGCTAACCTCAGGGTGGCGCTGAATAACGAACAGGTGGTGGATCAGGCTGTTGACAACATCATTGACACCGTTGCCGACGATGCTCGCCTGAAGCGCATCGTGGTGGACTATATGAACGAGAACATCGCCGACGACAAGAAGATGGACGTGATAGGCGACATCAAGGAGTTTGGCGGGAATATCTTCAAGGAACATTTTAAGCAGAACCGCCAGGCTTTGGAGATGTGTTTTGCTAACGAGAAGTTCTTCGATGACTATAAGAAAGCGATGTATGACGTCATCAGGAAAGCCGAGAAACTATATGGTGACTATTCGCAGGAGGCGCAGCAGGTGCTGTCGGCACACGGACTGATGTATGAGGATTTCAGTCGCGGAGCCTCTGGCGTGATGGGATATTTCCTAAAGCTCGCAGATGGTCGTTTTGCTGCTGTCGACATAGCGAACAAGACGGTGCAGGCGGCTATTGCCGATGCCGAGAAATGGGTGGCAAAGAAGCACCCTCGACGCGAGACTGTGCTGGGTGTGGTGAAAGCTGAGCTGCTGCCATTGATGCAACGCATTGAGAAGACGCGCGAACACGATGCGACGATGGTGCGTTCGGTCAGAAAGACCCTGCAGCACCTCAACGATATGAGGCTGCTGAGGCGCATAGAGGAGATGGCGCACACCCTTAACGAGGCTTCCCAGCGCTTTATGCTGAGCGATACGCAGAGCCTGCTCTCAGACTTCATTGCCGATGACGACTCCCCCTTTATCTTCGAGAAGATTGGGTCAAGGCTGGAACACGTGATGATTGATGAGTTTCAGGACACGAGCACCGTTCAGTGGCGTAACTTCAAGACGCTGCTGAGGGAGTGTATGAGTCAGGGCAACAGCAACCTCATCGTGGGCGACGTGAAGCAGAGCATCTACCGCTTCCGCTCTGGCGACTGGAAGCTGCTCAACGGCATAGATAGAGAATTCGGGAAGGATGAGCTTGATTTCCAGCCCAAGAGAACCAACTACCGTTCCACACGCAGCGTGATAGAGTTCAACAATGCCTTCTTCGAACAGGTGGCAGCGGTGGAGGTGGAGAGTGTGAGGCTTTTCTCCGAAGAGCGTGCCGACGAGTTGCAGAAGGCCTATGCCGACGTGAAGCAGGAGGTGCCAGAGGGACGATGCCGCGAGGGCTACGTGGAGATGGAGCTGCTGCCAAAGAGCGGGCTTGACAAGATGAATGAGCGTGTGCTCAGCATTATAGAGGAACTGCTCGATAAGGGAGTGGAGCAGCATGATATCGCCATCCTCGTGAGGACAGGTAAGGTGATACCCGCTCTGGCACAATGCGTGGAGGCAGGAGGCAGGGTGCGGATAGTGTCCGACGAGGCTTTCAGATTGGATGCTTCGAAAGTCCTGCAGTCTATAATAAGCGGCATGAGGCTGCTTGTTCACCCCAATGACACCCTCACTAAGGAACTGCTGCAGCGTCTTTGCGGCGGGGAGATACCAACGGAGTTTACGGAGCGTCGCAACGAGCTTCTCTCGATGACCCTCTATGATATGGCGGAGGCATTGCTGAAGGTACTCTTCCCAGATGAGAAAAAGGCGCAGACAGATGCAGAGGGAGCTTACCTGACAATGTTCTTCGATAAGTTGCAGGCGTTCTGTAATGAGACGGTTCCCGTGGTGGAAGACTTCCTTGAGTTGTGGGATGGGGAACTGTGTCGCGAGACGATAGAAACAGCCGAAAGTAATGGTGTACGAGTACTTACAATACATAAGAGTAAAGGTCTGGAATTCAGACATGTTATAGTACCTTACTGTAACTGGCAGTTTAATCCTCCGCGTCCTACGCTTATCTGGGTAAAGCCAAAGGCGGAGCCATTCTCGCAAATGCCCATCGTACCGCTGGAATGTATGTCGGCGACAACCCTGAAGGGCACCATCTATGAAGAGGATGGCTATGAGGAACAGGTGCAGAAAATTGTTGACAACCTCAACCTGTTGTATGTGGCGCTGACGCGTGCCGGAGAGACTCTCCACGTGATTGGCGAACGCAATGCCAAAGAGGGCAACCGCTCCAAGGCCATCATGGATGCTATAGCCAGATTGCCCGAGAAGGTGGACGGGCTTCCTGTGGTGATAGAGGGACAGGAGTCGGAGGAAGAGTCGCTGAGACTGACCTACGGAGACATGTACTTCCTTACGGCACGCCAACAGAGCGTCGCAGCATCGCAGCAGGATGCCGCAGAGGACCGTAAGGCCGGTCAGGAGAATGTGTTTGCCGTCACTCCCAAACCCGTTTCGGTGTCTGTACGCTCAATGGACAACAGGGTGGAGTATCGTCAGAGCAACGACAGCCGCAGGTTTGCTGAGGATGCCATCGATGAGACAGACCGTCAGAGAATGGTGAGGATGGGAATGGTGATGCACCAGCTGTTTGCCTCTGTCAGGACCCTCAGCGATGTGGAGCCGATGATAACCCGTATGGAGTATGACGGCACACTGTATGATGAGGATATGACGCGCGAACAGCTGCTCGAGAAGCTCCGCAGCGTCTTCGACAACCCGCAGGTGAAGGAGTGGTTCTCCGACCGCTGGAGAGTATTCAATGAATGCACTATTATTAATAAGGAGGGCGAACAGAGGCCTGACCGCGTCATCACCGACGGCAGGGAGACCATTGTGATTGACTTTAAGTTCGGTAGCGAGCATACGGGCTATGTCGAACAGGTGAAGAGCTACATGCTCCTGCTGCGCGAGATGGGTATGCCTGGAGTGAAGGGCTATCTGTGGTATGTGACAAAAGAGAAAATCGTTCACGTTGAAGATTGAAACCCCACCCCGGCCCATAAGATTGACCATTGACCATTGAAGCCCCACCCCGGCCCTCCCCAGGGGGAGGGATTGTCGCGGGCGAGACGCCCACGTCCCTACGTGGATGTCCGTGATCAGCGCAACGAAGGCCCAGCGGGTTTGTTTATTGTTAGCGGCAGGACGAAGGCCAGGGACGTGGGAGTCTCGCCCACGACAAAGCTTAAAGCTTAATGCTTAATGCTTAAAGCTTAATGCTTAATGCTTAAAGCCTAATGCCTAATGCTTAATGTTCAATTTTCAATGTTTAAAGCTTAACGCTTAAAGATTTCAGAAGGTGAAAACATTTCTTGACATAGTAGTAGAGGATCTGCTGCAGAAGAGCAGCGGTGACTTGGCCGGGTATACCGTAGTATTCCCCAATAAGCGTGCGTCGCTCTTCTTTAATAAGAGCCTGTCAGAACATGCGGAGCGTCCTGTATGGAGTCCGCGCTATACCACCATCAGCGAGTTGCTGTGCTGCCATTCTGCGCTCCTTACAGGCGACAGGATACGCCTGGTGGTTGAGCTGTATGCTACGTATAAGGCCGTAACGGAGAGTTCTGAAACGTTGGATCAGTTCTATTCGTGGGGTGAACTGATGCTTGCCGACTTTGATGATATAGACAAGCACATGGCAGATGCCGACAAGGTCTTGAGGCTCATCGGCGACATCCATGAGCTGGATTCTACCGAATACCTGAATGATACGCAGCGTGAGGTGCTGCGACGCTTCTTCAGCAACTTCACTGACAGTCACGACAGTCAGCTGAAGCAACGCTTCCTGATGCTGTGGAGCAAGTTTGGTGAGATATACCGCACCTACAGGGAGCGTCTGCGCAATCTCGGTATCGGATACGAGGGTATGGTATATCGCGACGCCATAGAGAATATCCGCAGCGGGGAGAATGCTGCAGCAACTGCGCCGGCTGGAATAGTTGGCAGCAAGGATGTCTTCGTTTTTGTGGGCTTCAACCTGCTCAACGAGGTGGAGCAGACGCTGCTCGACTATCTGAAAGGTGAGGGTAGGGCGCTGTTCTATTGGGACTACGATGACTACTACATGCACGGTCACGAGGCTGGCAAGTACATAGCAGGCCATCTGAAGGCTTACCCCAATGAGCTTTCTCCCGACCATGAGGCCTTCAGCATGTTTGACAGGAAGCAGAAACGGGAAATGGGGACTTCGGCAAGGGCTGATGTGACATTCCTTGCAGCTCCCACCGAAGACCTTCAGGCACGCTATATCTCACAGTGGCTCACGCCCGAGCGCATCAAGGCGGGCAGAAGAACCGCCATCGTGATGTGCGATGAGAGCCTGCTGCCTACGGTGCTCTACTGTCTGCCGAAGGAGGTGAGTCACATCAATATCACTACGGGCTTCCCGCTGGCACAGTCGCATATCGCTTCTTTCGTAAGGATATACATGGCGCTGCTTCAGAAGAAGAGCATCACGCTCCATAGCGTCAATGCGCTACTGCGCCATCCATACTCCAGGATTCTGTCGGAGAAGAGCGAGGAACTGATGGAACGGCTGAATGAAGAAGTGGTGTATTACCCTTCCTTGGAGGAGCTGTCTGCTGACGAGGTGTTGACACGACTCTTTGCACCCCTTACCAACAGGGAAGACTTCTGCGAGATAAACCAACGTCTGCTGTGGGCTGTGAAGACCATTGCCACGCATGGCTCGGTAAAGGATGGCGAGGCCGAGGGCTTGTACAGGATGTTTACGCTGCTGAACCGCCTGGGTACGGTGCTGAAGGAGATGGAAGTGGTGAAGAATGCGGCCCACGCCGTTGAGGCAGGAGGGGTGGCGCTGTATCAGAGGCTGCTGTTGCAGATAGTGCAGCAGACCACGATACCGTTTCACGGCGAGCCGATAGAGGGAATACAGATTATGGGAGTGCTGGAGACGCGAAACCTGGACTTCGACCACGTGCTGCTGCTCTCATGCAACGAGGGCAACATGCCGGCAAAGGTGAGTGACAGCTCTTTCATACCCCATTCCATAAGAAAGGCTTACGGTCTCACTACCATAGAGAATAAGGTGGCCATCTATGCCTATTACTTCCATCGCCTGTTGCAGAGGTGCGGCGATGTTACGGTGACATACAACAACTCCACCCTCAACGGCAAGACGGGCGAGATGTCGCGCTTCATGCTGCAGCTGCTGGCCGAGAGCAATATCCTCATAGAACGGGGCGTGATGATGACTGGACAGGAGGCCGCCCTTACGGCTATCGAAAACGTGGAGAAGACGCCTGAGATGGTGCGCAGCCTCATAGAGCGCGGCAGCCTCTCGCCATCAGGACTGGGGAAATACCTTCGCTGCCAAAAGAGCTTCTACTACTGTTATGTGCTTGGCATCAAGGAGGATGAAACGAGCGATGCGGAGGAGATGGACTCGAAGACCTTCGGAAATATCTTCCATAAGGCCGCTGAGCTGCTATACAAGAACTTGAAGGGACGGACAGTCACTCCGCAGTATCTCAAGGATCTGCTCCAGGAGAAGCATTGCGTCACGCTGCAACGCATCGTGGATCAGGCTTTCCGCGAGGAGCTGTTTAAGATAAAGGACGCGAAGAAGGTGCTGCCCCGCCTGGGAGGCATGCAGGTGATAAACCGCGAGATGGTGATGAAATTCCTCAAGGAGTTGCTGGCCTATGACATGAAGACGGCTCCCTTTACGCTTATCGATGTGGAACAATGGACGGAAGAAATTGTGGAGGTGAACACCATAGATGGCAGGAAACCGTTCAGGATTGGCGGCATCATCGACCGTCTGGATCGTGTAGAGAGTTCCGGAGAGGCATACACGAGGGTCCTCGACTATAAGACGGGAAAATACACCCCGCTCAAGATGAACAGTATAGAGGCTATCTTCGACCCCTCCAACGTTAAGAACCATAGCGGGTACTACCTGCAGGCGATGCTCTATTCGTGCATAAAGAGCAAGTCGCATGAGAGGGTCATACCGGTGCTGCTCTATGTCAACCAGCTCTTTCATGAAGACTATTCCCCGCTGCTGCCCTTAGACGGCAAGGATATCACAGACATAGTGCCGCTGAGAGAGGAGTTTATGTCGCGTGTACAGAGACTGATAGAAGAAATCCTTGACCCGGACATCCCCTTCGTCGCTATGCCCGAGGAAAGGAAGTGTAAGTACTGTCCTTATGTGCAGCTCTGCAAGATGAAGTAGGACTTATTTCGCCTTATTAGGCAGACATG
>CAJOOC010000111.1 GCA_905236165.1 uncultured Prevotella sp. | reverse complement strand
TTACTATAATTAGGCTTGCGCGATTGGGCTTCTGACAGCAATAACTCTATTTACTATAATTAGGCTTGCGCGATTGGGCTTCTGACAGCGATAATTATAATAATTATAATAATTTCTGTCCCTTCCTTTTCTGTCAACGGATCTTCACGCCGGAATACTTCACAAGTCTTATCCTCTTGTTGGCGGGGATGGCAGGTTTCTTCCACTCTCCGTCGAGGATGCTGATGGTAGCTGCCTTGCCTGCAGGAACGGCGTCAACGGCCTCCTGAAGGGTGAGGTAGTTACCGAAGCCCTTTGCCGAAACGATATAGTCGTAGTGGCGCACGTATGGCTTCAGTTCCGGACACACCTTCGCTATCTCGTCGACTAAGAGTCCTGCTACAACGTGTGCACCATAGATGGTGAAGTGGGTGTTGTCCTTACCCGTCACGCTAATCATGTGGAGCAGACGTGACTTCTCTACTCCCAGGCCGTTCTCCAGGTCTTTCGTCACCTTGTTGGCATCAACGTATGGCACCCTCAGCATCTTGGCCACATTCTCAGGAGTCTTGGCATAGTATCCGTGAGTGTCGATGAGCGTGTCGCTGTTCACCATCTCGGCCTTGCTGTTGTCTGGCGCACCGGGCTTGACGGGAGTGCGAAGCGACTCATCGTCCACGCTCAGGTCGGGCTGACAGTAGAAGTTGCGCCTTACGACGCAGTTCATCAGTATTGGCGTAGCACCCTTGGCCATTGCGGCACGAGCGAACATGCGGTAGTTGTCGTCGAAGGTCAGGCCGGCATCGGTGTGGCGTTTGTCGCCGATGGAGCCCTTCTCATCGTTGTGGCCGAACTGCACAATGAGGTAGTCGCCGGGCTTCATGGCATCGAGCACCTTCTGCCAATGGCCTTCAAGGACGAAGGATCGTGTGGAACGACCGTTAAGGGCACGGTTGTCCACCTTGATGTTCTCGGTGAAATAGCCCTGCAGAGCCATTCCCCAGCCGCGTTCCGGACCCTTCTTTATGTCTTTGTTGGCGGCGGTAGAGTCGCCGATGATATAGATGGTAGCTTGTTTCTGCGAAGCGCTCATCAGCATGAGGGCTGCAAAGAGGGTTAGTATCAGGTGCTTCATTTCAAATTGAAAGTTGAAAGTTGAAAATTGAAAGTTGAAAGTTGAAGATTGAAAGTAAAAGATTAACTAATTGCCGCAATGAGTTCTTCTGGCGTTACCAGACTTTGCTCGCCTGTTGTCATATTCTTCAGCGTCACCTTGCCTTCGTTCATCTCGTTCTCGCCGGCAAGGGCTACGAACGGGATGCTGAGGGCGTTGGCGTAAGACATCTGCTTCTTCATCTTCACGCTGTCGGCATATACCTCAGTAGCTATTCCGGCCTCGCGGCAGAGGCGTGCAATAGGCATGCAGTAGGCCGTTTCTTTCTCGCCGAAGTTGATGAAGAGCAGTTTGGTGCCCGTCACAGTCTCCTGTGGGTACAGGTCCAGCTGGTTCAGCACGTCGTAGATGCGGTCTGCACCGAAGGAGATACCCACGCCCGAGAGTCCGGGCATACCGAAGATACCCGTGAGGTTGTCGTAACGGCCGCCACCCGTGATGCTGCCTATCTGAACGTCGAGGGCTTTAACCTCGAAGATAGCTCCTGTGTAGTAGTTCAGTCCGCGGGCCAGCGTGAGGTCCAGCTGCAGTTCATTGTTCAGCGAACCCTTGGGTGTGTCGAGGGCACCGATGGTGTTGAGGATGAAGCGCATCTCCTCAACGCCCTTCATGCCTGTCTCCGAGTCACGGAGCACCTCTGCTATGGTATCGAGCTTCTGCGCGTTGCTGCCCTCAAGCTTGATGATGGGCTGCAGTTTCTCTATGGCCTTCTCAGAGATGCCGTCCTGGCGCAGTTCTTCGTTGACGGCCTCAAGGCCTATCTTGTCAAGCTTGTCGATGGCAACGGTGATATCCACTATCTTGTCGGCCTCGCCAATGGCCTCTGCTATGCCGGTAAGGATCTTGCGGTTGTTGATTTTTATCTGAACCCTTACGCCGAACCTGGTGAAGATGGTGTCGGTAATCTGCATGAGATCCACCTCGTTGAGCAGCGAGTCAGAGCCCACCACATCGACGTCACACTGGTAGAACTCCCTGTAGCGACCCTTCTGCGGACGGTCGGCACGCCATACGGGCTGTATCTGATAGCGCTTGAAGGGCAGCAGAAGCTCTTCGCGGTGCTGCACCACATAGCGTGCGAAAGGCACGGTGAGGTCGTAGCGCAGACCTTTCTCGCAGAACTTCGACGCAAGCTTCAGCGTAGAGGTGTTGGCCACCTCGTCGGCGGTCATGCCGTGAAGGAAATCGCCAGAGTTGAGTATCTTAAACAACAGCTTGTCGCCCTCCTCGCCGTACTTACCCATCAGCGTGGAGAGGTTCTCCATTGCAGGCGTCTCTATCTGACGAAAACCGTAGAGCTCGAACACCCCGCGGATAGTATTGAAGATATAGTTTCTCTTTGCCATCTCAAGGGCTCCGAAGTCACGGGTGCCCTTTGGTATACTTGGTTTGCTCATATTATTAAAGCCCCCCACCAACTCCCCCAAGGGGGGGGAGGGATGTGAATGCAGGGGAATTTCTTAAACTTCTTAAACTTCTTAAATTTCTTAACCTCTTAAACTCTTAAACTCTTATACCACTTAAACCACTTGACCCTTTCCCGTCCCTTCCCCTTCGGGAGGGCCGGGGTGGGACTTTTATTGTCTCACGATTGTCTGTTCTCTGTCAGGGCCGATAGAGATAATCCTGATAGGTGTCTCCAGCTGTTCTTCAAGGAACTTGATGTAATCCTTGAATTCCTGCGGGAACTGGTCCTCTGACGTAAACTTCGTCATGTCGGTCTGCCAGCCCTTCAGTTCCTTGTAAACGGGCTCTATGCCTTTCTCTATGTCGTAAGGGAAGTCGGGGGTCTCCACACCATTCACCTTATATGCCACGCAGGCCTTGATGGTGGGGAAGGTATCGAGCACGTCGCTCTTCATCATGATGAGCTGTGTAACGCCGTTCACCATGATAGAATAGCGCAGGGCCACGAGATCTATCCATCCGCAGCGGCGCTCACGCCCTGTAACGGCACCGTATTCGTGGCCTATGTCGCGCATCTTGCTGCCCGTCTCGTCGAAGAGCTCCGTAGGGAATGGACCCGCACCGACACGTGTGCAGTAGGCCTTCATGATGCCGTATACCTCACCAATCTTGTTGGGACCCAGTCCGAGACCCGTGCAGGCTCCTGCGCAGATAGTGTTGGAAGAGGTCACGAAGGGATATGAACCGAAGTCCACGTCGAGCATCGTACCCTGGGCACCCTCACACAACACGCTCTTGCCAGTCTTCAGCATCTTGTTGATCTCGTGTTCGCTGTCAACAATCTGGAACTGTTTGATATACTCCACACCCTCAAGCCATTTCTTCTCTACCTCAGTGATGTCGTAGTCGGTATAGTTCATGGCGCGAAGCTGCTCCTCGTGGCGAGCCTTGTGGGCGGCATACTTCTCCTCGAAGTTCTCAAGGATATCGCCGACACGCAGACCCGTGCGGGCAATCTTGTCAGAATAGGTAGGACCGATACCCTTGCCTGTAGTGCCCACCTTGTTCTTGCCCTTCGAAGCCTCGATGGCAGCATCCAGCACGCGGTGGGTTGGCATGATGAGATGAGCCTTCTTCGAGATATGCAGGCGCGACTTCAGGTCGTGGCCGCTCTTCTCCAGGTCCTTCGCCTCGTCCATGAAGAGGTCGGGAGCAAGAACCACGCCATTGCCTATAATATTCACCTTACCACCCTGGAAGATACCAGAGGGAATGGAACGCAGCACGTATTTCTCACCATTAAACTCAAGGGTATGGCCGGCATTAGGACCGCCCTGAAAACGGGCTACTACGTCATACTTTGGTGTGAGCACGTCAACCACCTTACCTTTTCCTTCATCGCCCCATTGCAAACCAAGGAGCACATCTACTTTTCCTGTCATAGTTTCTATGTGTTGTTATTGTTTTGTTGTTATCTTGCTAATCATGCAGGGGGAGCAATATCCCACTTTATAAAATAATAAGGTGCAAAGTTACGAAAAAAATCCCACAATAACATTGTCTTATCAAAAATCGCAACCATATTTAACCTTAATTCACATGTGGCGCGCCATGCGGGCACGCCCATAAGACAGAGCAGGAACGCGACACAAAGCATCACCTCATGCGAAACATCTATAAAAAATGTTTATTTATTTTGACGAATGGCGCTTTATTCGTACCTTTGCACAATATTAGACATCGGTGAAAAAGAACGACATTATCATAATAGGCTCTGGCCTTGGAGGCCTTGAGTGCGGCATGCTGCTCAGCAAGCGCGGATACTCCGTGCTCCTGCTGGAGGCACAGTCACAGCCCGGCGGATGTATGCAAAGCTACTCGCGCCGAGGAAACCATTACGACACGGGGCTGCACTACGTGGGCGGTCTGCGCGAAGGCGAAGCGCTGCATGATGCCTTCAAGGAACTGGGGCTGCTCGACCTTCCCTGGCAGCACCTCGACCCCGAGGCCTTTGACAAGGTCACCATCGGCGGCGAGACATTCGCCTTCCATGAGGGCTTCGACGAGTTCGCCTATGCTATGTCGCAACGCTTCCCGAAGGAGAAGGCTGGGCTGCAACAGTATGTCGACATGCTGCGACATTGCAACGATGCCGACGAGATGCATGCCGACGTGAATGCGTGGCAATGGATGCACGAGACCTTCAACGACGAGCTGCTCATCAGCGTCCTCTCAGGAACATCCCTGAAGATGGAACTGCGCAAGGCGACGCTGCCGCTCTTCACCTATGCCCACGGCAACAGCAGCTTCATAGAGAGCAGCTGGCGACTGAAGGGTCCGGGCAATATGCTCGTGGAGAAACTCGTGGAGGGCATCAGGAGTAACGGCGGAGAGGTGGTGTGCAACGCTCAGGTGACGGAGCTCATCGAAACTGACGGCAGATTAACCACTGCCATCTGCTCCAACGGAGAGAGATACGAGGCCGACATATTCATCTCTAATGCTCATCCAGCCATCACGTGCAACCTCGTGAAGGACAGTAAGATAATGAAGGGACTGTATCGCCGCCGCATAGGAGGATTGGAGAACACCTTCGGCATGTTCACCTGTTCGCTCAAACTGAAGGAAGGCAGCCTGCCATACTTCAACCACAACAAGTTCATCTACTCCGATGCAGACGTCTGGGGACTCTCAGAACGGTGCGACTGCAGCGGCGTCCTCGCAAGTGCACGAGTGCCGGAAGATGGTAAGCCGTTCTGCCAGATAGACCTGCTCACGCCGATGTCGTGGAACGACTGCGAACGTTGGCAGGACACCACCGTAGGCAGGCGCGGCAACGACTACAAAGACCTTAAGGCCCTGATGGCAAGTAAGTGCATAGCCCTTGCAGAGACACAGATGCCTGGATTGCAGGACGCCATCGAGGAGATATACTGCTCCACACCCTTGACATACCGCGACTACAACCTCTCGCCACAGGGTACGGCCTACGGCATCAGGAAAGACTGCAACGCACCCCTGATGACCATCCTCACACCAAGAACGCCTATACCTAACCTCCTGATGACCGGGCAGAACATCATGGTGCACGGCCTGCACGGAGTAACAATAACGGCACTATATACCATTAGGGAAGTACGAAACGAGGCTTGAGACTATACTAAGACGAAAACGAAAACGAAGACGAAGACGAAAACGAAGACGAAGCGGGACTTTCGTCCCTACGAAGACGAAGACAAAGATAAAAACAAATAAATAATATATAAATAAAAGAAAAAGATGAAAAGACTTACACTGCTGACTATCAGCATATTAATGTTTGCTGTGGCTTTCGCTCAGAATAGCGACCTGAAGAAGCATGTTGCCAAGTACAAGAACGTTACTTCGCTTACCGCCACAGCCACACGTACCATTCACAAAAGCTCGGGCAAGGACGAAGTGAGCAAAGGCACACTCTACGTGAAGCAGCCTGAGAAGGTGCTCATACAGAACGGCAAGGACGCCCTGCTCATGAATGGCGTCTTCTTCACAATGAAAAAAGGAGTGCTGAAGGCACGCACCAACAGCCTGAAGGACTCACGCTACAAGACCTTCCACGATGTACTGGAGACAATCTTCAACGGCGGCGCTACCGACATCAGCAATAACGACGACGTAAAGGTATCGAGATCCGGCACCAACGTTGTGCTCACCATCACGCCAAAGCAGGACTCAAAGAAGAAAATGATGTTTACATCGTTCATCGTAACGATAGACTCTAAGTTGCAGGAACTGCGCTCAATACGTATGCTTCAGAAAGGCAGCAGTTATACCGAATACCGCTTCAGCGACTACAATCTCGGCGCACCCGTTGACAACAAAGTTTTTAAGTAACCTTTTACGACTGCGTATTTCACTTTTAGTTAGAACACGAATCATACGAATTTTCAAGTATGTCAAAGACTTTCGCACAGACATATCAGAATCGTTAATCTCCATGCGGAGACAATTCGATAATTAGTTAATTCGTGTATTTTGCAATAATATGAAAGAGCTGGAAGACATCGTTCGTATCCCCGTGAAATTCTCTGAGATGGATCCTATGGCGCGTGTATGGCACGGCAACTACGTCAAATACTTTGAAGACGGTCGCGAAAGCTTCGGGCGCCACTACCCGGGCTGCGACTATCAGGTGATGCTCGAGACAGGCATCACTGCACCCATCTACGAAATCCATGTAAGATGCCTCAAACCGTTGGAAATGAACGACGTAGCTGTCATACACACCTTCTACGTGCCGAAGCGCGGAGCACGCCTTGACTATCGCTACGAGATATACCGCGAACGCGACGGAGAGCTGTGCTGCACAGGGTCCACCACACAGCTCTTCATCGACCGCGACGGCAATCAGATGTACGACCTGCCATTCTTCTATGAGGAATGGCTGAACTCACATCCGCAGTAAAGCTGGTTATAGAAGCCGTTCTCCTTCAGCAACTCATTGCGGCGCTCCTGCAGGCCGCCCTTGCGCCAGTTGCGGGCATCAAACGTGACACCCTCCACCTGGCTCGCAGCCCATTCGCCCGCAGCAGTAATCTGCGTTAGCGACTTCCAGCGGCTGGAGGCAAGCGTGGTTGTGAAGACCGACAGACCCAGCTCGCGGCATTTCTGAGCGCTACGCAGCAGACGCCATTTGAAACACTCCATGCAACGCAGTCCGCGTTCGGGCTGCAACGACGCATCCTCACCCTGCGAGGCAACGCCGGAACACACATAACGAAGCCACGACTCATGGTTGTAGTCGTCGTCAATAATCTCCAACCCCAGGCCCGTGGCGTAGCGCGTAATCTCATTCTTACGGATGAGATACTCCTCCTTCGGGTAGATATTGGGGTTGCAATAGAAAATGACTGGCCTCACATCGTTATTCAACATCCACTCAATGATAGCAGCAGAACATGGGGCGCAACAACTGTGCAGCAGAACGTCGTTCATTACAAATATAAGTCTTATTTAGTGAGATTTAAGTGCAAAATTACACATTTTCCACCAATTAACGGCAGCAAAAACACATTTTCTGCAGTATTAGTGCAAATAAAATTTGCGGCATTGAGAATAATTTACTACATTTGCATCGAATAAACTAAAAAACATAATTCCAAAACAGTAAAAAACCAACCTAAATAACACTTATGAACACAAAAATTGAAGAAATCGATGGCAAATACATAGCCACCTTAGTAGGAGAAATGGACACCACAGCCGCCACAGAGGCCGAGGAAGTGCTCAAACCCCTTTACCACAGCGACGGCAAGGACGTCATAATCGAATGCAAAGACCTGGAATACATCGCCTCCAGCGGCCTTCGCATACTGCTCAGCATCCTCAAGGGCGCTATGGCAACAGGCAGCCGCGTGGTGATGCGCAACGTGAACGACGACATCAAGACAGTATTCAAACTCACTGGATTCATCAACATCTTCGACTTCGAGTAATACTCCTTAATTTAATTTAATTTAAAGACCACGTTCCGAGCTATGCTCGCCTGAACTACGCTGAAAATAAACAATGTGTGAAGAATTACACTTTATCAAGTATGTCGAAGACAGAATCACAAATCTATTCGTATCGTGAACTACCATGCGGGGCGAATTCGTAAAATTCGTGGTAGTAAAAAAAACGTATTTATAGATATGAAGCGACATTATTGCCTGATGGTGTTTCTTCTGGTCTCGTTATGCGGATGGGCCCAGAACGATTCCCTGCAGAACAAGATCAACATCGGAATGAACCTCCTCACTCATGGTGAGACTTGCGGAGGAGGACTGCCCAGGGCGAAAGACAAAGTGGTTGACGACAACTACAACTTCCTCCTCGGACGCCTGCGCCTTTCCGTAGGCTACGAGCGCAAGGGACTCGAGGCCAAGGCCGTCATCCAGAACAGCGCCGTGTGGGGGTCGAAGGGCAACACCACACTCAACCTCTATGAGGGATGGGCCAAGATGACGTCCAAACAGGGACTCTTCGTACAGCTGGGACGCGTGGCTCTTTCCTACGATGATGAGCGCATCATTGGACCTAACGACTTCGCTATGGCCTCAAGGTCGCACGACATCCTGCGTGCAGGATATGAGGGCAAGGGACACAAGGCACATGCCATTCTGGCATTCAATCAGAATGCGTCCAACCTCTACGTCAACGACTACTATGTCGATGGTGGGCAGAGCTATAAGAACATGCAGACCGTCTGGTATCACTATGACTTTAACAAGATACCGCTCGGCGTCTCCCTGCTTTTCATTAATGTGGGACTGCAGGCCGGTGAAGAACCTGTAGGTCCGAAAAGCGGGACGGCATACAATGTCTATATGGAAAATCCTGCCCGGACAGTCTATCAGCAGATGTACGGCTGCTACGTGAAATACAATCCCAGGCCGTTTACCGTTGAGGGCTCATACTACAGGCAGAGAGGCAAGGAGATAATACAGTCAACGCATCCTGGGAAGATAGACGCATGGATGCTCAGCGTGAAGGCTACCGTGAGACCCTGCGACCTCTATGGCATTGAGACGGGGTACGACTTCCTCAGTGGTGACGACTATGTACCCGTCACCTATGGCGGCATGTTTGGAATGGTGAGGCACGAAGTGAACAAGGGCTTCAATCCACTGTACGGATCGAGAACGAAGTTCTACGGCATCATGGACTACTTCTATAAGGATGCCTACATCAACGACTTCACGCCTGGACTTCAGAATGCATTCCTCGGGGGATATGTCATGCCTACGGTGAAATTGAAATGCCGCGCCATATACCACTATATGGCCACTGCCACGAAGCTTGACGGACTGGACAAGACGCTGGGACATGCCATAGATCTGCAGGGAAGCTACACCTTCTCGAAAGACATATCGCTCACGGCGGGCTACACATACATGATAGGCACGGAAACCATGGACCGCCTCAAGAAGGGCGAAGGCTCGAAGAATGCCCATTGGGGATGGTTCTCACTCGTCATCTCGCCAAGCCTCTTCACAGCTAAGTGGTAGAAGATGCCAAGAGGTATGAGAAAATTGATAAGGAAATTACACCTTATTATTAAATATTTCAAAAAAAGATGCCACAAGTTTGCTTATTCCAATAAAAATGAGTAACTTTGCAGCCAAATTTGTTTTTCGAAAGATGAAGAAGAGCCTTTTCTTTGCTATTGTATCAGCGATTGTCCTCCTCAGCAGCTGTGCCAAGGAGTTTAATGCAGTATACAAGAGTGATGATGCCAACTATAAATACGAATACGCCAAGGAGCAGTATGCCAAGGGTCGCTACTCCCGTGCTTCACTGCTGTTCGGCGACCTTGTGACCATCACCAAGGGCACCGACATTGGAGAGGAATGTCTCTACATGTATGGCATGTCCACCTACAACTCCAAGGACTATGAGTCGGCCAGCGAGATCTTCCGCAAATATGCATCCTCCTATCCCAAGGGCCGCTATGCCGAGGTGTGCAGTTTCTTCGTAGGCGAGAGTCTCTTCAAAACCACCCCGGAGCCCCGTCTGGATCAGACTCCCACATACGCAGCCATGAAGGCCTACCAGGAGTTTATGGATCTCTTCCCCGCAAGCAAGAACAAGACCCAGGCGGAGCAGAAGCTCTTTGAGCTGCAGGACAAGCTGGTGCTGAAAGAGTTCTACAACGCCCAGCTCTACTATAACCTCGGCACATACTTCGGCAACTGTACCGGTGGCGGCAACAACTACGAGGCCTGCATCATCACAGCACAGAACGCCTTGAAGGATTATCCCTTCACCAGCCTGCGCGAGAAATTTGCCTCGCTAATCATGAAGAGCAAATATTCCTTGGCCGTGCACAGCGTGAAGGAGAAGCAGACCGAGCGCTTCCAGAACGCCGAGGATGAGTGCTATGGCTTTCTCAACGAGTATCCTGACTCTGAGGACAAAGAGCTGGCTGAGAAATACATTGAAAAATGTAAGCGATACACCCAGACAGGAGAGGTGGATGAGAAGAATTGAAGATTGAAAATTGAAAATTGAAAATTGAATTAAAATAATTACAATGGATTACAAAAAGACAAAAGCTCCGGTAAACACCGTAACTCGAAACATCATGGATCTCTGTGAGAGTACTGACAACATCTATGAGAGCGTTGCCATCATCGGTCGTCGTGCTAACCAGATTTCTTACGAGATTAAGCAGGAGTTGAACAAGAAGCTTCAAGAGTTTGCCAACTATAACGACAACCTCGATGAGGTGTTTGAGAACCGTGAGCAGATTGAAATCAGCCGCTACTATGAGAAGCTGCCAAAGCCTACGCTCATAGCTACGGAGGAGTTCCTGAACCACGATGTGTATTGGCACGATCCTGCCAACGACAGGCAGTTTGATGACGATGATGACTTCTAAACCGTAAAGATATGTGGCAGAGAAAACAGACCATCTACCTCATCCTGGTACTACTCCTTATGGTGAGCACCATACTGCTTAACACCAACGTTACAGTAAGCGGCATAGACGTTCTCAACTACATCTGCATCTGCGTGGCATGCTTCGCGGCAGCAGCAATAATGTTGTACAAGAACCGCAAGAGGCAGCAGATAATGTGCAACGTGAGCATCCTGTTCCTGCTCTGCTGGATAGGACTGTTCTGCTACAATTTCTTCTACGTGGATGGCAAGCAGCCCGCCCAGACACCGTTCTTTGCCTTGATACCCATAGTGGCTATAGTATGCCTCTTCATGGCCAAGGCGGGCATAAGGCACGATGAGAACCTTATACGCTCGATGGACAGAATAAGATAAACCCGAATAGAAAACGACAGAGAGGTCTATCAGGATAAGCCTATCCCTTGATAGACCTTTTTCATCTAACAACACGCATACATTGCATACAAAAGAAGAAATACTGGAGGCCTTCTCCCGCCTTCTGGACATACAGGACGAGCTTAGGGAGAAATGTCCCTGGGACCATAAGCAGACCAACGAGAGCCTTCGGCCTCACACCATAGAAGAAGTGTACGAACTCTGCGACGCCATCATGAGCGACGACCCTAAGGAGATACAGAAGGAGATGGGTGACGTGATGGAGCACCTCGTGTTCTATGCGATGATAGGCCGCGAGAAGGGACTGTTCGACATGGGCGACGTTCTACAGAAGGAGTCTGAGAAACTCATCTTCCGTCACCCCCATATCTACGGCACTCAGAAGGCCGACAACCCCGAGGAGGTCAGCAAGCTGTGGGAGCAGGTGAAGCAAAGCGAGAAAGACGGCAACAAGACCGTGCTGAGCGGCGTGCCGCAGTCGCTGCCCTCACTCATCAAGGCATACCGCATACAGGACAAGGCCCGTAACGTGGGCTTCGACTGGGACAAGCGCGAGGACGTCTGGGATAAGGTGTTTGAGGAAGTGGCCGAGCTGAAGGCGGAGCTGGAGAAAGGCGACAAGGAAAACTCCGAGAAGGAGCTGGGCGATGTGCTCTTCTCCATCGTCAACGCTGCTCGCCTCTATCACATCAACCCCGATACTGCACTTGAGCAGACGAACCGTAAGTTCATTCAGCGCTTCGGTTACGTGGAGCAGAAGGCCAAAGAACAAGGCCGCGACATCAAGGGCCTCACGCTGGCAGAGATGGACGGGCTGTGGGAAGAAGCGAAACGAATTAACGAATTAACAAATTAACAAATTAACGAATTGGCAAACCACCTTATATTATAAAACAATGAAACATCTACTAAACCTAAGCCTCTTTGGTGTGCTGGCACTGTTTTTTGCGGCATGCACGGGAAACAGCACCCAGCAGGGTGATGGCAACGACAGCGACTCCGTAGCGGTCGTTACGGTGCCCGACACAGCCGTCTATGGCATCATCGACGAGTCAACAACAATGCACATGCTCACCATCATCCTTGAGGACGGCAAGACGAAGTCGTTCTCCATGAACCTCGACTCAATAGAGAGCGACATCCAGGGGGGGCTCTTTGCCGGCGATAAGGTGACGCTGACCGCCGTAAAGGGTGAGGAGAACATGTCGGTAAAGAAACTTGTGAACCTCAACACTCTCCTTGGCAAGTGGACCTCGCTGGCCCGCAACTTCCAGATAATGGAGAACGGAGTAGTGGAGAGCAATGCCACCGCCGAGACCAATCCCTACACCCAGTGGCAGATGTCGAACGCTCAGATTATCCTGAACACCGACACATTCGACGTACTGAGCCTTGGGGCCGATAGCCTCGCGTTGGAGAACAGCAAGGGTATCTTCGTATACAAGCGCCAAAGATAATCGCTGCGCCCTCACGATGATTGACAGGCCAACCGTAGAACGCATCAAGGATGCTGCCGACATTGTCGATGTAGTATCTGAATTCGTATCTCTTAAGAAAGTAGGTGCGAACTACCGCGGTCTGTGCCCATTCCACGATGACCACTCCCCATCCTTCTATGTCTCGCCGGCAAGGCGCACCTGCCATTGCTTCGTATGCGGCGAGGGAGGAGACAGCGTTGGGTTCATCATGAAGATGGAGCAGCTCACCTATCCCGATGCCCTTCGCTGGCTTGCCCGAAGATACAACATCGAGATACAGGAGCGCGAGCTTACCGAGGAGCAGAAGCAGGAGCAGTCAGACCGCGAGTCGATGTATATCGTCAACGACTGGGCTGCCGAATATTTCCAGGACATTCTCTTCAACGATGTAGACGGGCGTGCCATCGGTCTGCAGTACTTCCGCCAGCGAGGCATCCGTGAGGACATCATTAGGAAATTCCGCCTGGGTTTCTGCCTGAGCGAGAAGAACGCCATGAACAAGGCGGCTCAGAAGAAAGGCTTCAAAGCCGAATACCTCCTCAAGACGGGCCTCTGCTATGCCAAGGAGAGCAAGCAGGACGAGGGCTCGACGCAGCGGGACGGCAACAATCTCATAGACCGCTTCTCAGGACGCGTCATCTTCCCTTGGCTCAACGTCAGCGGCAAGACCGTAGCCTTCGGAGGCCGTGTGCTCGACTCGCGCACGAAGGGTGTGAACCAGAAATACGTCAACTCCCCCGACTCTGACATCTATCATAAAGACCACGAGCTCTACGGCATCTTCCAGGCAAAGAAGGCCATCACGAAGGAGAACCTCGTATATATGGTAGAGGGATATACCGACGTCATCTCCATGCACCAATGCGGCATAGAAAACGTTGTAGCCAACTCTGGCACAGCCCTTTCCGAACACCAGATACACCTTCTGCACCGCTTCACAAGCAACATCGTGTTGCTCTATGACGGCGATGCTGCCGGCATCAAGGCAGCTCTGCGCGGCACCGACATGCTGCTGAAGGAGGGCATGAACGTAAAGGTGATGCTGCTACCCGACGGTATGGACCCCGACGAGTATGCAAGGAAGCATACCGCAGAGCAGTTCAGGGAGTATATCAAGGATCATCAGGCCGACTTCATATCATTCAAGACATCGGTATTGCTTAACGGCGTCACCGACCCTCATGAGCGTTCCAATGCCGTATCGAGCATCATAGAGAGCGTTAGCGTCATCGGCGACCCCATCATCCGCGCCTCCTACATACAAGACTGCGCCTCACGCCTTGGGTATAGCGAGCAGGTTCTCACGGCCAAGATGAATGAGTTCATCAAGAACTATCGCGACGAGAAGCGCAAGGAGGAGCAGCGTCAGCAGACCTTGCAGAACAACGACTTTGCAAGAGCCGAAACCGAACTGAGTCAGCGGAATGCTGACACGCCACAACAGCCTGCGACACAGCAACCAACTGTCACAAACACTCAGACTTCAGCAGCAACGAATACGCAGGTTTCGGTAGCAACGACTCCTCTCCCCCACTTTGTCCAGAACCCGCAACAACACAGACGGCCAGCGGCCAGCAGGGTCAACCTCTCCGTCTCTGACCTCATCATGAAGTTCCTCTTCACCAATGCCGACGATATATGCCTTGAGAACGTTGAGACAGAGGATGGTCAGACTACATCACTAACAGTTGCAGAATACATCAGATATAATCTTTCCCTGGACAACCTTGCTTTCAGTATTCCGCTTTACAACCAGATACTGGAAGAGGCCGTAGCCCACAACTGGGACGAGAATGTGAGCAGCCAGGAGCATTTCACGCTGCATCCCGACTATGAGATATCGTCGCTTGCCATTCGACTGACTGCTGACGAGGTGCTGAGAGGCTATGGTAAGACCAGCGAACATCCTGACACTAAAGACGAAGACGCTGATGAGAATGAAGAAGAAGAAATACGGAAGAAAGACGTGCCCAGTCCGTTCTTGCTCCTCGATAAGGCTAACCACCTTCTGCTCGACTTCCGCAATGAATTCCTGCAGCAACGCCTCAGGCAGCTCAGGCAGGAAATAGCCGATGCTGCCGATGAACCTGAAAGGCAGCTCAAACTCATCGCCGAAATGCAGGAGACGCAGAAACAACGCTCCATGATAGCCAAACAGATAGGCAGCTGCCTCAGATAGGGATTTTCCTTCTCCATTTAGGGAAAATCCCCTTTCATATATTCATAATTGTGAGTATCTTTGCACCAGAAATAAAGATATAGCGAACAAGAAACGTCAAACCAACAAAGCGATACAATTATGAAAAAGAATCTTAGGACATCCCTCATGACACGCTTAGTTGCATTTCTCTGCACAGTAATGTCATTCACCGCAACATCGGCGATGACCTATGAGCAGGCTCGCGAACAGGCCCTCTTCCTTACCGACAAGATGGCCTATGAGCTGAACCTCAACGCCGAGCAGTACGATGCAGCCTACGAGATAAACCTCGACTATCTCATGAGCGTCACCACCGTTGATGATGTGTACTCCGTATACTGGACCCGTCGCAACATCGACATGGAATATATCCTCTACGACTGGCAGTATGCAGCTTATTGCGCAAGAAACTACTTCTATCGCCCACTCTATTGGGACGCAGGCTACTGGCACTTCGGCATCTATTCCTACTACCCCCATCGCGACGTGTTCTACTTCAGCCGTCCCACCGTTTACGTGTCATATCGCGGAAATCATGGATGGAGGATGAACGGTGGCCGCTCCTGGTATGTTGACCGCACACATCACTATCGCGGCAGCGGCACCCATCACGGCATGCGCGACAACTACGACAGGCGCATGGGACATGCCTCCCACAACGGCAGCAACCACAGCTACGATGGTAATTACAATAAGGGTTCGCGCAGCTCAGCAGGAATGCGCCGCGGTTCAAACATCAACCGCGACCGCATGAGCGGCTCCCGCAACGAATACCGCAACATCACCCGCAACGAGACACAGAGCTACACACGCGGCAATATGGGCACATCACGCAGCAATATGGGTTCCTCTCGCGGCGACTATCGCAGCAGTACCCGCACCACCGTAGGCAGCAACATGAATATGGGCAGCCGCAGCTCTGGCAGCATGGGTTCAAGAGGCAACAACATGAATATGGGCAGCCGCAGCTCTGGCAGCATGGGTTCAAGAAGCAGTAATTTCAGTGGTTCTCGCAGTTCAGGCAGCAGTTTCGGAGGCAGCACCCGCAGCTCTGGCGGTAGCTTCAGTGGAGGCACCCGTAGCTCAGGCGGTATGTCAGGAGGCTCACACTCCGGCGGCATGGGCAGACATTAACGACAAAGGATAGCAGGTACGGACAGCTTCAAAATCAGTCATATTTTGCAGAAACTCCACGCTGTCCACCTTAAAAAAGCATAAAACATTTGGTGGTTAAGAAATAAGTTAGTATTTTTGTAACGGTTTTCTTAACCACCATTATTTATATATCACTAAAAAAATGAACTCAATACACGAAATCACGGTAAAAGACCGCAAAGGCAATGCCGTTCCACTTAACCTCTACGCTAACGAGGTTGTACTGATAGTAAACACAGCCATCAAGAGTACACAAACCCCACAATATGCCGATCTTCAGGCTATCTACCGGAAATACCATGCACAGGGCTTTGAGGTGCTCGACTTCCCCTCTAACCAACCCACAAAGTCGTGTCCCGGAACGGACGAGATGATACATCAGTTCTGCAAGGACACATACGAGACGGAGTTTCCACGCTTCAAGAAGGTAAAGGTGAACGGCGATGATGCCGACCCACTCTTCAAATACCTCACAGAGAAGCAGCCAGGAGAGATAACAGAAGACTTCACAAAGTTCCTCGTCAACAAGATTGGCAAAGTCGTGGCACGATATTCGGCCACAACACCATTCGCTGAGATAGAAACGAAAATAGCTGAAATGCTTGCGTAATTTTCAATCTTCAACTTTCATCCTTCAATATTCAATTTGAAAACAAAATGTCTTATCCTCGGTAGCGGGCCTGCAGGCTATACCGCTGCCATTTATGCTGGGAGAGCAAACCTTTCCCCGATAGAGTATTGTGGTCCGCAGATGGGCGGGCAGCTCACTCAGACCACAGAAGTAGAGAATTTCCCCGGTTACCCTCAGGGCGTGGATGCCAATCAGATGATGATGGAAATCCGCGAGCAGGCGGAGCGCTTCGGTGCCGACATCCGCGACGGCGAGATTACCTCCATTGACTTCTCCTCACGCCCCTATAAGGCAATGGCTGAGGACGGTACGGTAATAGAGGCTGACAGCATCATCATCGCCACAGGTGCAAAGGCAAAATACCTCGGTCTGCCTGATGAGGAGAAGTATAAAGGTCAGGGTGTCAGCGCCTGTGCCACATGCGACGGTTTCTTCTATCGCAAGAAGGTGACAGCCGTAGTGGGTGGCGGTGACACAGCATGCGAAGATGCCCTCTACCTCTCACACCTCTGCAAGAAGGTGTATCTGGTGGTGCGCAAGAACTACCTCAGAGCCTCAGACATCATGCAGCAGCGCATCAAGGGCGCAGAGAACATCGATATACTCTTTGAGCATAATGCCACAGGGCTCTATGGTGAGAACGGCGTAGAAGGCATGCACCTCGTGAAGCGCAAGGGTGAAGCCGATGAGGAGCACTACGACGTAGCCATCGACGGATTTTTCCTCGCAATAGGCCACAAGCCAGTTACAGACATCTTCCGCGACAATATAGCCCTCGACGAGATGGGGTATATCAAGACCGTAGGCACCACGCAGCAGGTCTGCGATACTAACGGCAAGATACTGCCAGGAGTATTCGCTGCAGGCGATGTATGCGACCCAGTCTATCGACAGGCCATCGTAGCTGCTGGCACAGGATGTAAGGCCGCACTCGATGCTGAAAGATATTTGCAAACGTTGTAAGACGAAGACGAAGTGGGACTGCGTCCCTACGAAAACGAAGACCACATGAAGCATAAACGAACCATTCTTCTATGCATTCTGGGCGCGGGGTTGGCTATGACAGTCAATGCCCAGAGTCCTGCTGTCATCAATGACTCCAATACTCCGCTGCACCTCATGCAGCCGCAGTATGAAAATCCCTATGGCATACCGCAGAAGTCTGACGTAGAGGCCGTCATCGGGCGTATTTGCAATTATCTTGACGCAGAGATGCCCCATGCTATCGACAGCGACGGCAGGGCGAAGAAAGGCTCTTTCCGCCTTACGAGCTATGAGGCTGGCGTGCTCTATAGCGCCATGCTCAATGCACGCATCAACGGTATCTCCAGCGAGCATGTTGGTGCAATGACCTCCTTCGCCACTGAACGTCTCGACTTTTTGTCCGAGCAGTCTGCCAAGATGGCTTCGAAGTTCAAGAAAGACCCCGACTACGACTCTCAGCTACGCCTGATGGTACGTCCTCGCGTGCTTGACGACGGAGGAGCTATGTGTGCAGCCTTCTGCAAGCTGTCGTGTCTCGCTGGCAAGGATACTCCGCAGAAGCAATATGCGCAGACCATAGAGCGCTACATGCACATGGTGCTCAACGATGTATATCGCATGAAGGTGGGTTCTGACTCCATCTTTGCCCGCAACCGTCCTCACCACAATACCGTATGGCTCGACGATATGTTCATGGGTGTGCCGGCACTGGCCTGGTATTCAGCATATCTGCAGAAGAACGGAGACAGCAGTCTGAGCAGTCATATCATGAACCTGGCCATTAGTCAGGTGAGGCTCTTCAAGGAGCTGATGTGGGTGCCCGAAAAGAAGCTGTTCCGCCACGGGTGGGTGGAGAGCATGTCACCTCATGCCTCCTACCATTGGGGACGGGCCAACGGATGGGCCATTCTGACGCTCTGCGAGGTGATTGATGCCATCAACGCTATTGACAATAACGGAAAGAACGGCCAGCAGGCATCGTCCTTCGCTTCATACAAGGCCGAGCTGCTCCTACTTCTGCGCGAACATATCGAGGGTCTGTGCGCCCTTCAGGACAAGACAGGCTTCTGGCACCAATTGCTTGACCGCCCTGATACTTACTTCGAAACCTCCTGTACGGCCATCTATACCTATTGCATCTCACACGCCGTCTGTGAGGGCTGGGTCAATGCCGAAACCTACGGAGCCCAGGCGTTCCTTGCCTGGAATGCGCTGCAGACGAAGGTGAATGAGCAAGGACAGGTTGAGGGCACCTGCGTCGGAACGGGTATGGGTTTCGATCCAGCCTTCTATGCCTATCGTCCCACCCACAAGATGGCGATGCACGGCTATGGTCCCACCATCTGGGCTGCAACGGAGATACTGCGCATGCTCTCACTGACCCATCCAAAGATGAACGACTCGGCTGTGCATTTCTACCCCACCCCACAAAATACCGATAAGCCTATCTTCGAAGAAAATGCTGCGGACAAGGAAATTCTGTGGTAAAATATTTGCACAACTGAAAAAAAAGTATTAACTTTGCACCCCGTTAATCAAAGGCTGTCGATATACCTTCAACTGAGGTAACTCGACACAAGCCTTGCCCAGATGGCGGAATTGGTAGACGCGTTGGTCTCAAACACCAATACTTCCGGGTGTACGGGTTCGAGTCCCGTTCTGGGCACAAAAATCTCTAACAGCCTTAAGTGAGCTTGTTAGAGATTTTTTGTTTCGCATACTATCAATATCTGCGAGTTCATTAAACAATAAGGCATTATCGAAGTCATGCAACACATTGGAACCTACAGGATTACCGCTGCCACATTGGTAGTCTTCCTTGTATTGGTGCTTCAGGGCGTCAATGCCCAGAAGAAAGTTTACATCCCTGACAGCTGGCATTATGACGCAACGACGCAAGAGTATACCGAAGGCGGCAACACCGAACTGCAATGGTCCTTCAGCCGCAGCAAGGAGTCAGACAACTGCATCATCTTCTGGCAGAAAGGGTTTGGCAGCAATCCCTCCAAGGCCCCTTCGCTAGATGGTGTATCGATGACCTTCGATGTCGATGCTGTCTTGCGAGTTGCCGAGACCTGCTACGAGCTCAACATCAACAAGCTGGGCTTCTCGTGCAGCAACATGAAGGACAAGTACAAGATTCTCATTCTGATGAACTACACCACCACCTGGACCTGTTATGGTGGCGGCTACGACTTCGAATGCAGCGCCCTGTGGCTCAATCCCGCAACGGTGAAGCCCGCAGGCCATTCCCTCGCCCACGAGGTGGGTCATTCCTTCCATTATATGTGTTATGCTGAGGCTTCGCGCTACAACCACATATCGTCAACGACCATCGGGACAGGCTTCCACCTGCCTGTTGGCAACGGTCAGACCATCTGGGAACAGACGGCACAGTGGCAGGCCAACCAGTCTTATCCAGCACTGATGTTCAGCCAAAGCTACCCTCTCTTCGGCAACAATGCCAACTACGCCTTCTCCCATGAATGGATGCGTTACCAGAGCTACTGGTTCCTTTACTACCTCTGCCAGCGGTACGCCGACCTCACGACTGTGGCGCAGGTGTGGAAGCAACCCATGAGTGGAGCTATGGATTTCTGTCAGGCGCTGATGGCGCTGAAGGGACTCTCGGCTGAGGAGTTCTATGAGCTATATTTCGACTACGCCCTACATTGCGCCACATTCGACTTTGATGTAGCAGCATCATATCGCAACAACTACATCGGGCGGTTCGACTATTTGGCCGTGCAGCTCGATGAAAACAAATACCAGGTAGCCTATGCCAGCACGCCACAGAGCACGGGCTTCAACGTCATAGAGCTCGCCGTACCCACATCAGGCACCATCACCACGCGGTTCACTGCATTAACGCCTGGCTGTGCTCTCAATGAGGCCGACCCGGGCGAATACAACAACGGCAACGCCAATGCCCTCGTCAGCGCAGGAGTGAGGCAATACAACAACGTCAGCCCATCAGCAAGGGGCTTCCGTATTGGCTATGTCATGCTGAAAGAAGATGGTACGCGAGAGTACGTCAACGACAACACCGTTTACGGCAAGGGCACCGTTGAAACTACCGAGGACATCACCGCCCAGGTGCCTGAAGGCACGCAGCGCATATTCCTCGTCATTGCCCCAGCACTCACCACATACGTACAGCACCGCTGGGACGACAACATCAAGAACGACGACCAATGGCCCTATCAGTTTGAACTCATCGGCACCAAAGCCGTCAGCGTAACACCTTATGTCAAGGAGCCGGAATTCGAAAAATACATCGATGGGCGCAACATCGGCGATGTTACACTGACCTACGATATTATACTGCCACCAACATCAGGTTATGACGGAGCCACCGTCAACTTCTCAGGTAGCGGACTCAATGCTCTTTGTACGGCCTTTCAGATGGAAGGCGACGACATCTTCAGCCGCATCATCACCTATAGCAGTCAGCAGCCCAACAACACCATAATGCATTATGCCGCCAAGGCCGACGGTATGCTGCAAGGCATAGGCAAGACTACCAACGGCGACTTCGGACATTGGTTCAATGCCAGCGGCACAGCCATCACCTACGGCAACGGGTGTGTTGCCTATGCCGAATTCACCAAAGCAACCAAGAGCGCTGTCATCGGACAGTTCCCCGGTGCCAACACCAACGGAACAAGACGCACCATCCGCGAGGCCTTACGCTATAAAGACAGTGCGGGAAACACCGCAACGGCCTACCTCATATTCAACATCACCTTTCAGACCGCCACAACGGCACGCTGCCATCTTGCCAGCATAGCATACAACACACCAGATGGCATCACAACACCACACGCAACACACTCCAAGCCCCAAGTACCTGGATACTGCTACAGCCTCAACGGCCAGCGCATAGGGAAAAAAGAATCAGGAAAAACAACACAACCCACAGGCTTCCCCTTCAGGATATACATACTCAATGGGCAGAAATTTCTGCCACAATGAAAGTCGGAATCCTATATCCCACGTTCTGCCCAGTCGCCTCTGTCAAGGGTGCGATAGCCGATAGCTTCGGCGATGTGTGGGGACTGCACTTTCTCCGAGCCAGCGAGGTCGGCGATGGTTCGAGCTACTTTCAAGATGCGTGAGTAGGCACGGGCTGAGAGTTTGAGGCGTTCCATTGCCATACGGAGTATTTCGAGAGAGGCGGCATCAGGCTCGGCATACTGGTGTATCATGCGTTCCGTCATCTGTGCGTTACAATGGACAGCCCCTTCCCGGCCTACCCCAAGGGGGAGGTGAGCAAAACGCTCCGTTTGTATGTTGCGGGCTCGGATGACACGCTCACGGATGGTCTCTGATGACTCACCTGGCTGCATCTGACTGAGCTGTGCGAATGGCACTGCCTGTATCTCACAATGGATGTCGATGCGGTCAAGCAAGGGTCCTGAAATCTTGTTCATGTAACGGTGTATCTGTCCTGGGGTGCATACACAGTCGTGGGTTGGATCACCGTAGTATCCGCAGGGACAGGGGTTAGCGCTGGCCACGAACATAAAGGAGCAGGGATAGTCAGCAGTATATTTTGCACGGGCTATGGTAATCTTACGGTCTTCGAGGGGCTGACGCAGCACTTCGAGGGTTGCCTTGTTGAACTCGGGCAGCTCGTCGAGGAAGAGTACTCCATTGTGTGCCAAGGATATTTCGCCCGGCTGCGGTGTATTGCCACCACCTACGAGGGCCACCTGCGAAATGGTGTGATGAGGAGCTCGGAACGGGCGCTTGGATATCAGGGCCTGATTGGGGCCTATCTTTCCTGCTACTGAGTGTATCTGGGTGGTCTCCAGACTTTCTGCCAAAGATAGTGGAGGCAGTATCGTGGGCATACGCTTGGCCATCATGCTTTTTCCCGATCCGGGAGGGCCTATCATTATCATGTTATGACCACCTGCCGCCGCTACCTCCATAGCTCGCTTGACGCTCTCCTGTCCCTTCACGTCGGAGAAGTCGATATCAAAGGTGTATTGCTGTTCATAGAAGACCTTACGGGTGTCGTATACCACAGGCTCTGCATCGCGCTGGTCGGAGAGGAACTGTATAACCTCGGCAAGCGTCTCCATCCCGTAGACCTCCAGATTGTTGACAACAGCTGCTTCATATTCGTTGTCCTTGGGCACGATGAGTCCTTTGAAATTCTTTGACCTTGCGAGAATGGCAATGGGCAGAGCACCCACGATGGGTTTCAGACGACCATCAAGGCCTAATTCTCCGAGCATCATGTATTCATTAAGGTGCTGCGGGGGAATGTCTTCATTGGAAGCCAAAATGGCGATAGCCATAGGCAGGTCGTAGGCCGACCCTTCTTTCCTGAGGTTGGCAGGAGAGAGATTGATAGTTACGGACCTGTTAGGCATCTTATAGCCTGTATACCGATATGCTGTTCTGATGCGGCTGAGACTCTCTTTCACGGCTTCGTCGCCAAGGCCCGTCAGGGAGAGCGACTGCCCCGAATCTACAGAGCATTCTACTGTTACCATGTTGACGCTGAGTCCGTTGAGGGCAGCACAATGTGTTTTTACGAACATTTTATCGAAATAAGAAATTAACGAAATGTCTGCGATGGTATCGCAGACCCTATAACATATAAGAAATTACTGATTATCGGTCAGTATTTGGTCGATATATCCAAGGAGCTCTTCTCGACCTTGTTTTTTTTCTGACGAGGTGATGAAGTGTGGCGGCAGTTCTTCCCAGGTTTCAAGGAGGGATTGCAGGTATTTTTCTACGTTCTGTCGAGCTTTGACGGGTCCCACCTTGTCGGCTTTTGTGAATACAATGCTGAATGGTATCTGGTTTTCTCCAAGCCAGTTGATAAACTCCATATCCACCTTCTGCGGATCATGACGAATATCGATAAGCAGGAAGACATTTGTCAGTTGCTCACGATTGAGAATGTAAGAGCTGATGATATTTTCTATGTCCTGCTGCACGCTTTTTGAGCGTTTTGCGAAGCCATAGCCCGGGAGGTCTACAATGTAGTATTTCTCATCAACGAGGAAGTGGTTGATGAGAAGAGTCTTGCCCGGTGTAGCACTGGTCTTTGCGAGGCCTTTCTGATTGGCAAGCATGTTGATGAGACTTGACTTGCCGACGTTGCTTCTTCCTATGAAGGCAAATTCTGGCCTAATGTCATTGGGGCATTGAGACAGCTTAGCTGAGGAGGTGATAAACTGGAACATCCGGAAAGTGAATAGTGAAAAGTGAAAAGCGAAACTTTAGTTAATTATTGTTATTTGCGTAAGCGGTCTACTTGTTGCATGAGCCATTGCTGCTGTTGCTCTATTGTCATCTCAGAGTTGTCGAGCAGGAGCGCATCTGGTGCTTGGCGAAGTGGCGACACCTCTCTGTGGGAGTCGATGTAGTCGCGCTCCTCTACGTTTTTGAGAATATCCTCATAGTCAGCCGGCATGCCCTTTGCCTTCAATTCGTCGTAGCGGCGCTGTGCCCGTACTGGTGCCGATGCCGTAACGAAGATTTTCAGGTCGGCATTAGGAAAGACCGTTGTGCCTATATCCCTTCCGTCCATGACGATGTCCTGGTTGAGTCCCATCTGTCGCTGCTGGCTCACCATCGCCTCTCTTACGAGTGGAATAGCGGCAATAGGAGACACGTTGTTGCTTACCTCTATGGTGCGTATCACGTTCTCCACACATTCTTCGCCAAGATACGTCTCAGGCAGTCCCGTTGAAGAATTCAGTTTGAAGGACACGTTGATGAGAGGCATCGCCTCAGTCAGTTTTTTATTATCCACCTTGCCATCTGCGATAATACCGTTACGCATGCAGTAAAGCGTCACAGCCCTATACATCGCTCCCGTGTCAACGTAGATATACCCTAAATCCTTGGCCAGCTTCTTGGCCATTGTGCTTTTGCCACAGGAAGAGTGGCCGTCTATTGCTATTACCATATTGACGAATTAACAAATTAACGAATTAACAAATTATCGAATGGTCGAAATGTCTGCGATGGTATCGCAGACTCTCTAACAAACAAAATATCAAATTAATTATAGTTGTTGGCGTATGCGTTGTCCCACCTGTTCCATAAGCCATTTTGGCGTGCTGGTGGCTCCACAGATACCTATGCTATCAGCCCCCTTGAGCCATGAAAGTTGTATCTCGTCAGGCCCTTCTATGAGGTAGGTGTTGGGATTGTTGGCTTTACAGGCCTCAAAGAGCACTCTTCCGTTGCTGCTCTTTCTTCCGCTTACGAACAATACCACGCTATGCTTTGTGGCAAAGTTGCAAATATGGGGCATTCTGTTGGCTACCTGTCTGCAGATGGTGTCATAGCTTTGGAAGGTGGCATCGTGGGAAATATGCTCCTTGCAATAGTCAATGATGAGATGAAACTCATCCAGCGATTTCGTTGTCTGACTGTAGAGATAGATATCGTGGCTGAAATCGAGCTGTCTTGCATCTTCAGGATGTTCTATTACTATTGCTGTACCCTCTGTCTGCCCCACGAGCCCCAACACCTCAGCATGTCCTTTCTTGCCGAAAATGACAATGCTACCCATAGTACCCGACTGCTTGAGCTCGGTATACTTCTTCTTGATGCGCTTCTGCAAAGCCAGCACTACCGGACAAGTGGCATCGATGATTTTTATGTCGTTACGCTGTGCGGTAATATATGTTGACGGCGGCTCACCATGTGCTCGCAGCAGCACTGTGGAATGTTGCATCTGGCATAAGTCATCATGGTCGATAGTCTTGAGCCCAAGCTGCCTTAGCCGCTCACACTCTATACCATTATGCACGATGTCTCCCAGACAGTTCAACTGCTGTCCGGAGTGGAGTATCTCTTCGGCATTTTCAATTGCCCTGGTTACACCGAAGCAGAAGCCAGAGCCTTCGTCTATCTCAATGTACATCTTCGAATTAGCGAAATGTCTGCAATGGTATCGCAGACTCTCAGACATATAAATTATTTTTGGCGCAAGCTATTGTAATACTGGTTGAGGAGGTCGAAGGCAGCCATGAAGCTTGTCTTCTGTCCTGTCTGTACTGCCAGTTCAGATGCAGCAATATTCTCGGAGATAATGGGGTTGTTATAGAAACGGTTTCGAAGGGTGTTCTCTATCGTTTCATACATCCAGTATTTATTCTGGTAACGACGTCTCAGGTCGAAGTATCCATTTTCCTTCACGAAGTCCACATATTCGTATATCATATCGAATATCTCCTTGATACCATATCCGTAGAATCCTGAATAAGTGAGCACCTTCCTGTCCCATCCGCTCTCAGGCATTGGGAAGAAATGGAGCGCATTACGGAAATTCTGTGCCGCCATCTCGCAGCGCTTCACGTTGTCGCCGTCACATTTATTGATTACGATGCCATCAGAAATCTCCATGATGCCGCGCTTGATGCCCTGCAGCTCATCGCCCGTTCCTGCTACCTGTAAGAGCAGGAAGAAGTCTACCATAGAATGACATGCTGTCTCGCTCTGTCCCACTCCGACAGTCTCGATGAAGATAGTGTCGAATCCGGCAGCCTCGCATAGTATGACGGTCTCGCGTGTCTTTCGTGCCACACCTCCCAATGATCCCGCTGAGGGGCTGGGGCGAATGTATGCATCGGGATGCTGCGCCAGTTTCTCCATGCGGGTCTTGTCGCCCAGGATGGAACCTTTGCTCCTCTCTGACGAGGGGTCAATGGCAAGTACGGCCAGCTTGCCTCCGTTGCGGTTGAGCACGTGGATGCCGAATTCGTCTATTGACGTGGACTTTCCTGCTCCAGGCACACCGCTGATACCTATACGCACAGACTTGCCGCTATAGGGCAGACAGCGTTCTATGACCTGCTGGGCCTTCTCCTGATGTTCTGGGATAACGCTCTCAACCAGTGTTACGGCCTGAGAGAGCATCGTCACATTACCGGCAAGAATACCGTCAACAAGCTGGTCTACAGTATATTGCTTTCGCTGAAAGCGCTTACGGTTAAGGTATGGATTGACGCTTGCAGGCTGCACCACACCATCGTTTACCTGTAAGCCTTTATATTCCTTATCGTTCTCTGGATGTATCACAATCAAATAGAAGATTGAAATATTGAATATTAAAATATTAAAATGCTTTTACCTCCTTACCTCAATGACTACCTTTTGGTTGTCAGGGTCGTTGGTAATCATAAGAATACGCGGACGGGTACGTGTCTTGCGCAGGTCCTTTCCCCTTGCCGACACCTTGAGTTTTGTTGACGCCCCAGGAGCAAGACGCTGCTGTCCAAGTTCTACCTGCAGGCCAGGAGTGAAGAGCTGCAGTTTGGATATCTCCAGCTCGGCCTTACCGTTGTTGGTGATGGTCAGTTCGTCCTTTGCCTTTGACTTATTCTGCAGTTCTGAGAGGTTTATTTCCTTTGCCGACATCGACAACTTAGGCACATTTCCCTGCACCTGACCATCATTCTTGAGCGATGGTGGGAGGAGCACAATGGTTACCGGCACTTCCTTGTCTGACGAAATCTTATCGGCTCCGTTCTTGCCAAGGTAGATGTTTGACTGTATCAACCCATAGTCGTAGAGGTCTTTTGAATTGAGTACAATCTTCATCGTGCCCTTCTGCTTGGGTGCCAGAATCTGAGGGCTCATCTCAGCCTTGAGGTAAGAAGGCAGTCGCAGCATGACGGGAGTGACATTCTGTCCAGACGGGTTCATGATGTGTATCTCCCTTGTCAGTCGCTGACCCTTGTTTACATTGTCAAACTCCAGAGCATCAGCATCGGTATACAGTATTCCGAGCTTATGCGGATATTCTCCTGTATAGTCAATCAACTTCGTCACCACCTGACCATGAAACTGTATCTCCGTAGGAACATCCGATCCTGTATCGAACACCCTTACCATACGGTTGAAGTGTCCCAGTTGCTTGGCATCGAAGGTAATAGTGATGGGCGTTGAAGCTCCAGGCGAGATAGGGGTTCTGTCATAGGATGCCGTAGTACATCCGCACCCCGTTTCCACATTAGTGATACATACGGGATGGGCTGTGGCATTCCTCAGTTCGATGGTGATATTGGTAGGTTGCTTGAAGAGCATTTGCCCGCATTCCATCTCGTTCTGAAGTGGAAGCAACGACTGTGCCCTACATGTTGAAACGATGCCATCAACCATTTGTATTGATAACAAGGTAATGGCAAAAACTACTGTCCTTATTAGTATTCTATTCATGATTATTCATATTATATGGTTCTGCACTTCCCTGGAATTCTGGAGCGTAAGTGCATATTGCCGTTACGTCGCCAGAGGTGAAGTCACCCTCGGTTGATACATAATATTGAGTCTCTATCGTATGAACGCCCTTGCTCAGTTGGTCGAAGGCATAGATGGTTGCATTGTCCCTGTGCTGCCTGTATGCACCATCATAATATCCTGACAGCTGTCTGACGGGTTCAAGGCATGCAGGACGATTGTCCGTAACAGTAACGAAGTCATAGTCTCTGTCAGCCTCAATGGTAATCCTTACTGTCAGCTTCGATGTCTTCTTGCCGTCCCACGTTATCTCTCTCTTCACCTTTATAATCTGCTTATAGTCAGCAGCATAAATGGTGCTGGCCTTCTGCATCTGCTCCGTCTCCTTTGGACATTCTGCCGTCTTCATCATAAAGGCATTGACAGCATTCACGGTGTTATATGGGTTGTCCCAGCGTTGTGTGCGTTTCGACGAGAAGAGCCATCGTTGCATCTCACGGATGGTGCAGTTGTCAGCAGGTGTGATATGCTGCATAGCCTCGATTGCCATTGACTGTGAAGGGATGCGATAGTCGCACCAAGAATAGTGAGTGCGATAAGAGTCGAAGTATCTGCCCATATCCTCACGATACACCGTGTGTTGCTTTATGGCCTCCACATATTCCCGCGCCTTGCTGCCCTTGCCAGCCTCATTCATCACGATGGCGGCAACGGCCTTGGTCTCCATGTCGGCCTTGTTACAGTCTTCGGGGATAAGTTTGCGAAGATATTTCGCGGCATTACCACCGTCGGTACCTGTAATAGCCAAGGTGTAGAGCCAGTCAAGGGCGGTATTGCTGAGATAAGGGGACATCTTGGGTTTCTTCAGCATCTCCACATGCTCCTGCATCTTCTGCTGCATATATGAGAAAGCACTCTTCATGATATCTTTGAGCAAGGGTTGCTCCCCGCAGTAATGCTGTCCCCGTGCGAGAGTCTTCAGCACAGCCATCGTCATATAGGTGCTGCCTTGCATTCCCTTATACCAGGAGAAGGAGCCATCAGCATTCTGCAGCTCCATGAGACGGTTAATCACATTGTTCTGCTTCAGGTCAGGGATGGTATCCTTCAGCTTTGCCGTCATCATATTGGCATAGACGGCATTGGAGAGGCATATCGCATTGTCACACTCAGGCAGCAGCAGTTCTGGCAGAGCGGCAAACATAAGGCTGTCAGGACTGATGGTATAGTCAGCTATCTCAGGCAACGACTGTTCTGTTGACAGTATTGGCACAAGATGCTGCTCACCGTCGCTGAAGCCATTGGTCTCTACCATCACCCTACATATCCATTCTCCCGTTTGTGCCGCCTTTGG
This sequence comes from uncultured Prevotella sp., assembly GCA_905236165.1. GTDB lineage: Bacteria > Bacteroidota > Bacteroidia > Bacteroidales > Bacteroidaceae > Prevotella. The sequence continues at coordinate 38,180 of CAJOOC010000111.1, read as the reverse complement.
CAAGGCGAACGAAGCGATAGCGGTGCTGCCAGCCTCTGCGCGTACATTATTATATATATTGCCTATCACCTTCTCAGTCTTCGCGTCCAGCACCTGCAGACGTGCCTTTGCCTTCATAGATTTGTCGGAGAGATTGGTTATCTCGGCCTTCACGACGGCTTTGTCGCCCACTCTGAGGAAGCGCGGCATGTTGGGGTGAATCATAATTTTCTTCTGCGCTACACACTCATCTTCCAAGAATCCATAGCGCATGTCCTTATCATGAGCCATCGCGATGAAACGCCACGTGGTGACACTCTCTGGCAAGGTGAACAACAACCCTACCTTACCCTTGTCATCGCTCTCCAACTGTGGCATAAAGAATGCCGTCTCGCCAAAGTTGGCACGAAGAGGTATCATCGACATCATGTCAGCAGCTTCTTCATTCGCAACGGCATCATAGGTTGCCATACCCTCTGCGGGGATTACCTCAGCAGCTCTCAGCACTTCGCCGCCTTCGTCATTGCCCCTTACATCGAACGCTCCAATGGATTTCATCTCCATCATGGGCGCACTGGACATTACTGTAGCACGGGTCATCATGCTACCATTACGTAACATGCGATGTCCCTTATAAAGACGATATCCGCCATATAGGGAGAACTTGGTATTAAACTCGGAGAAGGCAATATTGCGACTCTTTACGGTCCGCACATCAGAGTCGATAAAGCCATACAGTTTTGAAGCAATACTTGTATGTCGCCAATAAGAGGACGGAACACTCTGTACGCGGTTATCATAGAAATACCACTTGTGACTTCTTATAGCATCGAGCGACTTATCGTATAGTACAGCCATGAGCTGTGCCTTACAGGGCTTACCCTCGCTGTCCGTAATGTTCACCGTCCACTTTTCCTTCTGGCCTGGCACTACCTTGTCGCGGAACGTGCCCCAGGCGAGGTTCAGTTTCTTGTCAGGAAGGGCGCGTTTTATCTCTATATGTTCGCCGTAATGCTTACCATCCTTTATCCAGGCATACGACATAGTGATGCCGTCGCCCCACTCCGGCTTATAGGTGAAGGTCTTGGTAATAGAGTCGGCATTGAGATGCAACACTCCATCCTCTATCACCTTATTTTGGGCCACTACTATATATGGGGCATACACATCCTTGAAATCGCTGCCAACGGTAATAGTTACCACGCCATTATCCGATGGGAAATTCTCAGAAGACAACGCATACCAGCAATGTTCATTGCGTTTCTCATTTTCTTTTGGCGGTTCGTTGCCTTCGTTCAAAGGGATACGCACGCTGCCCTGCTGGCTCTCTCCTGAGAGACTCGTAGCGACAGCAGAGACATCAAGGGTGTAGAACCACTTCAGAGGTTCTTTTACACCTTTCTTAACAGGGATGATGACAAGGAATTCTCCGTTGGCATCGGTTATGAGTGTATCACGAATGATGTTGGCATTTGCTCCATCATGATATATTCTCCACCACCATGCTCTCCTGTCAGCACTCACACACACCGTGGCCCCTGTCATCAGCGCACCGCTGTAACTCCTTACCGTTCCCTTTACACGAATGGTGTCGCCAGTGGTGTCAATAGTCTTCGGATCTGGGAAGGTAACATTGAACGTAGGGCGTTTGTACTCCTCTACTGTTATAGCAACAGAAGCCGATTTTGACACGAGGGCATACGTGCCGCTCTCTGCATTCTCGGGAAGTGTGAAGGTGATGCGGGCTGTGCCATACTGGTCAGTAACAACTGTGACCTTATCTATCTCACGATAGTTTCTGTCGCGCATCTTCACCTCTACGGTGTCGCCCTCAATAACCTTTGTAACATTATCAGGAGAGATGCTGTGCCTTATCACTACTGCCTCTATCTTCTGTCCGGGACGATACAATGCCCGGTCTGTGAACATATTGGATATCACACGTGTGTCTGTACGTTTTTCATAACGATAGAAACCACCAGCATAACTCCACAGGGCAATGCTGTCAGAAGAGGTACTTGCATAAGTCTGAATGATATTGTTGCGCTCTTTCTCTGAACGGGTTATGATGCATTCTCCCTTATCATCCGTAGCGTAAGTCCTCATCATGGAACTGTTACGGTAACTGCGCACATGAACCAGGCTACCCGGAACGGGCTGTCCCGTAGCAGCATTAACCACGATGCAACGCAGACTGTTATCAGGAAGGGCTATTGTCAGCACCTGCAGATGCGACACATTCAGCGTGTCATAGGCCTCGTCAGTCTTCTTCACCCATGAGGGGATGACCTGCGGAGTAACCATTATGGCATATCTGCCGGGCTTCAGCGCACCAATGTTTATGGAATCCTTCTGTGTCTCCCATTCCTTCGCGGGCTGAAATGACAGCGATAACAATCTGGTATCTCCGTTCTGACGTATCCGTGCATCAAGGGGTGTGATATCTACTGTCACTCTTGAGATGTTTCTTACCTGACTGAAACGTATCCAGCGGTCTTTGTCAGCATACTCATAGCCATTGTCTATAGAATATCTGACGTGAGGCATTGTCAGCGACCTGCGATAATTCACCAACTCCTGTGCCACATCCCATTTGGGCCAGCGAGCAAGAGCCTTATCGATGAGCGTTATCTTTTCCGCCAAGGAGTCGGTGGCGTATATCTTGCTCTGTGCAGTAAGAAACTCCACCATCTCGTTGTTGTCTCCGTAATAGTGAGCCAGCAGGGAGTCGCGCTTGTCGAAGTGCTGACGCATAATAATCATGCTCAGAAGGTCGTGGTTGAAATACCTGCTGTCAGTACCTCTCTCCACAAGCAGCCCACATTGCTTCGCACTGTTTGCCTTAGTATACTCAGAAGCATCAGGCAGAGCCATCAGCGAGTCGATGTCTATGCGTTCGTCCATCACGATGCGACGTATCGTGGCAGGCACACCGGCCTGGAAACGTTTCTCGAGGCGTTCCCGTGCCGGAGCGATGCTGTCAGAGCTTATCTCTGCCAGCATGTTGTGCTCCATAATCATCGCTGCCATCAGCTGTGACCATGACTTCTCGCGCTCTGCCTTCTGTTCTATGCCGTAGAGCACGCTGAGGGCATCGCGAGGCTTATCCTTAGCCACACACTTGTCGTAACGCTTCCACATGGCGTCATAGCCCTCGGCTGAAGCCAAGAGCCACGTTGCAATGAAAAATATAAGAAGTAATGGCTTTTTACGCATAGTTCAAGTTGCTGTGATTTGTATCATACTGCGAAACAGGTTGTATCGGACTGCGATACAACCTGTTTCAAAGTGGAACGCAGTTTTGTGAAACGACCAGTTTCGAAGAATCAATGGGTGTGTACCCTCTCTGTCTTAGGAGCCTCAGCGTTGCGTCGGTTTGTGACGGTGATGACACTCTGGGCCAACGCGAGGAATGCCTGACCCGTAGGTGAGGCTACATCGAGGGCTGCGGGGATGCCCTGATCGCCCTTCTCGCAGATACTCTGCACGATAGGTATCTGTGCCAGCAAGGGTACGTTCATCTCCTTGGCAAGAGTCTTGCAGCCTTCCTTGCCGAAGATATAGTATTTATTCTCGGGCAATTCGGCAGGAGTGAAGTATGCCATATTCTCAATGAGTCCGAGTATGGGCACGTTAACCTTGTCATTGGTATACATATCGATGCCTTTCTTTGCATCAGCCAATGCCACCTGCTGCGGTGTAGAGACGATGATGGCTCCCGTTATTGCGAGAGTCTGGAGCAGGGAGAGGTGAATGTCTGACGTTCCTGGCGGGGTATCGAGAATGAGGAAGTCCAAGTCCCCCCAGTCGGTATCGCCAATGAGCTGTTTCAGCGCGCTGCAGGCCATACCGCCGCGCCACAGCGTAGCCGTATTCCTGTCAACGAAGAAACCAATGGAGAGCAGCTTCACACCGTACTGCTCCACAGGCACCATCAACTGCCGGCCTTCTTTCTCGATGGCATATGGGCGTTCGTCCTCCACGTTGAACATCTTTGGTATAGAGGGTCCGAAGATGTCGGTGTCGAGCAGACCAACGGAATAGCCCATCCGCGCAAGGGATATGGCGAGGTTGGCAGAGACGGTGCTCTTTCCTACCCCACCCTTTCCTGAACTGACGGCAAGGATATTCTTCACTCCTGGCAGCAGTTTGTCATCTTCAGGACGCGGCTGCTGCTTGAACTCCTGGCTGACAATGAGGTCGAAGACGAAGTCCGTCTCGCCCAGTTCTTCGGCCATCTGCTTCACGTGATAGTTGATGGCAGCCTCGGCAGCCTTCACCGTTGAGCGCCAGAAGGGGTCTGTCTCCTTTTGGAAACTCAGCACCACCTCCACGCTCCACAGTTCATCAGGGGTCCCTTGGTTCACGCATGTTACCTTGGGCTGATCGGCAAGCAGTCCGCTGTCGATGATATTCTTCTTCGTGCCGGCATAGGTTACCGTTGCCAGCGCATCAGTTATTATCTTGGGATATAATTGCATTTATTTCTTCTTCAGTCTTTGTCAAAGCATCCCTGCAGAACTTGATGAGCTTTCTGGCTTTGTCAATATCAGTCTTGATAGTGTCGATTTTGAAGTCGCCACTTTCCATTCGCTGAGCCAGCTCTTCCAGTTCTTTCAATGCATCTTCATATTTCTTCATATCAGCAGATTTTGCGTGAGCCGTCACCAATCTTTACATCATAGACCTTCGGTGCATGACCGAACTTCTCGGCAAACTTCTTCTTGGCCGTAGCTATGAAGTCGTCATACAGTTCATCCTTCACCAGGTTGATGGTGCAGCCTCCGAAGCCTCCGCCCATGATGCGGGAACCCGTCACGCCACACTCCTTGGCGATGTCAACGAGGTAGTCAAGCTCTTCGCAGCTCACCTCATATTCCTTTGACAGACCATGATGCGTCTCATACATCAGCTGACCGACCTTCTCATAGTCGCCCTGCTGCAGAGCATCGCAGACGCCCAGCACGCGGTCTTTTTCGCCAAGCACGAAGGTGGCACGCTGTTTATCCTCTGCAGAGATAACGTCAGACACCTCTTCAAGGTTCTCCCATGTGCAGTCCCTCAAGGTTTCGTATCTGCCCTCGGGATGCTTTTCCTGCACAGCCTTCACCACGCGCTCGCAGGAGTTGCGGCGGTCGTTATAAGGGCTGCCTGCCAGCTCATGCTTCACGCAAGAATTGAGCAGTACGAGCTTGTAGCCATCTGGGTTGAAGGGGAAGTATTCAAAGTCGCGGCTGTTGCAGTCAAGGCGCATCAGGGCTCCGGCCTTTCCGAATACCGATGCAAACTGGTCCATGATGCCGCAGTTTGTGCCGATGTACTTATGCTCCGTAGCCTGACCAGCCAGCACGATGTCCCACTTTGAAATCTTATTGTCGGCAAAGAGGTCGTTGAGGGCGCATCCGAAACAGCTCTCCATTGCTGCACTTGATGACATACCGGCTCCAAGTGGCACATCGCCAGCAAATGCAATGTTGAAACCCTTCACGTCAACGCCCAGTATCTGGAACTCCTTCACCATACCGAAGATAAAGCGGGCCCATGTGGCGCGTGGACCCTGTTCGTCGTTGATGTCGAACTCCACGCGGTCCTTGAGGTCTATGCTGTAAGCCAGCACCTTGTTCGTTCCGTTAGGACGAAGCTCTGCCATCACGCCGCAGTCAACGGCTCCAGGGAAGACATAGCCACCATTGTAGTCGGTATGCTCACCTATGAGGTTAATACGGCCGGGAGAGAAGTAAATGTTACCTGTCTGTCCGTCAAAATGCTTGATAAATCTGCTTCTTACAAATTCAATTTCCATAGTTCTCTTAGTTTATTGGTTTATATTCTTGTTCTGTTTAGTATACTCCTTCCGAGTGTTACCTCGTCTGTGTACTGCAGCTCGTCACCCACGCTGATGCCACGAGCTATTACCGACAGGGTCAGTCCGCTAATGGTTTGCAGCTGGCGGGTTATGTAGAAGTTGGTAGTATCGCCCTCCATCGTTGAAGACAGAGCAAATATCACCTCTTTGATGGGGACATGCTCCAGTTGGTTCTCCGAAGAATTGTCCGCTGCAGCGCGCGATGCCTTCACTCTCTCTATCAACGAGTCTATCTCGAGGTCTTTCGGACCTATGCCGTCCATTGGAGATATCACGCCGCCAAGCACGTGGTACAGTCCGTGATACTGCTGCGTATGCTCTATGGCGAGCACATCCTGTATGTTCTCCACCACGCATACCGTGCTTTCATCGCGGGTTCTGTCTGAGCAGATAGGACATATCTCCGTATCGCTGATGTTATGACAGCGGCAGCAATACTTCACCTCGCGTCTAAGGCGCGTCAGAGCCTCGGCAAACTCAGTCACGTCGCACTCCTCCTGCCGCAGCATGTGCAACACGAGACGCAACGCGGTCTTCCTGCCTATGCCGGGAAGACGCGAGAACTGAGTTACTGCATTATCGAGAAGAACGGCCACCTTTCGAATTAACGAATTAACAAATTAACGAATTAACCCTCCTCCCCCTTGGGGAGGTCGGGAGAGGTTTATTGCATTCTGTTCAGTCCTTCCCACTTCACGTTCCATTTGCCGTTCTGTGGGAATCCAGGATTCTTCACATCAGGACATCCGTCCCATCCTGCACACATCATAGCCACAGCATCGAGCAGGGCTCCGTTGCCGGGCAGGTAGAGTCGCAGGCGTTTCGGTTCCTGATAGTTGTGGCCAGATACGAGGTATGTATTCTTTCCCTTGTCTATCAGTAGAGCCTTCACAGCATTCTCGCCGTCACCCAGGCGTGCCGCACACATGGCCGTCATACCATAGTCCCAGCCCCATGTGGTGTCCCAGTTCCAGTTGTCCATCACCCACGACAGGGTGTGCTGCATCTTCTCACGGTCGTAAAGGCCATAGTCGGGAAGGAGTCCACAGGCTCCCAGCACGGCAGGATGGTCTGAGCGGCACTTCAGGTAGAACTCCTCTTCTGTGAGCTGTTTCTTGCCTGTGTCACCACCATAGTTGAATGGGTCAAAGGCTTCGGCACCGTTGTCAGCCTCGCCGCTTGCATTGAGGAAGGGCTGCGTAGGCATTCCTGCTGTATAGATACCGTCATGCTCTGCCAATGGTGCCATGCGTGATATTATCTTCTGCCATGCTTCGATGGTTGGCAGTCCTCTGCGCTCGCGCCATTTCAGGGCAGTAGTAAGGCCGTATACGAAGTATGCCTGCTCAAAGGGATGCCAGTAGGAGAAATCCTTCGACATCGACTCCTGCATGGCTGTCTGTCCATAGAGCGTTATGGGCTTTGTCGAGATGAATATGGCAGTGTCAGTAGATGCCCTGTCAAGGCCTGCTCCAGCACATGCTGCAGCAAAGGAGGCAAGGAACACGGCTGTCTCGTCAACATACTTGCCGTATTTCTCCAACACAAGCCTCTGTGTCATCTTGTCGTTGCCGGCACGGCGATACATCTCCTCTGCCATATATATATAATGTGGCTGCTGCCATGTGAGGAACGAGCCCACATTGGATGGTGACTCACCCACCCACGGGTCTGTCATCTTCATCCATCTGATGCCTTCGAAATGCTGTCGTTCCGCTATCTGCCTGGCCATAGGGTATGCCTTGTAGTTATACCAGTCGAGGATACGCTCCAAATACTGTGGGCGACCCCAGAGTGAGAAGTCTACCGTATGCCACCACGTCATCTCAAGGTGTGGACGGCCAAACCAGGTGTTGTATGTCAGTCCCGTCTCCTGTGGAGGGGTATCGTTGGCGCAGTTGATGAAGGTGAGGTATTGTGAGAGCACCACGCGGCGCTCCAGTTCCTTGGCACGCTCGTCGGTACACTCGGAGAAATCCACTATGCCGCCCTCCTGCCACCATTTGTTCCAGAAGGCGGTGACGCCGGCCAGCTCTTTCTTATACTGGAATATCGTCTGCATCTTGGGCAGGTCACGGGCATATTCCACCTTCACCTCTATATTGTCGCTCTTGGGCTGCAAGAAGTACCGGTGTTCATTGTCGTATTTGCTGAAGAGAGCCTTGCCGTTCCAAGAGAGGCGCACGAAATACCTTGTGGCATCTATTACATGCTCTATTACGGCATATTTATCACCCTGCTCTACCACTCTCGACCTGTGTGCATCAGCATGCTCCCAGTCTGTGGCGGCATCGGCATGCTTGCCCGTCACGTAAGGCAGGGAGAGGCAAAGAGCGGCCTTGCCTTTCTTGAAGAGTTTCGTGTTGGCATGAACGATTAGTGCCGACCTGTCAGGAAGGGCTGCTGTCGTTACCGTTACGGGCACACCGTCAACGTTGTAGCACGACAGGATGTGACCGTCGTAGAGGTTCAGCGTCTGGTCTATATCCTTGATATCCTTTATGGTGGTGGCTCCACCATTGAAGACAAATCCGAAATTGCCCAGGTTCAGGCGATGAGGGTTGACCCTGAAGAATGCCGTCGCATCCATGTTGCGACCCTCAGTCTTGTACTCTACGGCATATCCTTCCTTACGGTTATGCCCCAGGTCCATCTCCTTCATAGTCTCCTCGGCCATCAGACCTTTTATGTTGGGGAAGGAATGCCATCCCCAGTCAGACATGGCACAGAGAGGGACTCCCTGCTCGAAGTCTCTTGGGAAGGACTGCAGCCCCGTGATGTCAACCGTTGTGGCAAAATGTCCGTTGCCCACCGTGAGCGAATTCAGCTCACTGAAGGTTGTTACGAGGGGATTGTTTCTCATCACCACAGCCTTACGGTCTATGCACCCCTTCTCAGCGGGGCACGCAACAGTCTTAGCCTTGTCGCTCTTCGTTGCTGCCGTGCTGACAACGAGGCCACAGATGAGTATCAGGATGGTTAGTAGGGTTCGTTTCATTGGCATTGTCTATTTTAAATTCATGAAATCCGTGGTCGTTATGAAGCGGAAGTATAGTTAGTTTATTGTAGTGTCTCTCTACATCTTCATATCTATGTTAGCCTTTGGTACCGACAGCGGTTTCGTCTTTATTTTCATGCTGTCAAGTTTCATGGAGTCGCGCCGCAGGCTGTCTTTCTTCGCATCCTCCATCTGTGGAGCCACAGTAACGGCAGAAGAACTGCTGCTGCCTGCCGGAGCGTCAGTATGCTGATGAAGCAGTTTCACGCTGCTTATCGCAGCAAAGCGTAACGTAGATGCCTGTGAGGATGTCTCTTCCTGCGCCAGGTTCTGTATGAGGTACAGATAGCCCTTGATGGCCTTTACGTGCAGGCGGTCTACGTCATTGTTTATCGTCAGAACACAATGCTGGTCGCCATTGACGTGTCTTACTCCAATTGCTATACTGTCGTTGTCATAATATACTGCGAGATAGGCTGTCAGGTCGCGGTATCCGTCCTGGAAGAGCATCTGCGCGTCAAACTGCAGGGTAATCCTGTCTCCATCAACGAAGGTAGAGTCTGGTACGATGCTGAATGACATCTGGTTGAACGGTGGCTGCTTCATCAGCACGAAGGCAGGTTCGAGGTTCCATACGTTGCACGTGTCGGCATCGTCGCCCTGCACGCCTTCCACCTTTCCGCCCAGCACGATCACGTTTCTCTCTATCCTCTCGGTCACATCCTTGTATATGCTGTGCAGCTCATAGGTGTTGCGACAGTAGTAGTTGAAAGAGGAGTCCCATTCCTGCTGCGTGATGTCATGCTTCTTGAGCACTTCGTTGCGTAACATTATGATATCGGCATCAGACTGTCTGATGTCGGGTTCGTCGTACAGCGACTGTGCCAGGTGCATGTCATACAGCACGTCAGCCATCTCGCTATGCGACAACACCCCGGACGGATGCGACGGAGCACAGCCTGCCACCAGCGCCACTATGAGCAGCACCAGCAGGCCGTGAAGACCATGATATGTAGCTTTTATGATGTTTGGCAATGTAAAAGTTTTTCTTTATAACGCTATTCCGTGATATCGTTATTTCGTGGTTCCGTAATACCATTATTCTGTGATTCCGTGCTCCCGGGCTCCCCCTCCTCCGGCGTCAGTTCTCTTCTGCAGAACAGCAGTATCGCCACTACGCTAACGGAGATGCATGCATCGGCGAAATTGAATATCGGAGCGAAGAAGATGAACGGCTCTCCAGCCCATAGTGGGAACCAGTCGGGGTATGTAGTCACTATCAGGGGGAAGTAGAACATGTCCACCACCTTTCCCTGCAGGAACGGAGCATAGCCTGTGCCGAAGTCTACGAAGAATGACGTATAGTAGGATGATGCCCCATTGAATATCAGTCCGTAGAACATACAGTCTATGAGGTTGCCAGCCGCTCCGGCCAGCACCATCGAGAGCAGTATGAGCCAGATGGTGCGTGCCCCGCGAAGAATCTCCCTGCGTATGTACCACATCAGGGCGCAGCAGGCAACGAGTCTGAAGATGCTCAGCGCATACTTCGGAATGAAGGTCATGCCATAGGCCATGCCGTTGTTCTCGATATACGAGAGATAGAACCAGTCGGTGATGTGACGGCTCTCATGCAGACACATGTGTGTCTTCACCCATATCTTGATGCTCTGGTCTATGACAAGCAGTAATATTATAAATAAGGTGTAGAGCACACCCTTCTTCATTTCAGCCTTCAATGTTCCTTAGTGGTTTTTGTTCATCTTCGACTCCACGGAGAGTGTTGCATGAGGTACTATGCGGAGACGCTCCTTCGGTATGAGCTCGCCTGTCATGCGGTCAATGCCGTAGGTCTTGTTCTGTATGCGGATGAGGGCAGCCTCAAGGCTCTTGATGAACTTCTGCTGACGCTGTGCAAGCACGATAAGCTCCTGCTTGTTCTGCGTCACAGAACCTTCCTCAAGTATCTTGTACGTGGGCGACGTGTCTGCCACATCGTTACCCTCATCATTACGAAGGGCTTTCATCATGTCTGTATAGTCCTTACGTGCACGATCCAGTTTCTGGTCAATAATTTCCTTAAACTCAGCGAGATCTTCATCGCTGTAGCGTTTCTTGATTTCAGCCATAGTGTTTTGTATGTTTGGTTAGATATTTATTTTAACTGATAACTATCAACTATCAACTCTTAACTCTCAACTCTTAACTCTTAACTCTTAACAATCCTCACCTTCGCCTTGAAGTCGCCGAAGTCGGTTTCGATGCCTTCAGCAGCGTCGCCCATAGTGAGAGAGTTGGCCAGCACCTGCGAAGCGATATGCTCGCCGAAGGCCTCCACAGCCTTTCGAAGGTCGGCCTGCTCCTCTATCTCCACGCTGATGCGGTCGGTGATTTCAAAGCCTGACTCCTTACGCATGGCCTGTATTCTCTTGATGATGAGGCGCGACATGCCTTCGTTCTTCAGCTCTGGCGTAATCTCTATGTCGAGGGCTACTGTGATTTTGCCTTCCTGGGCAATGGTCCAGCCGGGGATGTCCTCAGAGATTATCTCAACGTCGACAGCCTCAATGAGTGTGGGCTGTCCGGCCACATCGAGAGTGATGGTGCCGTTCTGCTCCAACTCGGAAATCTGCTCCTGCGACATCGCCATGACAGCGTTGTTCACATCCTTCATCAGCTTACCGAATTTCTTACCCATAGTGCGGAAGTTACACTTTACCTTCTTCACCAGCTGCATGCCCGAGCCTTCCTCGATGAACTTCAGTTCCTTCACGTTGGTCTCGGCCAGTATGACGCTTGCCATTCGCTCTATCGACTGGCGCAGCTCAGCGTCGCCGGCAGGGATGGAGATCATCTGCAGGGCCTGTATCACAGGTATCTTGACCTTCTTACGCAGCGAGAGCACCATCGATGTCACCTGCATAGCGGTCTGCATGGCCTGCTCCAACTGCGTGTCGATATAAGCCCCGTTGGCCTCGGGGAACTGTGCCAGGTGTACGCTGATGGCGCTGTCCTTGCCAGTAGCCTCGTTGAGGTCGCGGAACAGCTGGTCGGCATAGAATGGTGCCACGGGTGCTATTAGTCGAGCGAGGGTGTCGAGACAGGTGTAGAGGGTCTGGTATGCCGACAGTTTGTCCTGTGTCATACCGCCGCCCCAGAAGCGTTTCTTGTTCAGGCGGATATACCAGTTTGAGAGTTTGTCTATCACGAAGCTCTGTATGAGTCGTGTAGCTGGGGTCACGTCATAGCTGGCCAGATACTCGTCCACGCTCTTCACCAGGGTGTTGAGCTCTGAGAGCAGCCAGCGGTCGAAGTCGGGACGCTCCTCAAACGGTACGTCGGCCTCCTTATATTCAAAGCCGTCCACGTTGGCGTAGAGTGTGAAGAAGGAGTATGCCTGATAGAGTTTGATGAAGAAGCTTGATATCACCTCCTTCACTCCGTCGGGGTCGAAGGAGAGGTTGTCCCAAGGCGATGAGTTCGTCACCATATACCAGCGCACAGGGTCGGTGCCATACTGTCCGATGCACTCGAACGGGTTGATGACATTACCCAGACGCTTCGACATCTTGATGCCGTTCTTGTCGAGCACCAGTCCGTTGGATATCACATTCTTGAATGCCACGCTGTCGAACACCATCGTGGCGATGGCATGGAGCGTGAAGAACCATCCGCGGGTCTGATCAACACCCTCTGCGATGAAGTCGGCGGGATATGCCTGGCCCTTGTCGATGAGGTCTTTGTTCTCGAAAGGATAATGTATCTGTGCGTAAGGCATGGCGCCGGAGTCGAACCACACATCGATGAGGTCCAGCTCACGCGTCAACACAGAGCCGTCATCGCCCACGAGTTTTATGTCGTCCACGTATGGGCGATGGATGTCAATGCGGTCATAGTTCTCCTGCGACATGTCTCCAGGCACGAAGCCCTTATCCTTCAGCGGGTTGGATGCCATCACACCGGCTGCTACAGCCTTCTCTATCTCGTTGTAGAGCTCCTCGAGCGAACCGATGCACTTCTCCTGCTTCGTATCGCGGTTGCGCCAGATAGGCAGCGGGGTGCCCCAGTAGCGTGAACGGCTGAGGTTCCAGTCGTTGAGGTTCTCCAACCACTTGCCAAAGCGACCCGTACCCGTTGACTCGGGGTGCCAGTTGATGGTTTTGTTGAGCTCATACATGCGGTCCTTCTTGGCCGTCGACCTGATGAACCAGGAGTCCAGAGGATAGTAGAGCACAGGCTTGTCCGTACGCCAGCAATGTGGGTAGTTGTGCACGTGCTTCTCTATCTTGAAGGCCGAGCCCTCTTCCTTCATCTCGAGGCAGATGACCACGTTAAGGTCCATATCCTTGGCGGCAGCCTTCTCGTCGTATTTGCCGTCCTTATTATATTTTGGGTCGTAGGCATTCTTCACATAGTCGCCCGAATGCTTCCAGTATGACTCGTTGACACACTTTCCGAGGAAGGCCTCGTCGATGTCGTCCTTCACGAAGTACTTACCCTGGAAGTCTACCATTGGGCGTGTATCGCCGGCCTTGTCGATGATGAAGAGCGATGGTATTCCTGCATCCTTGGCCACCTTGGCATCGTCGGCACCGAAGGTAGGCGCGATGTGTACTATGCCCGTACCGTCGTCGGTAGTAACATAGTCGCCAGGGATAACGCGGAAAGCGTCCTGCTCCTTCACTACTACCTCGCCGTCCTGCAGCTCGCAAGGCTTAACCCAAGGCATCAGCTGCTGATAGTGAAGATCAAGCAGGTCGGCACCCGTGCCGCGCCACAATATCTCGACATTGTTTTCGTTTTCGTTAACGTTAAAATACGCTCCCAGTCGTGCCTCTGCAAGGATATACACTGCCTCCTCGTCCGTATAGGGGTTGTTGCCCTTCACGGCCACGTAGTCAATCTTCGGTCCTACGCAGAGGGCCGTATTTGAGGGCAGCGTCCACGGTGTGGTGGTCCAAGCGAGGATGTATGTAGGCAGGTCGGTGTCAACGGGAGCCTTGTCGGTAACCCTGAACTGCGCCGTTACGGTGGTGTCCTTGACGTCACGGTAGCAGCCGGGCTGGTTCAGCTCGTGCGACGACAGTCCCGTGCCTGCTGCAGGTGAGTAAGGCTGTATGGTATAGCCCTTATAGAGCAGGCCCTTGTTATAGAGCTGCTTCAGCAGCCACCACAGCGTCTCGATATACTTGATGTCGTATGTGATGTAAGGGTGCTCCAGGTCTACCCAATAGCCCATCTTGCTCGACAGCTGACTCCACTCGTCGGTGTACATCATCACGTTCTTGCGGCAGGCGTCGTTATAGTCGTCAACGGAGATTTTCTTGCCTATATCCTCCTTCGTGATGCCCAGGCTCTTCTCCACGCTCAGCTCTACAGGCAGGCCGTGAGTGTCCCAGCCGGCCTTACGCTTCACCTGATAGCCCTTCATCGTCTTATAGCGCAGGAAGGTATCCTTGATAGTGCGACCCATCACATGGTGAATGCCTGGATGGCCGTTGGCTGATGGAGGACCCTCAAAGAATACAAACTCCGGACAACCCTCCTTCTCGCTGATGCTCTTGTGGAAGACATCCTGCTTCTCCCACTCACCCAGCATCTGTTCATTAGTCTCTACAAGATTGAGACTCTTATGTTCCTTAAATTTCATTTCTTTATTTATTATTATGCTTTGCAAAAGTTATCAGTAACTAGTTAACAGTTATCAGTTACTAGTTAACAGTTAATTGTCAATTTTCTTTAGTCAGGGACGTGGGCGTCTCGCCCGCGATTCTTCACTCTTCACTTTCCGGGGTGGGTCTTCTACTCCATCCTCATCGTCCTTGCGGGCTTCACCGTCGAAACGAAGAAGCTCGGCAGCACCAGGGCCAGCGTGGTGATGATGAGCGTAGCGATGTTGAGCAGCACTATCAGCCCCCAGTTCATCTCTATGGGCACCTCGGCGACGTAGTACGTCATCGGGTCGAGCCTCACGATGCCCGTGAGCTGCTGCAGCAGGCATAGGCCTATGCCCAGTATGTTGCCCCATATCATACCTCTTATTACTATGAAGGTGGCCAGCCAGCGGAACGTATGCCGCACCATGCTGTTGCGTGCTCCGAGGGCTTTCAGCAGGCCTATCATGGCTGTGCGCTCAAGTATGATGATGAGCAGGCCGCTGATCATGGTGAATCCCGACACGCAGACCATCAGTATGAGGATAATCCACACGTTGACGTCCAGCAGGTCGAGCCACGAGAATATCTGCGGGTTCATATCCTGTATGGTGTTCGATGACAGGGTGTTGCCCATGTCGTCGGTAGTCTTGTTTATCAGTTCTATCACGCGGTCTTCCACGGCGTCGATGCTGTCGAAGTCGCATACCAGCACCTCCATGCCCGTCACCTGCAGCGTGTCCTTCCCTACTATCTGCCATCCGTTCAGGCGCGACATGGTATAGAGGTCGGTGAAGCACACATTCTCGTCGTATTTGGTAAGGTTCGTCTGGTAGATGCCCGAGACGGTGAAGGGACGTGCACGCACGTTGTCGTCGTTGAGGTAGTAGGCATACACCTTGTCGCCCACCTTCAGGTTCAGACGGTCGGCCTGTATCTTCGATACGAGCAGCTGCTGCGTGCTCTTCCACATGCTCAGCTGCGGCATCTTGCCCGCCACGATGCTCTGCGCTATGAACGTAGTGTCATAGTCTTCGCCGATGCCCTTGAAGAGCACCCCGAGGAAGTCGCCGTCGGTTTTCAGTACACCCTGCTTCTGCGAGTAGCGCGAGACGTGCCTCACACCCTCTATCTTCCCTACCCTCTTGTAGAGCGAGTCATTGGCGTTGATGGGGTAAGAGAGGTCCGTTGTCTGCAGCGTCATGAAGTTAGATACCACGATATGGCTGCCGAACCCCACCACCTTGTCGCGGATGGAATGCTTGAATCCCAGCACCACGCAGATGGATATAATCATCACCGCCACACCGATAGCGATACCTGCCATAGCAATACGCACGGCAGGCTTACTGACCTTACGGTCAGCATCCCCGTTTCCGTTGTAATACAGGTTACGTGCTATGTATAGTGGCAGGTTCAATCTTCAATAATCAATGGTCAATGTTCAATGTTCAATTCGTCACCGTCCTTCCCGGATACTCCTCCAGGGCTTTTCTCAGCACCACGAGGGCGCGCTCCAGGTCGGGTTTCTTCAGCACGTAGGCTATACGCACCTCGTTGATGCCGGCACCGGGAGTGGTGTAGAAACCTGCTCCGGGAGCCATCATCACCGTCTCGCCCTCATAATTGAACTTCTCCAGACACCATCGGCAGAACTTCTCGGCATCGTCCACGGGCAGCTGCGCCATAGTGTAGAAGGCTCCCATGGGGATGGGCGAATAGACACCTGGTATGCGGTTCAGACCGTCGATGAGCACCTTCCTGCGCTCCACGTACTCGTCATACACCTCCCTCATATATTCCTCGGGGGTATCGAGCGATGCCTCAGCCACTATCTGACCTATGAGCGGTGGTGACAGACGTGCCTGGCAGAACTTCATCACGGCCTGGCGTATCTCGGCATTCTTCGTGATGAGGGCTCCAATTCTGATGCCGCACTCGCTGTAACGCTTTGACACAGAGTCGATAAGCACCACGTTATCCTCAATGCCCTCAAGATGGCATACGCTGATATATGGCGAACCCGTGTAGATATACTCACGGTACACCTCGTCAGAGAAGAGGTACAGGTCATATTTCTTCACCAGATCCCTTATCTGGTTCATCTCGCGGCGTGTATAGAGATATCCCGTAGGGTTATTGGGGTTGCATATCATGATGGCTCGGGTGCGGCTGTTGATAAGCTCCTCGAACTTCTCCACCTTCGGCAGGGAGAAGCCCTCGTCGATGGTGGTGGCGATAGTGCGGATCTTCGCTCCGGCGCTGATGGCAAAGGCCATATAGTTGGCGTAGGCGGGTTCGGGCACTATAATCTCGTCGCCAGGGTTCAGGCAGGCCATGAAGGCAAAGAGTATGGCCTCAGAGCCGCCGCTGGTGATGATGATATCCTCGGGCGACACCTTGATGTCATACTTGGCGTAGTAACCCACCAGCTTCTCCCTGTAGGAGAGGTAACCCTGCGAGGGTGAATACTCCAGGATGGAGCGGTTCACATTCTTCAGAGCGTCCAGCGCCACCTGCGGCGTGGGCAGGTCGGGCTGACCGATATTCAGGTGATACACCCTGATGCCGCGTTTCTTCGCAGCAGCGGCCAGAGGTGCTAACTTACGGATAGGAGACTCGGGCATCTCCACGCCGCGGGTAGATATTATTGGCATTGTCGTTACTTGATAGCTTGTTATAACTTATATATAAATTGGGCACAAAGTTACTAATTTTTTTTCGTTCACACAAATATATAGAGTGAAAAAGTGTAAACTGACTGCGTGAGCGCCCATCCCACCAGCCTTTACGGCGACAGGCACAACAATCCCCTGCCGCATCATAACAACACAGCAGGGCTAATGCAACTCGTGCGCTTAGTGCGGCACCTGGCATTTATTAAAAACTGTCGGTTTTCGTATCAAAAACCTTACAAAGTGTCACTTCGGGTTTTTCTGCCTTTACCCTAAAAATAGAGCGCAAAAAACCGACAAAATCGCCGATTTTGGTCATTCAGAGCACGTACATATATGTTTGAGGCGACACGGAGGCTCTATTAGGAGGTCATTGGCACTCCATTAGGGCCTAACGGAGACTCCGTTAGAGCGTTCCGGAGTGTCCGTTTTTGCAATTTTTTTAGCCGTTTCTGGACTTTTCGGGTGCAAAAACAACACTTTCGGAGCACCAAAGAAGCGCCTTTCAATGCAACTCTCAAAATAACAAGCACTTACGTATTCGTCCTCTACAACGCAATATTTGCGATCAACTTCACTCTCGCTGGCAAATTCCGCGCCGTAGAGCACGAATCGAAAATCACTTTGTAAGGTTTCCAGACCTAAAACCGACATTTTGTAATAACGGCCAACTTCGTACGAAACGGTGCTCCGCACCTACGAAGCGCACTGTTGGTGCTACGAAGACGTAGGCAGGATTTTTCACGAAGGATGGCATGCATGAGTGTAATATGGTTTTCCCTACATTATCTTATTTCATATCATTCGAAGTGACCATGCCGAATCAATATGCAGCCTTCTTGAGTTTCTTCAGGCGTTTGTATTCTTTCTTTGTGATGCGCATGAAGGAGCCGTGCTGTGGTGCTGTGACCCCTTTGATGTTCTCGGGGTTGCGGAAGTTGCGCATGAATTTGTCGGCCTTGCAGATGCGGTAGTTGCGGGGACGTGAGGAGTATTCGATGTAGGCTATTCGCCAGCCTTCCTCGCCTGGTACCTGGAAGGCGCTGACGCCCTCGCATTTCTTCTTGCCCTCGAAGTTGACATAGTCATCCTCCACGGGTTCGCTCCAGGGGCCTGTGAGTTTCTTCGACGTAGCGGTGAAGAGTCCGGGCTTGCCGCCTTCTTTCTTTATCATCATGTGGTAGAGGCCGTCGGCAGGCACGTAGTTGATGTCGGCATCAATGGTGGCATAGCCCCAGTCGAAGAGCGGCTGCGGCTGTGTGAGGCGCGTGAACGACTGGTCGGCATAGGAATAGTACATGCGGTCATACTTCTCCTCGGCGCGGTTCCACATGGAGTAGTAGATGAAGTAGCCGCCCTTCGTACCGTCTTCCCACACATAGTCGGGGTCCCAGAAGGTCTGCGGAGCCCACACGCGGTTCACCGTCGACCAGTCTTTATAGACGGACTTCGCGGGGTCCTGGTCGATGAAGATGGAGAGTCCCTTGCGATAGTCGAAGGTGGTGGACTTCCAGTGTATGAGGTCGTCGGAGGTGAGGAGGTTGATGCCGTAGTTGTCCCAGGCCTCTTTCTTTCCCAGCGCCTTGGTCTTGGAGTTGTTCATATCGGTGGCCACCATGAGATAGCGCTTCATGTCGTGGCTGCGGCAGATGTAGGCATCGCGCGTGCCACCCTCTATGCCTGCCAGCTTATGGCTGGAGAAGATAGAATCGCCGCCAAGGATGTCCTCCCATTGCTCCGCATCCTTGCTGACGGCAAAGGCTGTCCACTGTCCCTTGTCGCTCATGTGGCAATAGAGGAAGTAGTCACCCTTCTGGGGATTCTGGGCACGGACCGTTGACCATTGACTATTGACCATTGACCATTGAAGAATAAAAGTGAGAAGTGCAAAGTGAAGAGTGAAGAATCGGCTTATGCCGCTACTCCCTCTCCTTTGGAGAGGGCTGGGGAGAGGTGTAATTCGTCTCATTGCTCTGTCGTTTTTAGTATATTCTTTAGTATGTTAGTTGCTTCGCTTACGCTTGGTACATTCTTTATTATGAGCCTGTTATGGCCGCCTGCAACCTTGAAGTCGCAGAGGCGCGGATGTGTCTGCACATACGAGAGCACGGCCTCGAAGAACTTGCTTCTGTAGAAGACACTCCCTTCGTTGCCCACAAACTGCATCTGCATCTGGTGCTGCTTGAGGATGAGCCTCTCGCAGCCCAGCTTCCTGCCGAGACGCCGGAGCAGCACTACCATCATCAGCTCCTGTCCCTCTGGCGGCACGGGGCCGAAGCGGTCTTCCATCCTCTTGCGGTAGGCCTCAAGGTCGGCATCGGTCTGTATGTTGTCCAGTTCGCGATAGAGTATCATCCTCTCGCTGCTGCCGGGCACGTAGTAGTCGGGGAAGTACATCTGCAGGTCGCTCTCAATGTTGCAGTCGTCCACAAAGTCCTCACCGGTGAGTTTCTCGCCCTCCTCCAGCTGCTCCTTGTAAAGGTCCTGGAACTCATCGTTCTTCAGCTCGTTGACGGCCTGCGAGAGTATCTTCTGGTAGGTCTCATAGCCCAGGTCTTCCATGAATCCTGACTGCTCCGCTCCCAGCAGGTTGCCCGCACCGCGGATGTCGAGGTCTTGCATGGCGAGGTTGAAGCCCGAACCAAGGTCGGCGAAGGTCTCGAGGGCCTCCAGTCGTCGGCGGCTCTCCGTAGGCAGATAGGCCAGCGGCGGCGCAAGCAGGTAGCAGAAGGCCTTACGGTTGCTGCGCCCTACCCTGCCTCGCATCTGGTGCAGGTCGCTCAGGCCGAAGTGGTTGGCATCGTTGATGATGATGGTGTTGGCATTGGGGATGTCGATGCCGTTCTCCACGATGGTGGTGGAGAGCAGCACGTCGTAGTCGTGGTTTATGAAGCCCATGATAATCTTCTCCAGCTCCTCGGGCTTCATCTGTCCGTGACCGACAGCGATGCGGCAGTCAGGCACGTGGCGCTCTATGATTTCCTTCATCTTGGTGAGTGTGGCAATCCTGTGACACACGAAGTACACCTGTCCGTCGCGGCTCATCTCGAAGTTTATGGCATCGCTGACGAGCTCCGGCGAGAACGTGGCCACCTGCGTGTCAATGGGCTGACGGTTAGGTGGCGGGGTGCGCATGATGCTCATGTCGCGGGCTCCCATCAGCGAGAACTGCAGGGTGCGCGGAATGGGTGTGGCCGACATCGCGAGCGTGTCGACATTGGTCTTCAGCTGGCGAAGCTTCTCCTTAGTAGAGACGCCGAATTTCTGTTCCTCGTCGATGATGAGCAGCCCCAGGTCCTTCCATTTCACCGTCTTGGTGAGCATGCGGTGCGTTCCCACCAGTATGTCAACCTTGCCGCACTCCAGGTTGGCCTGCAGCTCCTTCACCTGCTTCGGCGTGCGGGCACGGGTGAGGTAGTCGACGGTGACGGGCAGACCCTGCAGGCGTTTCGAGAAGGTCTTGTAGTGCTGGAAGGCAAGGACGGTGGTGGGCACCAGGACTGCCACCTGCTTACCGTCACAGGCGGCCTTGAAGGCAGCACGCATGGCCACCTCGGTCTTGCCGAATCCCACATCGCCGCACACCAGGCGGTCCATAGGGCGGGCCTGCTCCATATCGTGCTTCACGTCCTGCGTGGCCTTCATCTGGTCAGGTGTATCCTCATAGAGGAACGAGGCCTCCAGCTCATGCTGCAGGTAGGTATCGGCAGAGAAGGCAAAGCCCTTTTCGTGGCGACGTTTGGCATAGAGCTTGATGAGGTCGCGCGCAATATCCTTGATGCGCTTCTTAGCACGTTCCTTGATGCGGTCCCATGCGCCAGTACCGAGGGTGCTCAGGCGAGGCGGCTCACCAACGTCGGAACGGCGGTATTTGCTTATCTTGTATAGCGAATGAATGCTCACATCCACCTTGTCGCCCTTGGCATAGATGATGCGTATCACCTCCTGATACTCTACCGCGCCCTTACCAGCGGGGCTCGTGACGGGAACACGCACCAGACCGCCGAACTTGCCTATGCCGAAGTCCACGTGAACGATGAAGTCGCCGGGCTCCATCTCCTGCAGCTCCTTCATGGTGAGAGCCATCTTGCCGCGCTTGGCCGACTGGCCCTTGAGCTGGTATTTATGGAAACGCTCAAAAATCTGATGGTCGGTGAAGAGTAGCAGCTTCAGCTCATCGTCGATGTAGCCTTCGTGAAGGGTGCCTTTCACCTGCCATTTGTCCAGGATGTCGCTGACGTAACCGTCGCCGCTCTTCAGGCTGGCGAAGATTTCGGCAAGGCGTTCGTGCTGCTTGTCGCTGTCGGAGAGAATGTATATCTTGTAGCCACGGGAGTAGTAGTCGTGCATCGTCTCGGCCAGCAGCTCGAAATTCTTGTGAAAAAGCGGCTGGGGCGTGCTCTGGAATGTCACAGAAGCCTGATAGTCAGACGCATCCTTCATGCCGGAGGAGTATTCTATCTGTCTCATCGCTGCCACAGCCTGCGAGAAGCGCGAGGCGGGACAGAGGTTGAGCGAGGCCGTCAGTTCGCGAGTTATCGCGGCCTTGTCCATCTCCGTGGCTGAAGCAAGGCGGTCTGTCAGAGCCTGCTTCGAGAAACCCTCCTTATATATATAGTCTATGGCATCGGTGACGTATCTGATGTCTTGCGACACTATGACCGTCTCACAGGAAAGGAAGTCGAGGAAGGGCTGCTTCTCCGTTTCCGTGGAGGATATCTGCGGCACGATATTGACCGCATCGAGCATCTCCTTCGAGAGCTGCGTCTCCACATCGAAGGTGCGCATGCTGTCGATGTCGTCGTCGAAGAAGTCTATGCGGTAAGGGTCTTCGCTGCTGAAGGAGAATACATCGAGGATGGAGCCGCGAATGGCAAACTGTCCGGGCTCATAGACGTAGTCGCGCTCGGAGAACCCCAGCTCGCGCAGCTGGCGCTCCACCATAGTAAGAGGTATCGTCTGGGCTTTCTTCAGGGAGAGATGGCGGTCGTCGAGGTCATGGCGTGATATCACCATCTCGGCCAGCGCAGCAGGATACGTGACAATGGCATATCCATGCTGCGGTTCTTCTCCACTCTGCTCCGCCTGGGATGTGATGCGAGTGAGCGTCTCTGTGCGGATTATTTCAAGCGACGCATCGCGCTGTCCGAACTTCACGGCACGCTTGTAGGACGAAGGGAAGAGGCTCACCCGCTCTTCGCCAAGCATGCGGCTCATGTCCTGATAGAGATAGCCAGCCTCGTCGGCATCGCGCATGATGAACAGCACGGGAGGCACCTTGCCACGCAGCACGGAAGCGAAGTTTACGGCAAGAGAACTCTGCGTAAGACCACTCAGGGCAGCCTTGCGTATCCTCTTCTTTGATAACAGCGAAGCAAGAGCCTTCACCGACCCGGACTTGCCGTAAAGCGACAGTAGTTCTCCTATCTGCATGAAAGAATGTTTATCAGAGTGCAAATTTAACTAAAAGTTTTCAATTAGAGAGGTTCGAATATCAAAAAAAACAAAAAGCCTTTGATATTTTAATAATATTTTGTACTTTTGCAGTCGATAACCAATCATCAACACTTCTGTAATAATGAAGACCAGCGATAGCATCATCATCATCCCCACCTACAACGAGAAGGAGAATATCGAGAAAATCATCCGTGCCATATTCTCTTTGGAGAAAGCGTTCCATATCCTCGTCATCGACGATGGCAGTCCCGATGGCACCGCAGCCATTGTGAAGCGTCTCATCAGCGAGGAGTTCGAAGGACAGTTGTTCATCGAAGAGCGTTCGGGCAAGCTGGGGCTTGGCACCGCTTACATCAAGGGCTTCAAGTGGGCGCTGGCGCATCCCAACAACTATCAGTACATCTTCGAGATGGATGCCGACTTCAGCCACGATCCCAAGGACCTGCCGCGACTCTATGCCGCCTGTGCCCCGAAGACCGAGGAGAACCCCGAGGGAGGCTATGACCTGGCCATCGGCTCACGCTATGTGACGGGAGTCAACGTGGTCAACTGGCCCATAGGACGTGTCCTCATGTCGTATTTCGCATCGAAATATGTGAGGATAGTGACAGGCTTCAAGGTTCACGACACCACAGCGGGCTTCAAATGCTATCGCCGAAGGGTGCTGGAGACCATTGAGCTCGATAAGATACGCTTCAAGGGCTACGCCTTCCAGATAGAGATGAAGTATACAGCCTTCAAGATTGGATTTAAGATTAAGGAGGTGCCCGTAATCTTCATCAACAGAGTAGAGGGTGTCAGCAAGATGAATGGCGGCATCTTCGGCGAGGCCTTCTTCGGAGTAATGAGGCTGAGACTCGACGGATTGACGAGGAAGTATCCGAAAGTCATTGAACATTGAAGATTGAACATTAGGCTGGCGCAATGAAGTGTTGCGCCTATGACCAAAGAATGGTCAATGGTCAACGGTCAATGGTCAACGGTCAATAAAACAAAGTGAACTTACCCGAGTATAAAGACATAAAGACACGTACGATGCAGGATGGCAAGTTAGAAGTGCTTGACATTCTGCGTCATCGTTTTGTGGCCCTCACCCCAGAGGAATGGGTGAGGCAGCATTTCATCAATTTCCTCATTACCGACAAGGGCTATCCCGCAGCCCTGCTGGCCAACGAGGTGGAGTTGGTAGTAGGCAACAAACGCCTGCGCTGCGACTCCGTGCT
This sequence comes from uncultured Prevotella sp., assembly GCA_905236165.1. Taxonomy (GTDB): domain Bacteria; phylum Bacteroidota; class Bacteroidia; order Bacteroidales; family Bacteroidaceae; genus Prevotella. Next base: position 14,328 of record CAJOOC010000111.1, on the reverse strand, counting down.
ATATGGCTCGGATAGGAAGCCGCTCATGGTGATGGAGTATAAGGCAGAGAACGTGCCTATAACAGAAAAGGTGGTGAGACAAGTCACCACCTATAATATGCTCCTGCACGTTCGTTACATCATTATCAGCAACGGACTGCACCACCTGTGTCTGTTCTTCGATAAGGAAGAGGGCACCTGGCACCCAGTCAGCACCATTCCTGACTATGAGCAAGTTTACAGTTACTAGTTACCAGTTATCAGTTACTAATTAACTTAAGGCTGTTTCACAAAGTTGAGACTGCCTTGATGTTACGTTCCATCTGCTCCGTTTTACTTACTCCCACGAGGACGGAGGTAATGCCGCGTTGTTCGAGAACCCATCTGAGGGCCTTGTCAGCCAGCGTAGTGCCTTCATTCTTGGCCTCCTCCGACATCTTTCTGAGCTGCTCCAGCAACTCTGGTGTCAGAGCATCGGGCTTGAGGTATGCGCTGTGCGTCATGCGTGAATCTGCGGGGATGCCGTCAAGGTATTTGTCGGTCAACAGACCCTGTGCCAATGGCGAGAAGGATATGAAGCCTATGCCGTTGTCAGCACAATAGTCCAGTATGCCCTCCTTCTGTGGCTGGCGGTCAATGAGGTTCAGACGGCCCTGATAGATGAGCAGCGGCACATCGTGAGAAGCGAGATATTCCCTTGCCGCCTTCAGCGCCTCGAGGGGCCAGCGGGAGATGCCCACATAGAGCGCCTTGCCCTGCCTCACGATATCAACAAGGGCCTGCAATGTCTCCTCCAAAGGTGTCTCAGGGTCGTAGCGATGACTGTAGAAGAGGTCCACATAGTCAAGGCTCATCCTGCGCAGACTCTGGTCGATGCTGGCCATGAGATACTTCCTCGAGCCCCAGTTGCCGTAAGGGCCTTCCCACATGTCGTAGCCAGCCTTCGTGGCAATGAAGAGCTCGTCGCGATAAGGAAGGAAATCCTCCCTCATCATCTTACCGAAATTCTCCTCTGCAGTCCCGTAGGGAGGACCATAGTTATTGGCCAGGTCGAAATGCGTTATGCCGTTGTCGAAGGCATATTGTGCCAACTCGCGCTGCCGATCATACGGTGTGTCATAGCCGAAGTTATGCCAGAAGCCCAGACTGATCTTGGGCAGCAGCACCCCCGACCGGCCACACCTGTTATAGAATGCAGCCCCGCCACTATACCGGGCAGGGCTTGCTATGTACTGTTGCTTTAAATTCATAAAAACCAGACCCGGATTATCCCAACCTTGCTCTTATCGCTTTGGTCTCTGCCTCATAGCCGGGCTTCTCCAGTAGCGCGAACATATTCTTCTTATACGCCTCCACACCTGGCTGGTTGAAGGCATTGACGCCGAGCAGCTGGCCGGAGATGGCGCAGGCCTTCTCGAAGAAGTATATCAGCTGACCGTAGTTATATGCGTCGAGCCTCTCTATAGAGATGAGGATATTAGGCACACCGCCGTCAACGTGAGCCAGACGTGTACCGAGCTCCGCATTCTTGTTCACCTCGTCGATGCGCTTGCCTGCAAGGAAGTTCAGACCATCAAGGTTCTCCTCGTCAGATGGGAAGAGAAGTTTCTTCTCTGGGTTCTCCACGCTGATGCATGTCTCGAAAATGGTGCGCTCACCCTCCTGTATCCACTGTCCCATAGAATGCAGGTCGGTGGTGAAGTCACACGAAGCAGGATAGATACCCTTGCCGTCCTTGCCCTCGCTCTCGCCGAAGAGCTGCTTCCACCACTCAGCATAGTAATGCAGCTTGGGCTGGTAGTTGATGAGGATCTCAATCTTCTTGCCGTTGCTGTAGAGAGCATTACGCACAGCAGCGTAGATGGCTGCTGGGTTTTCCTCGAAAGGCACATCAACAGCACATTGCTTCTCCATAGCCTGAGCACCAGCCACGAGCTGCTCGATGTCGATGCCGGCACATGCTATAGGCAGCAGACCAACAGGGGTGAGGACTGAGAAACGGCCGCCCACGTCATCAGGAATGACGAAGGTCTTGTATCCCTCCTTGTCGGCACAGGTACGTGCAGCGCCCTTCTTTGCGTCGGTAACGGCTACAATAAGGTCCTTGGCGGCAGCCTTGCCTACCTGAGCCTCCAGCTGTGTCTTCAGCAGGCGGAACGTAAGGGCGGTCTCTGTTGTGGTGCCCGACTTCGAGATATTGATGATGGAGAAAGTCTTTGTCTTGAGATAGTCTGTCAGCTCTGCCAGATAGTCTTCACCGATATTATTTCCGGCAAAGACCACGATAGGATTCTTCTTGTCCTGAATGAGCCATGTGAACGTATTGCAGATACCCTCGATTACGGCACGCGGACCAAGATATGAACCGCCGATGCCTGCCACTACAACCACTTCGGCCTTCTCACGCAAAGTAGCCGCTACAGCTTTCACCTCCTGGATAAACTCCGGGGTGATGCTTGTTGGCAGATGCAGCCATCCAAGGAAATCGCTACCGGGCACCGTACCCTCCTCAAGGGCCTTCTGTGCCTTCTCTACGTCACTTTTGTAACCCATCACGGCTCCTGCAGGAAGAAACTGCTGCGCCTTCGTGATGTCTAATGAAATGCTTCTCATAATTGTTTGGGGTTGTTAGATATGACGGGGCGTGTTTTCACCCCGCCATGAGTTTTAGTATAGTTATTTACAAAATCAGCTGTCTCTGCCGGCACGCTTGCGCTCCAGGTGGTCAAGGATAGACTTACGCATGCGGATTGACTTTGGCGTCACCTCAACGAGTTCGTCCTCCTTTATGTATTCCAGACATTCCTCGAGCGACATCACCACCTTAGGGATGATACGCGCCTTGTCGTCGGAACCAGAGGCACGCACGTTGGTGAGCTGCTTGGCCTTGGTGACGTTGATGACGAGGTCGTTATCATGCACGTGTTCTCCTACTACCTGTCCGCCGTAGACATCCTCGCCCGGGTCGATGAAGAACTTACCACGGTCCTGCAGCTTGTCGATGGAGTAAGCGTAGGCATTGCCAGCCTCAAGGGCTATCATCGAACCATTGGTGCGGCGCTCTATGTCGCCCTTGTATGGCTGATACTCCTTGAAACGATGCGACATGATGGCCTCACCCTGTGATGCCGTGAGGATATTGGTGCGAAGGCCTATGGTGCCGCGTGAAGGGATGTCAAAGTCGATGTTTACACGGTCGCCCTGGGTCTCCATACCTGTCATCTCACCCTTGCGGCGCGTCACCATGTCAATCATCTTGCTGGCAAACTCCTCGGGAACATTGATGTTCAGCTCTTCTATCGGCTCGCAGCGCTGCCCGCCAATCTCTTTGTATATCACCTGTGGCTGTCCCACCTGCAGCTCATAGCCCTCACGACGCATCGTCTCGATAAGCACGGAGAGATGCAGCACGCCACGACCGCTGACAACCCACTTGTCGGTACTGTCACCGAAAGGCTCCACACGGAGTGCAAGGTTCTTCTCTGTCTCGCGGGAGAGACGGTCGTTGATATGGCGTGAGGTAACGAATTTGCCTTCCTTGCCAAAGAAAGGAGAGTCGTTGATGGTGAAGAGCATCGACATAGTGGGCTCATCCACCGATATGGTAGGTAATGCCTCAGGTGCCTCTGAATCACAGAGCGTATCGCCAATCTCAAAATTGGAGAGCCCAATGACGGCGCAGATGTCGCCTGATGACACCTCTTCAGTAGCATGATGACCCATACCATCGAAGGTATGCAGCTCCTTGATCTTCGTCTTCTCCAACGAGCCGTCACGATGTGATATCGTGATGGGCATGCCAGCCTTAAGAGTGCCGCGATGCACACGACCAACAGCTATGCGGCCTGTATATGTAGAATAGTCGAGCGACGTGATGAGCATCTGAGGAGTGCCCTCCAGCTGCTCCGGAGCAGGGATAACCTCAATAATCTTGTCAAGGAGGTATTCTATGTTGTCCGTAGGCTTGTTATAGTCCTCTGACATCCAGCCCTGCTTTGCAGAACCATAGACGACGGGGAAGTCAAGCTGATCTTCGGTAGCATTAAGGGCAAACATAAGGTCAAACACCATCTCATAGACCTCTTCGGGACGGCAGTTGGGCTTGTCCACCTTATTTACTACCACGATGGGTTTGAGGCCAATCTCCAATGCCTTCTGAAGTACGAAGCGCGTCTGGGGCATCGGACCCTCAAAAGCATCAACGAGCAGTATGCAGCCGTCAGCCATATTGAGCACTCGCTCTACCTCACCGCCGAAGTCGCTGTGGCCAGGGGTGTCGATGATATTTATCTTGGTACCTTTCCAGTTGATTGATACATTCTTGGAGAGTATCGTGATGCCACGCTCGCGCTCAAGGTCGTTGGCGTCAAGCACCTGGCTGGAGTTGTTCTGTCCGTCACGGAAAAGCTTGCCGGCAAGCATCATCTTGTCCACAAGCGTTGTCTTGCCATGATCCACATGGGCTATGATGGCTATATTTCTTATGTCTTGCATCGTTGTTATTGCCTGTTGTTATTGCCTGTTGTTATGAATTTATGTGCAAAGGTACTAAAAAATCTCACACAATACGGAGATAAACCTAAGATTTAACTTTCGTTGACATGTTACATTTTCAACAGGGGCGACATCGACCGTAGTCATCAAGACCGATGACCACACTAATTATGGACAGGAAAGGAAACAGGTCATTGTTTATGGACAGGAAAGGAAACAGGTCATTGTTCCTCGGGAACTTCGAGCCGCTTCTGGAATTTCTCCTGCAGCGTGACAATGGCCTGCTGCAGCTGAGCATAGTCCTCTGGCGTCATTGAGAAGAGTATCTTGCTGACATCTTTGTTTACCAGATAGATATTGCTTTCCTTCACGTTCTCGCCAAGATTATTCTCTGCGCTGAAGGTATGTGTGACCTTATAGCCGATGAACGTCTTCTTACGCTGGAGTATCTGTGCCACTTTCTCCGTCTTGTCCTTGATTTTCTCCTTAACGTCGCCAGTCAGGACAACAGACCCCTTGCCTATCGTGAGGCTGAGTTCCTGGTTGAGGTCTGCTATCTCTGACAGCAAGCGGAACAGGTCAGCATCATCCTGTGGGGAGAAGGCACTGTCTATCTCTGTCTGGATGGGCTGATATGAGGCAGGCTTATCCAAGGCACCCATCACCGCACCCTCAATAAGTGGCTGAATGCTACGCTCGGGAGTAGTGGAGCATGCCAACACTACACCAATGAATGCTATGCTAAACAGTATTTTCTTCATAATTCTATTACACACTTTAGTCTTTCAGGGAATAAGTAACAGTGGTCACGACGCGTACCTTCTTTATATAAGGGGTGTTCTCGTCGCGGTTATCAATGCTGAACTGTCCCTGGTCGGCCTTCGTTATCTTATTGAGCACAGAGTGACTGTTCTCAGCAAACTGCTGCGCGGTCTTTTCGGCATTCTTGATTGCTTCGGTCATCATGCGGGGTTTCATATCGCGGAATGACACCAGCTCATATTTAACAGGGTTCTCATAGTCGCCCTCAACGATGGCCACACCCTTCTGCAACAGCTCTCCCTGACGGGCTATGAGCTTGCGGATGAGCTTAACCTGTGAAGAGCTGACGGTGATGGTCGACGTGATGTTGTAGCGGTAGGGGCGGTTGTAGTCGCCATAACGCTCAGCATTCATATCGATGACCGTGGGGGCATTGACGCTGATTTCTTCGTCTTTCACACCTCCGGCCTTCAGAAACTGACGTATCACCTCCGTGGTGCTGTTGATCTTGGCATAAAGAGCAGGCAGGTCGTTGCCTATCTCCTTGGTGCGGATGGGCCATGTAACCTTGTCGGCCTCTACCTCTTCTTCAGCAAGACCCTTGACGGTAACGCAGCGGTCTTTGTCTACAATATTGTCTATGCCAGACTTAAGACACATACCCAACACCAGTAATCCTACAAAAATGCCTGCTGCAAGAATGGCAGAACTCTTGAAATCTTTCTCCATAGCGTTATTCTTTTTTTATGTAATACTTTCAATGGTCAATGTTCAATGGTCAACCCCTCTCCTTATCCTCCACTCCTGCGGGTAAAGATTGTTGGCCCTTGTACCGATATTCTTCATAAATCCGAGCGGGATGTTCTGATATGTCACTATGACAAAACCCCTCGGCGTATCAGGCGGCAACACCAGCGCCTCACGATGAAGGTATCTCAAGGCATCGTCAAGGGTCAGCTCCACCATAGGGTATCTGCTCCTGTCAAGAGCTGCCAGCAATGCCTCAGCGTGTGCGGGAGCCTTGTCGGTGACCTTGGGATTACCATCAGAGAGGATATGCAGACCGTTTGCAGCATGTCTGCCCGTCTTCTCCATCAACGTCGCTCCACCCGTCTTCCGCATCACAGCCATAAAAAGACCCTCGCCCTTAGAGATACCAGGGATAAAGCGGTATACCGGAGCGTCGAAGCCCTTGAGAAGAGAACCAGTAATCTGCCATTCTGGCTGAACAGAGACAGCAACGGGTGAAGCCCCAAGCGTGTCCATTATCCATTTTACGTTCTCCTCATCCTCACGGGTATTGAAGGTGCATGTGCTATATATAAGTATGCCGCCCTCTTTCAGGCACGGCCATATCGTCTCTACTATCTCACGCTGCAGCTGCTGACATTTCATCACGCCATTGAGCGACCATTCTTCTATGGAGCCGGCATCCTTCCTGAACATCCCCTCACCGGAACAGGGCACATCGGTGAGTATCATGTCGAAGAGCATGCCTGCCCTCTGATAGTCAGCGGGGAAGTTGTTGGTAACAACAACGTTATGGTGGCCCTGCTTCTGCATATTCTCCATCAGGATGTTTGCACGCTTTCTGTTGGGCTCGTTGCTATAGAGCGTCACTTCATCGGCAAGGACGGCTCTCATAAGTGTTGACTTGCCACCTGGTGCGGCACACAAATCCAGTACTCTGCCCTCAACAGGCATTGGCAGCTGTCGCATCATCTCATCAAGGAACATCGATGCCGCCTCCTGAACGTAATAGGTGCCTGCATGGAGCAGAGGATCAGCGGTAAAGTCAGGGCGTTCGGCAAGATACCAGGCGTTCCAGCACCACGGGACAGGCATCTTGTCCGTTCCCGATAAAGGTATCCCAATGCCGGCAGTTGCCTTGAATGGGTTCAGACGTATGGACACTGGGGGAGTATCGTTGAAAGATGCGAGATACCTTTCCCAACGTTCTTCGCCAAACAGTTCACGGGTGTAGGCCGCGAAATCCTCTGGGAGCCTATTCAAAGAAGAATTCATCGTTTGCATCCTCGTCAATTTGCGGTTTGCGGGGTTTGGGCACATTCTTCAGGTTGCCGTTCTCGTCAAACATATTATATGTGGTACGCAACACCTTGAATTCCGTTCTGCGGTTCAGGGCATTGGCCGTCTCCTGCTCGGCAGGCTTCAGCTTCTGTATGAACTCCTCAGTAAGCACGTCGCCTTCCTTGAGCCATGCATAGCGCTCAGCCACCTTTTTCCTTATGCGCTTGGGATTATCCTCACCATAGCCCACAGGAGTGAGTCGCTCTGAAGGGATGCCCTTGCCAATAAGGTATTCCACAACAGCCTCGGCGCGTCGTTGGGAGAGAGTCTTGTTGTAGTCGTTGCTACCCTTGTAGTCGGTATGAGCGGACAGTTCGATGGTGATGTTGGGGTTTTCGTTGAGCAACAGCACCAGCGAGTCAAGGGCCAGCGCGCTGGAAGGCAGCAGGCGGGCCTTGTCAAACTCAAAGAAGATATTGTCGACCAATACCGGAACGGAGATATTGGCCAAGGGGAACTGCAGGGTGTACGTCTCAGATTCTTTCACCCCCGTCGGAACCTTCAATTCCTCCTTATGGTTTAGGAAACCGTTGCAGGTAGCCAGGATGATATATTCCACTCCAGGTGTGGGAAGATACTCAAAGCTACCATCGCTCTTCACGCCCATGCGCTCATTGGTGCCATCGCTTCCTACTATGCGCACGTCGGCTGCCTGTAGCTCATAGCCGTCAATCTCGTAGACCCATCCCTTGATGGTCTGAACCACCTCGGGGTTCTCAAATGCAAAGATATGGTCGTTTCCCCTGCCGTCGCCCCGGCTGGAAGAGAAGAAGCCTCGGTTGTGCTGACCCTCGAAGGTCATTCCGAAGTCATCAGCCATAGAATTTAGTGGATACCCGGGGTGTTCTATGTGATAGCGGTCATCTTTTCCTATCTTGGCAATGAAGATATCCAAACCACCCATGCCGGGATGGCCGTCTGAAGAGAAGTAGAAGTCGCCATTGGGCCTGAAGGTGGGGAACATCTCGTTGCCCGGGGTATTGATGGGCTCTCCAAGGTTCTGTACACCCATCGGTCCCATCGATGTGATGCGTGAGCGCCAGATGTCATAGCCGCCATTGCCGCCGGGCATGTCGCTGACAAAATACAGCCACTCACCATCGGGCGAGACAGCTGGATGAGCAAAGACAGAGAGGGTGTCCTTCGTAATTTCGCATGCCGAGGGCTTTCCCCATGAGGCATCTGAACGCTTCGCCACTACTATCTGGGCATATCGGGGATAGGTAGGGTTGGACGTACACTGGGTGAGATACATCTCCTGACCGTCAGGGGTGATATAGCAGGCTCCCTCGTCATTCTCGCTGTTCAGACCCGTACCGATGGGCTCGGGACGACTCCATTTGCCTTTGTCGTCCATCTCTGAAAAAAAGATGTCAGCAGCCTTCATGCCTGTCACTCCGCTGAGCTCATCGCCGTCAGCATCATTGCGGGTAGAGGTGAAGTATAGCTTGTCATAGTCCTCACCGCCAAGACAGGGGGAATAATCATCGCGGCGGGAATTGAATACATCCATCTTCTTCACCTTGTATGCAGAGCCCTCCTTCTTCCATTCAGGAGCCTTAGTGGCAGAGAGAAGCCCGTTCTTCACTAACACATTGTCAGGCATGGAGTCACGAAGCTGCTCAAACTCTGTCAGCGCAGCCTTATAGTCGCCATTCTTTAGCAGCAGACGAGCGTAGGCAAGCCTGTCGCCAGGGGTAGCAATATTGTATCTTATGGCATTACGATAGGCTCCGAGGGCCTTCTGAGTATTATAAATGTGACCATAGCACTCTGCCATCATGAGAGCACGCTGACCGCGCAGTTCCTTCTCTGCCGAAGGGGTCTTGCTGTACGCCTTGCGGTAGTAATCAGCTGCAATATAGTATTCTCCTATGGCACGTGCCTTATCGCCCTTCTTAACGTAGGACGCAGCATCACAGCCCACAAGGAGCACAGACAAGAGGAGTATGTAAAAACAATTCTTCAATTCTTTAATATGTTAACTATAGCATTAAGAAGTTCGGCGATGCCAATTTGTTAATTGGCTTTCGCCGACCCGCTCGCAATGCTTCTTAAAGAATTCGCCCGCCCCGCTGGGGCAACTACGGGCAATTCTTTATAGTCGCTATGCTCGGGGTTCGTTAATTTGTTAATTCGTTAATTTGAAACATCTTTTTTGCAGTACGTGTAGTAACTTGTGCCACTTCTTCAGGTGAGACATTATAAACCTCTGCCAGTCTGTTTATTATATTAACTATAAAAGACGATTCGTTTCGCTCTCCTCTGTGGGGTACGGGAGCCATATAGGGAGCATCCGTCTCAAGCACAATGCGCTGCAAAGGTACTGCAGCAGCCAGAGTCTCAGGAAGGTTACTCTTCTTGAATGTCAGCACACCACCGATGCCCAGACAGAAACCGTCAAAAGAAAGCAGTTCCTCAGCCTCATGAGCGTTGCCCGTAAAGCAATGGAACACGCCACGCACTCCTTGTTTGCCGCGAAGGATATGCACTATATCGTTCTGGGCCTTACGGCTGTGTATCATCAGCGGAAGGGAGCGTTCACTGCCCCACTCCACCTGAACCTCGAACGCCTCCTGCTGCTCGTTCTCAAATTCGCGGGACCAGTAGTAGTCAAGACCTATCTCGCCTATGGCTATCCAAGGGATGTCGTCAAGATGGGTCCTCAGCTCGGCAAGCACCTCCCTGTAGTCCGCCTTCACATCCTCGGGATGGAGGCCTATCATACCCCGACACACATCGGGATAGGTAGCACAAACATCTTTCACCGTTCCTACCGAAGCGAGGTTGATGCCCGGTACGAAGAGCATCTCTGCTCCAGAGGCTACGGCACGTGATACTACCTGCTGGCGATCAGCATCATACTCTTCACCGTCAAGGTGTATATGGGTATCGATGAAACGTATCATTTTTCTCTCTTCAGTATCTGCTCAGCAAAGGTGCGCAAGGCAACTTTACGTTCTTCCGTAACATTTACCTCATCAAGCGATTGTATTGCCATATTATAGTAATCCTCAATCTTCGATTGGGCCAGTTTGTCAATGCCAAGCTTATCGTAGAGAGCAGTCACCGCAGACACTTTTTCCTGACGGTCAAAGTCCCTGCCGCCAATCCAGTGGAGTAACTCCTCCTTGTCTTTTCCCTCAGCACGAAGAAGAGCGTTGATGAGCATGAAGGTCTTCTTGTTCTCCATGATGTCACCACCGATGGCCTTGCCGAATACCTTTGGGTCACCGTAGACGTCGAGATAATCGTCCTGAAGCTGGAACGCCAGCCCCATACACTCGCCAAAGCGGTACAGTCTCTCAACATCCTCCTTTGGCGCACCAGCGCGCAGGGCACCAATCTTCATGGCGCAGGCAAGGAGCACACTCGTCTTAAGGCGAATCATCTCCATATACTCCGACTCTGTCACATCCTGACGGCTTTCAAAGTCGATGTCATACTGCTGTCCGTGATTAATCTCTATCGTGGTGCGGGCAAAGCAGTCAAACACCTCGGCATCCATGCATTCGCCCATCATCCTGAAGGCCATGCATAGCATATTGTCGCCAGAAAGGATGGCGGTATTCACATCCCAGCGCTTATGAACAGTAGGCATGCCGCGACGCATATCAGCATTGTCCATCACATCGTCGTGAAGGAGCGTGAAGTTATGATACATCTCCAGCGCAACAGCCTGAGGCAGAACAGCATCGGTATCTTCCTTCCACAGGGCATATGACATCAGCATCAGCTGGGGACGAAGGCGCTTACCGCCAAGCGACATAACATAACTGACGGGCTCATAAAGTCCGCGAGGCTCCACATCAAGCGGGAGTTCTTCAATGAAATGGTTTATAGAGTTAAGCATATTGTTTTTTCTGATTATTCCGACTATTCCGATTTCTCCTATTTACCCTCCATTCAGAAGATTGTAAACGCTGCATTCACCATGAGACTTGAAGAGCTGACATGATACTTTCCGTAAGACACGTTCAGTTTGAACTTCTCCATCATCAGTCCTCCACCAAACGACCAGCCTGCCCCGTGAGCTGACTCTGCACCGTTGGTGTCATGCGTCTTCAGCGCATTACCGCGACGTGCATTATAGCCTGCGGCAAGATAGAACTGCGAGGTGAGTATCACATCCACCCCCACCGAAGCATGACGCAGGAAGGCGTAGTCCCAATGGTTGAGGTCGGAAAAGGTGAGCGACACCCTGAAAGGCATCTGCGGCAGGGCGTAGGTGGCACCTATCGCAACATCTATCGGCAGGTTCTCAAACTCATCATTGTAGGCCGACAGCTGACCACCAAGATTTCTTACGGCAAAGGAGGCCGAGAATTCCTTCTCTGGGTGATAGTAATTGATACCCAGGTCGATAGCAGCAGCGGTAGAGCTGAAGCGGCCTATCTTCGAATAGACGAACTTCGCTCCCACACCGCCAACGACATTCTTCGCCAGCGCATACGAGAAGAGTCCCTCCATAGCAAGGTCTGAGGGAGAGAATGTGCCCATATCGACACCGTCAGCGTTCATCTCGCGCATGGAGCCGTAGTTAAGATAATGCACAGCACCACCCACCGTAGCCTTTTCGTTCACCACATGCGTATAGCCGGCAGTAAACATATTCACCCCGTCCATATAGTTCATGTAGCCCAAAGAAACCGTACCATGACTGACGGAGCCGAGCAGGGCAGGATTGGAGAGAGCCAACGAGGCATCATCCTCAATTATGGAGATATTGTCGCCACCCAGCGCAGCGGCATGAGCACTCACCGGAATGCGCAGGAAATTATATGCCGTCTGACTGTCATCACACCAGGCCAGAAGACACATCATCGACAATAAAAAAGATACCAATATTCTTTTCATCTATAACATAACGCAGGATGTCACAATTTATTTTGACCATTAAGGTCATATTTTGTTTCTACTATTTGGCACAGCATTTGTTAATGCACAATAGATTTGTGGAGATTTATCTTCACTCATAACAGACTTTAATCAACATTAATATATTCATAGAAATGGCAAAAGGTAACATTGGGGTTACGACAGAGAACATCTTCCCCGTAATAAAAAAGTTTCTCTACAGCGACCATGAGATTTTCCTGCGTGAGATGGTGAGCAACGCCGTTGATGCCACACAGAAGCTGAAGACCCTCGCTACTCAGGGTGAATTCAACGGTAGCACCGACGGGTTGAAGGTAAGCGTGAAGCTCGACAAGGGAGCCGGCACGCTGACATTCTCCGACAACGGCATAGGTATGACCGAGGATGAGATAGAGCGCTACATCAACCAGATTGCTTTCTCGGGTGTGACAGACTTCCTTGATAAATACAAGGAGAATGCAGGCAGTATCATCGGACATTTCGGACTGGGTTTCTATTCTGCTTTCATGGTAGCCGACAAGGTTGAGATTTTCACCAAGTCATACAAGGAGGGCGCCGAAGCCGTAAAATGGTCGTGCGACGGTTCGCCAGCCTACGAGACGGAGCCTTGCGATAAAGAAGAGCGCGGCTCTGATATCGTGCTCCACATCAGCGAAGACTGTAAGGAGTTCCTCGAAGAGGGTAAAATATCCATGCTTCTGAACAAATACTGCAAGTTTATGGCTGTGCCTGTAGTCTTCGGCAAGAAGCAGGAATGGGATAAGGACGAGAAGAAGATGAAGGATACCGATGAGGACAATGTCATCAACAATGTGGAGCCTCTCTGGACAAAGCAGCCTTCAGGTCTCAAGGACGAGGACTATAAAGAGTTCTATAAGACGCTCTACCCCATGAGCGACGAACCCCTATTCTGGATACACCTCAACGTCGACTTCCCCTTCCACCTTACCGGAATACTCTATTTCCCACGCGTGCAATCAAACATGGACCTGCAGAGAAACAAGATACAGATCTTCTGCAATCAGGTGTTCGTGACCGACCAGGTGGAGGGCATCGTACCCGAGTTCCTCACTTTGCTGCATGGTGTCATCGACTCGCCAGACATTCCGCTCAATGTGAGCCGTTCATATCTGCAGAGCGACGCCAACGTGAAGAAGATTGCCACATATATTACAAAGAAGGTGGCCGACCGTCTTTCCGGCATTTTCAAGAACGACCGCAAGGACTTTGAGCAGAAGTGGGACGACCTGAAGATATTCATCAACTTCGGCATGCTGACCGATGAGGCATTCTATGATCGCGCCAAGGACTTCACGCTGCTGAAGGACACCGAAGGAAAATACTTCACCCTTGAGGAATACAAGACCCTCATCACCTCAGAGCAGACCGACAAGGACGGCACACTCGTATATCTCTATGCCAACAACGCCGAAGAGGAGTACACCTATATCGAGGCCGCAAAGGCCAAGGGCTACAGCGTGCTGCTCATGGACGGACAGCTGGACACCTCCGTCGTTTCAATGTTGGAGCAGAAACTGGAGAAATCAAGGTTCACGCGCGTTGACTCCGACATCCTTGAGCGTCTTATTGTGAAGGAGGATGCCAAGAAGGTGGAGCTCTCTGAGGATGACAGCAAGAAACTCACTGAAGCCTTCAAGGGCAAGCTACCTACCATAGAGAAAGCCACCATCAACGTTGAGATACAGGCAATGGGCGAAGACGGCGTTCCTGCTACCTTCACACAGAGCGAGTACATGCGCCGCATGAAGGACATCTCACGCTATCAGAGCGGAATGGGCTTCTATCAGCAGATGCCTGACTCCTACAACCTTGTGCTCAACAGCGACAACGCAATCATCAAGGCTGTACTTGCCGACACCGAGGGCAAGAGCGACACCATATCGCAGATTATTGACCTCGCCCTCTTGCAGACAGGCCTCCTGAAAGGTGCCGACCTCGACAGATTCATCAAACGCTCTGCAAAACTGCTGCAGGCGTAGTTGCTTAAGTACGCTGAATAGTTTTTACCACGAATTACACGAATTACACGAATTTTATGTACGCCAAACAATATGCGTTGCGCAACTAATTCGTGAAATTCGAGTAATTCGTGGTCGTTTTTAT
>CAJOOC010000110.1 GCA_905236165.1 uncultured Prevotella sp. | reverse complement strand
TTTTGCATGGTGAGGTCACGCTGGTCTTGTGAGAGGTCGCCGTGCAGCGCTTCGGCATTATAGCCGTCCTTGATGAGTTTGTCGGCCACTTCCTGCGTCTCCACCTTTGTGCGGCAGAAGACGATGCCGTAGATGCGTGGGAAATAGTCCACGATGCGCTTCAGAGCCAGGTATTTGTCCTTGGCATTCACCATATAATAGATATGGTTCACGTGTTCCGCGCCCTCATTGCGCGACCCTACCACCACCTCGCGGTAGTCGCGCAGATAGCTCTTTGCCACTTTCTCCACCTCCTTGCTCATCGTGGCCGAGAAGAGCAGCACCTGCCTGTCATCGGGTATGGCCTCGAAGATGGTGTTGATACTGTCGGAGAAACCCATGTTGAGCATCTCGTCGGCCTCATCGAGCACTATCTTGTTGACCATGCTGAGATCAACCTTGCCCCGTTCCATGAGGTCTATCAGTCGTCCTGGTGTGGCCACGATAATCTGTGCCCCGTGACGCAGGGCGCTAATCTGGTCGCGGATGCTGGTGCCGCCGTACACCGCCACGATGTTGATGGCCTTCATATACTTGGAGAAGTCGCGCAGGTCATCGGCAATCTGAAGGCACAGCTCTCTTGTTGGCGACAGCACTATGGCCTGTGTCTGTGCCCCTCGAGGCCCTCCTATGGGCGGATGGGGCTCCACCATCTGCAGCAGTGGCAGTCCGAAGGCTGCCGTCTTTCCTGTGCCCGTCTGTGCAAGGGCTATGATGTCCGTACCCCTGTCGTATGAGTAGAGCAGGGGTATGACGGTCTCCTGTATGGGCATGGGATGTTCAAAGCCCAGTTCCTCAATGGCGCGGCAGATGTCTGAGCATACACCCAGTTCTTCAAAAGTCTTCATTGGCGGGGTTATCGTTTGTTTAGGTTGTACTCAGGGCTGTTGTGCCTGATAATAAGCTGGTAGAGCGACGGTGCAGCGATGAGCAGCGATGCTATTACAGCCTGCAGCACGCCCCACTGGTTTCCGTTGAAGTAGTCTGCCAGCTTTGCGTCGATGGGCAGCGTTGGGAACATGTTGGCTATGGCGTAAGCCGCAGAGTTGTTTATCCAGTGTATTATCAGACCAGGCACTACGCTATGGGTCTTGGTGTAGAGCCATCCCAGCAGCGTTCCAGCAATGAGTGCGTGGGGTATCTGTGCGGGGTTGGCGTGGGCCAGTGCAAAGAACACGGTTGAGATGCCTATTGCCATCCATCGCGCCTTGGCGGGACTGTCTTTCTTCTCACGCCACTTCATCAGCGCGGGTATCATGGCTCCGCGGAAGAGTATCTCCTCCATGAGCGGTGCGAGCATGCAGATAATGAAGTACCCTTCGGACGACCTCAGCATGCCTGCCATCTCCTTGGTGATGATGTTCACCTGCATGAAGTCCGGCAGATGCTCTTCCACCCATGTCAGCGGTATCACCATTCCTAATGCGAGCAGCACACACCATGAAAGGAATCCCCACGGACGTGTGCGGATGTAGTTCCTGCTGACGGTGCACCAGCGCATGGCGAGGAACAGCGCTATGAGAATTACAGCCCCCAGGGCGGTGGAGGCGAGTAATATCGTAGTGTTGTCTGAGGTCAGGTGGGGGAAGAATATCCTTACTATCACCTGTACGATGAATGCCGATGTGACCTGTGCTGCCAGAAAGCAGGCCAGATATAGTAGTGCCTTTATCATGCTTAGTAAATTGAAAGTTGAAAGTTGAAAATTGAAAGTTAACGTCTCACATCAAAGCTTAAATCTCAAAGTTTAAAGTTCAAAGTTCAAAGCTTAAATCTCAAATTTTAAAGCTCAAAGCTTAAAGTTCAAAGCTCAAAGCTTAAAGCTTAAAGCTTAAAGCCCCTCACCTCTTCCCTGTCTTTTATCAGTTGTTGCCTGAGGGCTTCGGTTGAGGGGAAAGCCTGTTCGTCGCGTATCTTGCGCACGAAGGCTATGGTGATGTCCTTATCGTATAAATCCCCGGTGAAATCGAAGATATTTGTCTCTATTGTGATGGCTTTCTCGTCCTTAAAGGTAGGTCTGTAGCCAATGTTTGTCATTGCCTGCATAGGTGCGGCATCGCTGCGTTCCACCGTCACCATCGTCTCGTAGGCCCCGTTGGGAGGCAGCAGCTTCGTTGGCTGGGGCATGATGTTGGCAGTGGGGAACCCCATGCGGCGCCCTTCTTCGTGTCCGTGAACCACGGTGCCGCTGACACAGAAGTGACGTCCCAGGCATTGTGTGGCCTCCTCCATGCGGCCTTCGGCTATAAGGTGGCGTATGTGTGACGATGACACCCTGACATTCTCGCCTTGCTCCTCTACGTCGACGGCCTCTGCCAGCAACACCTCTATGCCGAGTTCCTTCCCGTATTGCTCGTAGGCATGGAAGTCCTCGTCCATGTTGCGTTTGCCGAAGCGGTTGTCATAACCCAGCAGCAGCACTTTTACGCCCATTTCATCGCGCAGAGAGTACTTCATAAAGTCGCGGGCCGTAGTGCCTGCAAACTCCCTTGTGAAGGGGATGACGCGCACCTCGTCGATGCCGCTTTCCCTCAGCAGCGCGGTCTTCTCCTCTATCGTTGTGAGGTAGCTGGGCGTGAACGAACTGTCGAAGAGCGCCCGTGGATGGGTGTTGAATGTCACGGCGATGGTATGCAGGTTGCGCTCCTGCCCTATCTCCTTCAGCCTGTTGATGATGTGCCGGTGTCCCAGATGCACGCCGTCGAAGTTACCTATGATGCATGCCGAAGGCTGGGCGGTGTTTCCCTGCATCATCTTCATGATGCCCTCATCGGTGGCGGTGAGCCCTATCCAGTCGTTGCCCGTAGGGTCGTGGTAGGTGTGTATGCCTTTGCTGCGTGCCCCTTCACAGTTTCTTGCGGAGTCGTCGATGAAGAGTATCTCGTCGAAGCGGCATTGCATCGTGTCGGCTACGGCCTCAAAGATTCTGGGGTCTGGCTTCACCATGCGGAGGTCGCACGACAGGAAGACGTGGTCGAAATAGTCGTCGATGGTCAGGCCTTCGATGGAGAAGAAATCCCTTAGCGCCTGATTCCAGTGTATCCAGTTGGTGTTTGAGAGCACGGCGGTGCGATATCCGCGCTGTCTCAGCTGCCTGATGCGCTGCAGCTTCTGCAGGGGCACTCCCGTGAGCAGCTGCTCCCAGGCCCATGCCACCTCGGCATCGGTGGGGTTGCCGTTGCTCCTCTCGCGGGCCTCGCGGCAGAACACTTCGGCGCTCCCGCCCAGTTCAAGCCTGTGGAAGAGGTCTTCTGAGCGATGCTCATCAACATAGCTCGCGATATTGTCGAGCCCCACCTGCTGCAGCGCATTGATGCACCGCTGCTTGTCGAGCCCCACCAATACCGCCCCGAAGTCGAAGAGTATTACCGAAGGAAGTTTTTCGTTTTTATTGAACATTGACCATTGACCATTAGTTTCGCTAGTAACTCGTAACTAATAACTGTTAACTACTTCAGCAGTTTCTCTATCTCCGCCCCCGGGTCTTTCATCTGAATGTCGCGCTTATAGAGTATGTTGTTGCGGTCTATGAGGAAGAACGTAGGTATCTGCTGCACGTTATATCGCTGCAGGTATGTTGACGAAGGCCCGTTGGGGTCGTAGACGTTAATCCAGGGCAGGGCCGCGGTCTGCGTCTTCCAGAAGTGCTCGTCAGGATCTACCGACACCTGGTATATCTCCAGTCCCTGTGCGTGGTACTTATTATAGAGGTCGCGCAGCATCATGATGCGCTCCGTAGAGCCACTCATGGAGAAGGCATGGAAGTCGAGCAGCACCACCTTGCCGTTGAGCTCTCTCAGCGAGCGCTTCACACCCTTGTTGTCGAGCAGCGGAACATCGATGACGCCTGTCACCTCCAGCTTGTCGAGGTCGATGGCAGGCCCGTTGCGGCGATTCATATTGGCACGCAACACCTTCAGTCCCTCGATGGCGATGTTATGGAGGTTCTCTCCGCGCACCGCACCGGGATAGTAGGTGTCCCATGCCGTTGCTACTGCGGCAAAGGTGCGTATGTCCATGTCCGACTCCCTGGGGTTGAAGATGAGCCGGCTGCCAAGGGCCTGGAACAGGGCGAAGTACGAGTATGCCTTCTGTGGCTCCTTGAAGATGTAGTTGTTGCGCACCACCTCTTTATATTGGTCTACGAGGACCTGCACAGAGTCTTCCACCTGCCTTACGCCTAACCTCTCGTCGTGGTTGACGGCAATGGCGCGGCTCAGCAGCTGCATCTGCATGATTGACAGTTCCTTGATCTTCTGACAGTTGTCGCTGCCCTTCACCTCATACTGGCTTGCCATCGTGGGGTAAGAGGCTTTCACGGTCACCGTCTCGGTGGAGTCGATGGAGAGGTTGATGATACTGCTTGCAATGCGCAGACGGTAGAACTCCGGCGCCTCGCCGGCCTCTTCGCTGAAGGAGAAGGCACCGTCATCGGGCAGCTTTACAGAGTCAATGGCTACAGGACCGTCCAGGCTCATGTGCTCCAGGTAGAGCAGGGAGTCCTTCGCATCGGTGATGTTACCCTCAAGATGAAACTTTTTGCCCGTGCAGGCCGTGATGAGCGGCAGCAGGAGCAAGAGCATCGGCAATGAATATATATGTCTCATATTACAGTTATAGTGTGATTTCCTTATTATAAAGATGTGCACGTAATTCATAATTTGTGTGCAAAGGTACGATTAAGTTTTGAGATATGCAAGAAAAAGTGCCTGCATTTTTCTTTTCCAGTTTGACAATAAGTTCAGGAGGCCAGGGACGTGGGCGTCCCTACCACCCGTTGCGCAGCCGATGCCATAGGCATATTATCGAATATAGTTTCGCGGGCGGGACGCCCACGTCCCTGGCTTCGGACAGCTTCGGAAGTAAAGGGAGACAACTATGACAACAAAGACAATGCAGGATGCCACGATGGGTGAAAAGAATTCTCAAAGTTGTACTTGTTGTCTTCTCTAAACCCTCGAATTTCGCCGTAATATTCCGCGAATTTCGGGGTTGGATGAAAAAAAATGCCTCAAACTTTTTGGAGTTCAACAAATTATTCGTAACTTTGCAACGGTATATCCCCTTTACTCGCGCATGCGTATATAAATAAGGTGTGATGGACTAATAGCTAAGCATGGGTAGGTATCTCAACATAGGCAATGAAGCATTCAGACGCGCCCGCAATAGTGAATATGTCGATAAGTCCGGGTTGATAGCCGTGGTAAACGGCACTCTCTTCACGGAGCGCAGCTACTCGTGTGTCTCGCGCAGCCGTCGCTTCGGCAAGTCGGTGGCAGCGGCTATGCTGGCAGCATACTACGACAGGACGTGTGACTCGCGCAGCCTCTTTGCCGACCTGAAGATTGCCGGTGACCCGTCCTTTGAGCAGCACCTGAACAAATATCCCGTCATCTATCTTGACTTGACGGACTTCACCACCCGCTATCATGACGGCGACATTGTGACGTATGTCGATGCGGCACTGAGGCAAGACATTGGCAAAGCATACCCGCAGGTTCCGGCTCAGGAGGGTGACGACCTGATGGACCTGCTAATGCGCATCTACGAAGTCATAGGGGAGAGGTTCGTCTTCATCATCGACGAGTGGGATGCCATCTGCCGTGAGTTCAGACCCGAGACACGGGCTATGGACAACTACGTCAACTGGCTCCGTCGCATGTTCAAAAGCATCAGCGGAAAACTCGTCTTCGCCGGGGTTTATATGACGGGCATACTGCCCATAAAGAAATACAACACTCAGTCGGCTCTCAACAACTTCATAGAGTATTCTGTGGTGGAACCCGGCGGCATGGCCTCTTCCTTCGGCTTCACCAAAGACGAGGTAAAGGCACTGGCCAGCAAGCACAATATGGATTTTGATGAACTGGAGAAATGGTACGACGGTTATCAGATAGGTGACGAGGTGTCTATCTTCAACCCCAACAGCGTGATGCAGGCCATAAGGAGCCGTCGCTGCCGCAGCTACTGGGCCTCGACCAGTGCTTTCGACTCTGTGGCCGACTACATACAGATGAACTACGAGGGCTTGAAAGATGATGCCATCAAAATGCTGGCAGGCGAGCGTATAAAGGTGGATCCTACCGGCTTCGGCAACGACATGAATGAGATTAGCAGCAAGGACGATGTGCTGACGGTACTCATTCATCTGGGATACCTCAGCTATGACTGGCGCAGGGATGAATGCTGGATACCTAACCGCGAGGTGGCGGGCGAGATGGTGAATGCCGTGAAGGCCAACAACTGGAAGCCCGTGGTGGATGCCTTGCAGAAGTCGGAGCAATTGCTGCGCGACACCCTCGACGGAGATGCCGAGGCAGTGGCAAAGGGCATAGAGGCAGCACACGACGAGAACACCAGCATACTGAGTTACAACAACGAGAACTCCCTGGCCTGCGTACTCAGCATTGCCTACTATTATGCCCGGAACGACTACGTGATGCATCGCGAGCTGCCTACGGGCAAGGGATTTGCCGACATCGTGCTCCTGCCGCGCAAAAACGTTGACTCGCCGGCCATCGTAATAGAGCTGAAGGTAAACAAAGATGCCGATGCCGCCATCGATCAGATCAGACGCCGGCAATATCCGGAGAAGATAAGGCAGCACGCCGACAGGCTGATACTCGTAGGCATCAACTACGACCGCGAAACAAAGCAGCATACATGCCAGATATTATTTCAACAACAACAATAAAATTTACTAACATGAAACAAAAACTTTACTATCTGTTAGCCCTAACTTTCCTACTACTTTATGGAGGGGGCAAGAATTTAGTGAATGCGGCAACGTACACTTTGTCGCTTAATGGTAGTGCTACCCAATCTACGGCAAACTTCTTTACAGTTAACTCTGGCGGAGGTTTTAACACTAAGTATACAGGTATATACAATAGTGTATCCTATACACAGGGATTAAAATTAAATAGTAGTAGTTCCATCTCATTTACTACGTCAACGACAACTACAGTAACAATTGTGCAGTCGTTATCATCAAATAATACCAAAACTTTCAAGTTTGATGGTACAGAAATAGCCAATAATACTGGAACCGACTACACCAACAGTAGTAATACAGAAAACTATAATGTAAGAGTATATACATTTTCAGGCGTTGCGGCAGGAGATCATTCATTCACATATAGTGGAGAAACAGGTATTCTTTTTGTTTCTGTAGAAGAACAGGATGCGTCTAAAGCCGTAAAGCCTAGTATTTCGTTTAAAGAGGGTGATACTTACCTATCTGCCTCTACGGTGACAATTTCAACCTCTACCGAGAATGCGACCATTTATTATACCACCGATGGTACAACCCCTACAACTGGCAGCACTCAATATACAGAGCCATTCACTGTCAACAGTGTCTGCACCGTAAAGGCCTTCGCCGTTGCCGATGGTTTGAAAGATTCAGATGTGGCATCGGCAGATGTCACCATCAACAATCTCCGCAACATTACATTCGACTTCTCCGGCGTTACGCTGACGCAGGGCAGTGCCCCATCAAACACCACCGTAGCCAACGGCGGCACCTATACCCTGCCTAAAGGGCGTATGTACTATGTGGAAGGAAAGACGCAGACCTATTGGGCTACAGAGCAGACCTACGCCTTAGGTGCTAATGTAACTGTCAATAGCGACCTGACATTCACACCTGTCTTTGCAGACAACAGCGTGGCTCTGGGCGATGCCGCCGCAACAGTCAACTGGACCTTCGCTACAGCGAACGGAGCGCCGTCAGCGGGTGTGGAAGGAAACATAGGTTACTATGCCGCACAGACCACTATCAATAATACACCGCTTGACGTGGTGATGAAGATAAATGCAGTACAGGATGCCGGTGTACAAGGCTCAAAAGGTAAGTGGAATACCACATCAGCTGATAACCGCGCACAGGTGAACAAGGGAACAGTCTTCACCATTCCCGCTGTAAAGGGTATGGTAGTGACATACACAGCAACAGCAGGTTCTCCAACGACAACTGATTTCTCTTTTGCAGGAGAGGACGCAACATCAGCATCTGGACAGACCGTCACATATACATACAACGGCACGGCAGAGACCATTGATATTATAGAGATGAAAGGTAATTTTTATCCTTCCGGCATCTCTGTGGCTTATCCTGCCATTGAGCAGCGTCAGCCTTCTGACCTCAGCCTGAACCTGCCTGCTGAGTCGGTTACGCTTACTGCTGACAATCCAACATTGCAGCTTAATCCTACCAGCTCTGCAACGGTGGCTCTGACCTATAAGTCGGACAATCCTCTGATTGCCACTGTTGACGAGAAAGGCCTCATCACAGCTGTGGCCAACGGTACTGCTGTCATCACCGTGTCGCAGACAGGCGATGCCACATATCAGGACGACTCAAAGAGCGTTAATGTCACTGTCAACAACGGCGTGATACCAAGCTACAGCGTTGAGATGATTCTGAACAACGAGACGGGCAGCATCCTCACCAGCGAGGAGCAGGTGCAGGGCACACAGGTCAGCTTCGGCGTCAATGCCGCTAATGAGCGCGTGGAGGCTGATGCTGACGATGCCGTTGTTACAGTAAGTGGACAGTATTGGAATGAACACGGCTTCAATGGCGTGACGCTGACCGTAAAGGCTACGGGCAATATGAAGTTCACCATCGGTAACTGTACATACAACAACGGTACAGCCACCATCACCAATGCCAACAATGAGACCGTGGCCTCTGCCAGCCTCAGCGGCACTGGATGTTGGAAGGGAAGCCATAGCGATGTTACCGTAATGTACTATGAAGGCGAGGCAACAACGCTGACATTCACAAACCCAAGCTACTGCCCATACATCAAGGTGGAGTCTGTCAGCACTCTCTACAAATACGCCGTCAACTTCGTTAACGGCGAGGAGACTGTTGCCACTAAGACGGTTTACAACGACGGAACAGAGAGTCAGGCCATCGGCACCCTGCCTACGGCACCCGCTGTGGAGGGTAAGCAGTTCATAGGTTGGTACACCGCGACTGACGGCACGGGTGATTTTGCCATGACCTCTACAGTTCCTACAGCTGATATCACCTATTATGCCAACTATGTAAATCTGAATGTAGAGAATGGATATGTTGTCGTTGACAACAGCGGTACGGACCGCAGGAATGGCGAAAATCTTCTCGGTGCGCTGGCTTACGCAAATGCCAATGCTTCGGCCAACAACCCCGTGAAGATATTCCTGAAGAACGGCACATACGATCTGGGTGACGATGCTGAGACCACACAGATTACCGGCTCATACGTATCCCTCATCGGTGAGAGCCTTGACGGCACCATCATCACCAACGTTCCTACGCAGGAGGGTCTGGGCACCGCCACCTTATTATATAATAAAGGACAGTACAACTACCTGCAGGACCTGACGCTCTGGAACAACTATCCTTACGGCAACAGCACGGGTCGTGCTGCCTCGCTGAAGGACGAGGGTAACTACACCATCTGCAACAATGTATGGCTCTACTCTCATCAGGACACATACTACAGCCACAGCAGCGGTGCATTCTTCTACTTCAAGGGCGGCAAGATCTCCGGTTGCGTTGACTATATGTGCGGACAGAGCCGCGTTTACTACGACGGCGTGACACTCTCCAACGACAACCGCGGTACTACAATGACAGCGAACTCTGAGCTCTATGTCTTCAACAACTGTGTGATTGAGAACGGCGGCAGCGACTATAACTTCGGTCGCGCTTGGAGCAGCGTGAACAACGGTCCTGTCTGCGTGTTCCTTAACACCACGCTTAAGGATAATGGCAGCAAGTTAGCATCTACGCGCTGGAATACATCTAACATGAACACCACATACGTTCAGGGCACTGGCGAGTATGGTACGAAGAACGCTTCTGGCACAGACATCACACCAAGTAGCAATACCTTACAGTTCACATACAGAGAAAATAATCAGACCAAGAACGGCAATAAGTTCAATACTATCCTCACCGCAGACGAGGCTGCCACATACACAATGGAGTATACCCTTGGCAACTGGGCTGCAACGGCAGCAAGCTATGTTGTGCAGGCTACAGTAAGCAGCGTTACGCTCAGCGGCAGCACCCTCGCTTGGGAGAGCGATGCTGAGGCATTCCTCATTGAGAAGGACGGCGCATTCGTGGCACTGACCGCAGACAAGAGCTACGACGTTTCTAACTTCGGCACAGGCCTCTATACCGTTCGCGCTGCCAACAGCCGCGGCGGCTTCGGCGAGGCTACACAGGTGGCTGGTGCAGGCACGCTCACATGGAACATTCAGACAAATGTGACGACTGCTCCAGAAGTTTCCAGCATGGTATCCACCTGTAAGGAGATAATGCCATCTGACATGGGTGCAAGCTTCGCTGCTACGACAGACAATTCTCAGAAGGAGAACCTCACCGTCAAGTTGAACTGTGACTATGACAACCCAGGTGCTACTATGACATTCATTGTTCCTGAGGGATATGCCTTCATACCTTACACTATCACGGCAAAGGTGCAGCCGGTGGATGCAACAAGCAAGGCCGAGATAAGCATCAATGGAGACCGTACCAATAATAATAAGACCTTCTCTCTGAGCAAGGGCGAAATACATAGCATTACATATAAGGTGAATGAGATGCAGCTCACGGGCAACGTGACCATTGACATCTATTGCCACAGCGGCGGTAATACCTATCGCCTCGGTACACCTGTCACCGTGACGGGTCAGCTCGTGGAGCTTGCCGCACAGACCGTTACCGCTACCGTTTCATCCGCAGGATGGGCTACGCTCTATACCGACAAGGCTCTGGACTTCTCACAGGTAGAGGGGCTGACAGCTTACACCGCAACGGTATCTGAGAACACCGTCACTCTTACGAAGGTAACGGAGATTGGCAGCGCGGCAGGCGTTGTGCTGCAGGGCAAGGCAGGCACGTATGATATTCCTGTTCTGGCAACAGAGCCCAACACCGCCAAGGGTTCACTTACGGGCGATGCTACAGATGCTACGGCATGGAATAAATACGCTAACAACCAGCAGACCATCTATATCCTCGCACCGGTGAACGACGGCAAGGACGTGCAGTTCGTGCCATGCACCAGCGGCTCTATAGCAGCGAAGAAGGCCTTCCTGGTTCTTGACACTCCTGCCAACACAGCCAAGGCTATGCAGGTAGTCTTCGCAAGCGAAGCAACGGGCATCAGCAATGTTAACGTTAGCGTCCCCGTTCCCGTTAAGAGAATCCAGAACGGTCAGCTCGTCATAGAGAAGAACGGCAAGATCTACAACGCTGCCGGACAACTGAAGTAACATTGAAATGGACAGAAATTATTATAATTAGAATAATTAAGGCTCCGCACGAGGCATATTCTGCTGCAAAGCAATTATAATAATTATAATAATTTCTGTCCAAATCAAAGA
>CAJOOC010000109.1 GCA_905236165.1 uncultured Prevotella sp. | reverse complement strand
TAAAAAGCATGCCCGCCCCGCAGGGGCAACAACGGGCAGCTTTTTATAGTCGCTTCGCTCGGGGTTCGTTAATTTGTTAATTTGTTAATTCGAAACTGTTTGTTAATTCGAGTCCATGTTAATAACCTGTCCTGAATGCGGACACCAAGTGAGTGACAGAGCCGCTACCTGTCCTGGATGCGGCATACAAATAGCCGGATACATCACTCATCCGGATAGTGAGGAATCACCTGCTGCTACAGGTGGTCAGACATCCTCTTCATCCTCTCAGACTTCTTTCAAGCCTGCCAAGAAGCCTAAGGGCAAGAAGAAGTCGTGCCTGCTGCTGGTCATCTCCTTTATCATTGCCCTTGCTGCATGCGTCGTGGGCTATTTCTACTATGAAGATGCCGTCAGCCAGAAGGAGCAGGCAGAATACGAATACGCTCTCAGCAGCAACAGTCAGGAGGTCATGCAGGCGTATCTGACACGCTTCAAGGATGCCCCGATGGAGCACCGCAACGCCATTGCAGGTCGGTTGGAGGAGATGCACCAGAATGATGCCGATTGGAGCAACGCCGTCGTGAGCGCCTCAAAAGGTGCACTGGAGGAGTATATGCGCAAGCATCCTGACTCTCCCCACAAGGGCGAGGTGGCAAACATGATAGACTCCATCGACTATGCCTTTGCCGACCGTATAGGCACTATGGCCTCATACGTGCAGTATCTGGCACAGCATCCTGATGGACGTCACGCCGCTGAGGCCCAGGAGTATGTTAATAAGATGAAGGAGAAAGAGGTGACCCCCGAGGAAGCCGACCTGGCCCGCACCACCTGCCGCCATTTCTTCCAGGCCATCAACGCCAACAACGAGAGTAAGCTGTTGGAAACCGTCACCGAGACGCTATCCTCCTTCCTCAACCGCACCAACGCCACCAGCAGCGATGTTCTGACATACATGAGGAGGCTATACAGCCCATCCGACATAGAGAACATGAACTGGCATATCCTCGACGACTTCAAGGTAGAGAAGAAGACGACGGAAGACGGCGTGACGCTGCTGAAGGCGCAGTTTGGTGCAGAGCAGCACATAGACCGCACCGACCCTACAAGGGAGCACTACGGCAAATACATCGTATCGGCAGAAATAACAAAGGACGGTCGCATAACACGCCTGAACATGAGAAAGCTTCAGACGGCAGAACAGCACCCTTGAGACAGAACAGACTATTGAGGCAGAATGACATTTGAATGGAACATACGCGAGACAACTGAGAGACAGGAGCGTCAGGCCAGGGAACTCAGTGAGAAACTCAACATCTCTCCGGTGTTGACAGCACATCTCGTGCGCCATAACATCACAACAGAATCGGCGGCAAAATGCTTCTTCCATCCTGCCCTCAACGACCTTATCAACCCATTTCTGATGAAGGATATGGACCAGGCCGTTGACCGTCTCAACGATGCCATAGGCCGAAAGGAACGCATACTCGTCTTCGGCGACTATGACGTGGACGGATGCACCGCTGTGGCTCTGGTTTACAAGTTCATCAACCAGTTCTACAGCAACATAGAATACCACATCCCCGACCGATATAATGAGGGCTACGGTGTCAGCAAGGCCAACATCGACTATGCCGCGCAGCACGGCATATCACTCATCATCATCCTCGACTGTGGCATCAAGGCCATCAGCGAGATTGCCTACGCCAAAAGTCTTGGCATTGACTTCATCATCTGCGACCACCACACTCCCGACGAAGTACTGCCCGATGCCGTAGCGATTCTCGACCCCAAACGCGAGGACGACGCCTATCCCTTCAAGCACCTCTGCGGATGCGGAGTGGGCTTCAAGTTCATGCAGGCCTTTGCCAAGAACAACGGCATACCGTTTGCGAAACTGCTCACCCTGCTCGACCTCTGCGCCCTCAGCATCGCTGCAGACCTTGTCGAGGTGACCGACGAGAACCGCATCCTGGCCTTCCACGGACTTAAGAAGCTCAACCAGAATCCCAGCGTAGGCATCAAGGCGCTGGTAGATATCTGCGGCCTTGCGGGACACGAGATAACGATGAACGACATCGTCTTCAAGATCGGGCCTCGCCTCAACGCCTCCGGACGCATAGAGAGCGGCAAGATGTCCGTCGATCTCCTGCTGCAGAAGGACTACAACAAGGCTATGGAGATAGCCAAGCACATCGATGCCTACAACGATCAGCGCCGCGACATTGACCGCCACATGACCGAAGAGGCCAACAACATCGTGTCGAAGCTTGAAAAGAAAGAACATTCCTCATGTATCGTCATATACGACGAAGACTGGAACAAGGGCGTCATAGGCATCATCGCATCAAGGCTCACGGAGCTCTACTTCAAGCCTACCGTAGTGCTTACCCGCGACGGGGAGTTTGCCTGCGGGTCGGCACGCAGCGCCGGGGGCTTCGACATTTATGAAGCCATAAAGAACTGCCGCGACCTCCTGGTGAACTTCGGCGGACACACCTATGCCTGCGGACTTACCATACGATGGGATGACCGCGAGCAGTTCGCACAGATGTTCCAGGCCTACGTAGAGCAGCACATCGGCGACATCAAACTGTATCCTACGCTCAACGTCGATGCCATAATAAACTTCAGCGACATCAACAAGCGTCTGCTTCACGACCTGAAGCGCTTCTCACCATTCGGCCCCGGAAACCCCAAGCCCGTCTTCGCTACCGAGCGCGTCTTCGACTTCGGAACGTCAAAGGTCGTAGGGCGAGAACAGGAACACATCAAACTCGAACTGGTCGACTCCAATTCGCCCACCGTTGTCAACGGCATCGCCTTCGGACAGTCATCGGCAGCACGCTACATCAAGTCAAAGCGTTCCTTTGACATCGCATACACCATAGAGGAGAATATATATAAGAAAGGTAACGTACAGCTTCAGATAGAAGACATTCACAGGAACGAGAACGATAAGGAGGACTGAAGCTGGCTACCGACTATCTGCACATACTCCGGGAGACCTTCGGATACCCCTCCTTCAGGGGTATTCAGGAAGACATCATCCAAAGCATAGGAAGCTGCCACGACACCCTTGGCCTCATGCCTACGGGGGGAGGAAAGAGCATCACTTTCCAGGTGCCCGCTTTGACGATGGAAGGAGTATGCATCGTCGTCACACCACTCATAGCCCTGATGAAAGACCAGGTGATGCACCTCAAACGCATGGGACTCAGGGCAGAAGCCATCTACTCAGGCATACACCGCAAGGAGATAATAAAAATCCTCGACAACGCCATCTTCGGCGCCGTGAAATTCCTATATGTCTCCCCCGAACGACTGGGCAACGAGCTCTTCCTCGCAAAGCTCGCCTACATGAAGGTGTGCTTCATCACAGTCGATGAAGCACACTGTATATCACAATGGGGATATGACTTCCGACCCTCCTACTTGGAAATCAACAAGATGCGCGCCCTGCTTGAGGGAGTGCCCGTGCTGGCACTTACGGCAACGGCAACGCCAAAGGTTATCGACGACATCATCAGGAACCTGGAATTCGGAAAACACTCCACAGCCGACAACCCCTCATCAACCACGGCAGAAACCGACAACCCCTCATCACCCTCGGCAGGAGAATACACTCCCCACGTGTTCTCCATGAGCTTCAAGCGCGCCAACATCTCCTATGTGGTGCGGCATTCCGAAGACAAAGAGCGCGAGCTCGTACATATCCTCACATCCGTCAAAGGGTGCGCCATCGTCTATACGCGCAACCGACAGAAGACAAAGGACATCGCGCGCATGCTCAACGAACACGGCATCTCCGCCACATACTATCATGCCGGCCTCGACATCGCCATCAAAGACCTGCGACAGCAGCAATGGCATGACGACCAGGTGCGAGTCATCGTGGCCACCAACGCCTTCGGAATGGGTATCGACAAGCCCGATGTAAGGCTCGTCATACACATTGACTGCCCCGACTCCCTTGAGGCATACTATCAGGAGGCAGGGCGTGCCGGGCGCGACGGACAGCGCAGCTATGCCGTCCTGCTATATGCCAAAAGCGACCGTCATGCATGGAACAGACACCTCGCCACCGTCTTCCCCGCAAAAGTATACATCAGGCGTGTTTACGACCACCTGTGCTTCTTCTTCTATGTGGGGATAGACAGCGGTGCAGGAGCGCAGCTCGACTTCGACCTCTACCACTTCTGCAGCATCTACAAGCATTACCCTGCAATACTCGAAGGGGCACTCAACATACTGAGCAATGCGGATTATATCTACTACAATCCCGATGGTGAAAACAGGGCAAGGGTGAAGATCAAGGTGCCGTCCTACGAACTATACAACCTCAACAGCATCACACCCTTCGAAGAAGAGGTGCTCACGGCAATGCTGAGGCTCTACGGAACACTCTTCACCGACCTTACCTTCATCGACTTCGACCTGCTCTGCAGCAAGTGCAAGATCGACAACCAGCGGCTGCACGTAACGTTCAAGGAACTGGCACGCAAAGGCATCATCGTCTATGTGCCGCGACGTGACATCCCATCCATCACATTCCTGCGCGACAGGGTAGAGTCATCACGGCTCATCATACCGCAGGCCATCTACGAAGACCTGCGCGACATGTATGTGGAGCGGGCAAAGAAAATGTTCGAATATGCCGAAAAGGGCTACGAGGACGACAGCCTCATCAATGCCGGCAAGGCCACCTGCAGGCAGAGGATGCTGCTCGACTACTTCGGGGAGACCCTCGGGGAAGACTGCGGCACATGCGACATCTGCATACAGCGGAAGAAAGAAGCTGCCACAGACAGTCAGCACCCCTCCGGGCCTGTTCCCCAACAGGGTGGGGGAGCACCAACACCACTTCAGGCACTCATGCAGCTGCTCTCTGACGGCAAGGAACACAACATGGCTGAGGTAAGACAGCTGGACTATCCCATGCCACGACTAACGGAAGCAATAAGCCTGCTGCGCAACCAGGACAGGCTCATCATCAACGGACCATTAATAAAACTTACACCATAACTAGGGACGTGAGCATCCAAATTAACGAACCCCGAGCGAAGCGACTATAAAAAGCTGCCCGTTGTTGCCCCTGCGGGGCGGGCATGCTTTTTATGAAGCATTGC
>CAJOOC010000108.1 GCA_905236165.1 uncultured Prevotella sp. | reverse complement strand
TTCGTAAAGATGAATCAATAGGTCACGAAGGCAGCGGTCGTTCTGCCAGCGTACCCCGCATTTCTTTGGGTCGGCAGCGAAACTGAAAGGTGCGGTATGTTCAGCCTCGCTCATTTTTGCGATTTGTTCGTTCAGCTGGGCATAGCCGTCATCCATGGCTGCCAAAAGTTCCTGTTTTGTGGTGGGATTGGGCATGGGACAATTGTTTTTATGCTGCAAAGATACAAAAAAGCTGTGATGTGTTTTGAAATATTCCTGCTGAATGTCCTTGGGGTAGTTCGCAATCCACCAAACGGGGTTCTTCACAAGCGGAATCAGAATCATCGCTGTGAACGCATAGGTCAATTCCTGTCAACAGCTTATTCTTTTGTAAAAATGTAAACTGCCAATGTTGGTAGAA
The DNA here is from genome assembly GCA_905236165.1 of uncultured Prevotella sp. GTDB lineage: Bacteria > Bacteroidota > Bacteroidia > Bacteroidales > Bacteroidaceae > Prevotella. The sequence continues at coordinate 2,010 of CAJOOC010000108.1, read as the reverse complement.
AGACCAACAGTAATAGCGCAATCTCTACAAGAGCGTACGATCCGAAATAATCAACCAATGTTTGGAATTTCAGAACTCCATCAACTATAAAGACCAAAAGTGCAAACCAGCAGAGAAAGAATATTGCGGAGTACTTGATTTTTCGTTTCTTCAGTTTCATTGTAATACGTAATTTAGTCAATTATAGAATTCTTCAACCGAGAATTTGTTCTAATAATACCATCTCACGTTTTGCAACACCGAGACTGGCAGCCATTCTTCGCCAAGCTTTGACAGCATCAGTTACCTCGCTAATAATCTTGGCAGCCTCTTCCTTGCCAATCATGTATTCCTCAGAGGCATCAAAGAGGAGACTCAAGTCTGACTTGTTGGTTGAAGAAGTGATGAGGAGGCTTTGGTAATCGTTGGTGGTGGGGTTCATGTCGTAGGCGGGGGACAGTGTCCAGCCGCGAGGGGTGAGCAGGAATCCGTGGTTGCGGAAATGGTCGTCTGTGTTGCCGATGGCGATGTTGAACGCCACGCGACGATAGAGCTGGCGTAGGTTGTTCTCCACGTCACAGCAATTTTGAAGAATAAAATCAACGATATCGAGATAGCCGTTACCCGTTTGAGCGTCGCTACCGTCCGTCAATCCTAAGAGCGTCATTGCTGAGGCGAAATGGATTCTCCGGCCGTTGGAAGTTCTGTCGAAGCGTTTGGAGAGCAGCGCATGGTATTTATCACCCGTGGAAATGACACTTGTTTCGGCGGCATTTACACCAGCCTTTTTCGCCAACAGGTGACTTAGGTGCTCCCATAGCGACACATCGTAATCGTCGTTGCGCGATGGGAACTTGGCCACATATAAGAAGCCGTCAGTGTCACGCACACCTGCTTTGGGGCGCGCACCGCCCAACGAGCTTCCGGGATGAACCAGTTGCTGGATCCATTTCATTTCAGGCAAGCGGTTCTGCTCCTCGCTCTTCTCTATCTCCATGCTAGCAGCAATCAAAGATCGGAGATTGGTCAAAGGAGGGATGCGCAGATGGCTGTCGCAGTTAATGAACTCACCTTCGAGAGCCGTTTTGAAACGGAAACCACCCATGCGCGAGAAGTCGTCGATGCCAATTAGATAATCGAACGAAGATAGTCTTCTTATGGGTCGCCGCTCTTCTGAGGCCAAAATCTGTTCGCGTCGGTTCAGCAAGAGCCTGCCCCAACGGTCGGGCAGTGCATCGCTGAAACAGCCGAAAATGTCACGTCCGGGCTGGGTATACTGCTGCCCTGGATAGTTGTTGATGTCGGCACTTAGAAAGAGACTGCCGTATCGCCGAAGCCAATCGTTATCGAACTTGAAGGCGTAGCTATCCGAGCCACGAAGCGACTCATAGCCCAACTCGCCCACCAGCGTCGGTGCAGCCAGCCAGTCAAATTCCGCATAAACATATAAAGTCTTCATAGTCTTCTAACCTTTCTTCGACGCACGTTCGCGATGTTTCAGCGCCAGATCCTGCAAGGCTCTCCCCAGCTCATCCTTCTGCGCCAAAAGCAGAATGTCATCATCCAATTGTAATGCATACAACACCCTCAGATAAATGCCGATAGCCACCGTGGGGGTGCCTTTTTCGATCCGTGCCACGGTTAGCGGCGAACAGGTGGCCCGTTCAGCCACTTGTGCTATACTGAGATTACGCCTCAAGCGGGCTAGTCTGATTTGCTCGCCCACTGTCTGCATCTTCTGTTCTAACTTTCGGGGCAGTTTGGTGCCCATAGTTGTCTTGCTCATAATATCTGCAACTATTATTTACGATTGCAAAAATACAACTTTTTATTTATTTTATGATAGGTTGATAAAAATATTGCGTCTACCGGTGCATCTCACGGTCTCCAGCCACAGTTTACGCTTTCTGCTGCCCAAGCGTCTGCTGCGTTTTTTTGCGACCAATGGCGATGATTTGTTCCGATTTGTCGTAGTCAAAGCCACCGTATCGGCTCATCTGGATGTCAACAAGCACATCAGGTTTCATCAGC
>CAJOOC010000107.1 GCA_905236165.1 uncultured Prevotella sp. | reverse complement strand
TATAACGCCGCTGGCGGCACACCCCAGACGAGCCTGTTCCGTTCGAAGGATGCCGTAGCGGGGGTGTCGTGGTATCAGAGCGTGCAGCTGATGAAGGGCAACCGCCTCACCGCGGGCTTCGACTATCAGCATATCTACGGCCATGCGTGGTATACGGACCGCACGACAGGCGAGACGGTGACCACCAAGCAGCGCCTCATGCAGAGTGCTGATGCGAAGGAAGACGAGGTGGCAGGCTACGTGGACTTCCGTCAGGACATCACGGAGTGGCTCACTATCGATGCGGGTCTGCGCTATGACCACCACTCCACGGCGGGCAGCGAATGGGTGCCTCAGGCAGGCATCGTATGGCGCCCCCTGCTGACAGGCGAGCTGAAAGCCACGGTAGGCAAGGGTTTCCGCAACCCCACCACGCGCGAGATGTATATGTATGGCACCGCCAACCACGACTCCCTGCGTGCTGAGCGCCTATGGAACTACGAGCTGTCGTGGCGACACAGGCTGGGTGCCGTCAGCTATGGTGCGAACCTCTTTTATATTAAGGGCGATAACCTGATACAGGCCGTGGCCGGGAGGAATATCAACACGGGCGAGATAGAGAACTGGGGCGTGGAGATAGAGGGTGCATGGCGCATCAACAGCCACTGGGCCCTGAACACCAACCACAGCTTCCTGCACATGAAGAACCCCGTGGTGGCAGCGCCGACATACAAGGGATTCGTGGGGGCCGACTTCTGTTACGACAAGTGGACCGTCATAGCAGGCCTGCAGTATATCAACGGCCTCTATACCGCCGTGGGTCAGAACGAGCAGAAGGAGAATTTCTGTCTGCTTAACGCCACGGTGAACTATGCCCTGATGAAGAACATAGGGCTGTGGGTTCGCGGAGAGAACCTCCTGGCACAGAGCTACGAGATAAACCTCGGCTATCCCATGCCACACGCCACCTTCATGGCCGGAGTCAACGTAGGATTCTAAGAAATAAAGACCACTAATTACACGAATTAGGCTGACAAAAAGACGACCACGAATTACACGAATTACACAAATTTTTCGTTATTTGAGTTCGTTACTCATGCGAAGCTAATTCGTGTAATTCGTGTAATTCGTGGTATAAGAAAACAGAAGTCTTAATTCGTGGTAGGGAAAAGAATTTACAGTATCTGTTTGTAGAGACTTACGATGTCTTCCTTTGTTACCTCGCGAGGATTGCCCGGGGTGCAGACATCGTTGAATGCCTGCTCTGCCAGTGCAGGGATGTCGTTCTCGGTTATGCCCAGGTCAGAGAGGCGCTTGTTGGTGCCGACGAGAGCGCTGAGGTCTTCGATGGCCTTGCATGCAGCATCGGCAGCCTCTTCCTTCGTCATGCCATCCTTCCATACTCCGCAGGCCTTGGCAATCTCTGTATACTTATCCAAAGCGGCGGGCATATTGAAACGCATCACCGTAGGCAGGAGCATGGCGCAAGCTACGCCGTGTGGCACATCGAAGAGTGCTGAGAGCGGATGGGCCATACCGTGGTCAACGCCCAGTCCGACATTGGAGAATGCCATGCCTGCCACATACTGTGCCACAGCCATGCCGTTGCGGCCCTCGGGGTTGGTGGGTTCGTTGACGGCCACTGGCAGATACTTGTATATCATCTCAATGGCCTTGACCTCGAACATATCCGACAGCTCCCATGCAGCCTTCGTGATGAGTCCCTCGATGGCGTGGGTCATAGCGTCCATGCCGGTAGCGGCAGTGAGCGACTTTGGCAGGGAGTACATCAGCTCTGCATCGATGATGGCAACGCAGGGGATGTCGTTAGGGTCTACGCACACCATCTTAGCCTGTCGGCTCTCATCAATGATGACGTAGTTGATGGTGGTCTCGGCTGCCGTGCCCGCTGTGGTAGGCAGGGCGATGATGGGCAGCGATTTCTTCTTCGTGTCGGCCACGCCCTCAAGCGACACGATGTCGCCGAACTCGGGGTTGGTCACCACGATGCCGATGCCCTTGGCCGTATCCATGCTGGAACCGCCGCCAATAGCCACGATGAAGTCGGCCTCAGCCTTCTTGCAGGCCTCGATGCCATTCTTCACGTTCGTCACGGTGGGGTTAGGCTTCACATCGTCGAAAATCTCATACTTGATGCCGGCCTCGTCCATAACGTCGAGCACCATCTTGGCAACGCCAAACTGCATGAGACCTTTGTCGGTTACTACGAGGGCCTTCTTGAAGCCCAGTCGTGATACTACTGCAGGCAGCTCCTTACGGGCGCCTGGTCCGAAGTAAGATACTTCGTTAAGAATAAATCTGTTTACCATATCGTTTTGTAAGTTGTTTTTTGATTTTCGGGTGCAAAGGTAGCAATTTTTTGCGTAACAACACCACATTATACAATAAAAATGCCCTATACCTTTATTTAACATAGAAAAATTTGCAACGTTGGGTTCGTTGAAAAAAACAACCTGTTTACTGAAATTTTTATGCAAGATACGAGAAAATTCATTAACTTTGCAATCGCAAAGCCAAGGGAAGCACCTTCACCAAGACCCCTCCCCCACCCCTCTCAAGGGTGTGAACGGCTGGCACAGACAGACCAGAAGGAATCTGGATTATTTACATACTAAAATACTATAACAATGAAGAGACTACTTTTATTTGCAATCCTCATGATTGGTGTGCTGGCAGCCCATGCCGAGGGCTACACCCATCTGACCTTTGAGACCACCGACGGTGCCAAGATCTCCGTCCCGGCATCATCGCTGAGCATCGCCATTAGCGGAACGACGCTGACAGCCGGCTCGCAGTCGTTCACCATCTCGAACCTGAGCAAGATGTACTTCTCCATTTCTGACGAGACAACAGGAATCAGCGAAGTGCTGAAGCTGGACAGCGAAGACTCTTCCATCGCTATCTTCGACCTGCAGGGACGCAAGATGGAGAAGGAGGATATGCGCAGCGGACAAGTGTATATTGTAAAGACGAAGAAAGGAACCCATAAAATTGCAGTGAAATGAAAAAGACAATAATCCTCCTTGCCGCGGTGCTCATTGCACTGACGGCAACAGCGCAGACGCTGAACGTACAGGTAGGCAATGTGACCTATCAGTTTCCTGCCAGCCAGACAGGCGAGATGACCTACTCTGACGGCACCTCGCTGACCATCATGGGCAAGACCTTCAGCCTCAGCGACATCAGCAGCATGACAGTAGACGATGCCACCGTTTCTGACGGCAGCATCAGCGTGGCTTATAGCGGCACATCGGCCAATGTGAAGGTGGCAGGCAACATAGCACAGTTTGTTGAGCCGACAGTGAGCGGGGCCCACGTCAGCATAGCCCAGAGCAGCGACTTGGCCGAAGAGATAACATACACGCTCTCAGGAACCAGCACCGACGGAGAATTCTACATGTCGGGGTCCTACAAGGCTACCGTAGAGCTCAACGGCCTTACGCTGACCAACGCCACTCCGGTTTACAGCGGTGCTGCCGTACACATACAGAACGGCAAGCGCATCAAGGTGAAGGTCGTCACAGGCACTACCAATACCCTTGTTGATGCCGCTAACGGTTCGCAGAAGGGCTGTCTGTACATCAAGGGCCATGCGGAGTTTGCCCAGAAGGGTACGCTCAACGTGGCAGGCAACGTGAAACACGCCATCAAGACCGGCGAGTATATAACGCTGAAGAATGCCACCATCAACGTCACCTCTGCCGTTGGCGACGGTATCAACTGCGGACAGTTCTTCCTCATGGAGAGCGGCACTATCAGCATCAGCGGCACGGGCGACGACGGCATACAGTGTGACATTGACGACACCGAGACCTATCCTAACGGTACGGGTGAGATTGCGGCCAACGAGGCTGCCGGCATCGAAGCCCACGACGATGAGGACTCCGGAAACGTTTACCTGGAGGGCGGCACTATCAACGTCAGCGTGACGGCAGCAGCAGCGAAGTGTATCAAGTCGGAGGGTGACATGCGCATCAGCGGCACTACAATCGTGGCCTCAACCAGTGGCGGAGGCGTATGGGACAGCGACAAGGTGAAGACGAAGGCTGCCTCATGCCTAAGTGCCGACGGCAACATGACCATCAGCGGCGGCAAGCTGACCCTCACCAGCACGGGAGCCGGTGGCAAGGGCATCAATGTTGACGGCTCGTTCACGGCTACGGGTGGCACTACAACCATCAAGACCTCGGGCAATGCCGTAGTGGCATCCTCAAGCGGCGCACTCTCTGTAGTCACCAACTCAAGGCAGCTGGAGAACTACAAGAGCGACTATAAGTCATCGCCCAAGGGCATCAAGGTGGACGGAGCCATCACCATCAGCGATGAGGCCATTATCAGCGTCACCACCACAGGTGCCGGCGGCGAGGGCATAGAGTCGAAGACGAATATAAACATCACGGGTGGACAGACCACCGTTGTTGCTTCTGACGATGCCATCAATGCCTCTTACAACGATGCCACCAAGGGTCAGAGCAATGCCGGCGACTTCACCATCTCTGGCGGATATCTCTATGCCTACTCAACGGGCAACGACGGCATCGATGCCAACGGCAACTGCTACATCAAGGGAGGCGTGGTATATGCCATCGGAGCCTCTTCGCCCGAGGTAGGCATCGATGCCAACAGCGAGGAGCAGAAGAAACTCTACTTCACCGGCGGCACGCTCGTAGCCATAGGCGGCCTGGAATCTGGCAGCAGCCTCTCTCAGTCGTGCTACTCGTCATCATCGTGGAGCAAGAACACATGGTATGCCCTCTATAATGGCAGCGAGGTGGCCCTGGCATTCAAGACACCTGCCAGTGGCGGCAACACGCTCGTCGTTTCCACCAGCGGTACTACCACGCTGAAGTCAGGAGTGACCGTCAGCGGAGGTACGGAATACTTCAATGGCGCAGCCATCATCGGCGGAACAGTCAGCAATGGTTCGTCAGTAACCCTCTCGTCTTACACCAGCGGAGGCAACAGCGGTCCTGGCGGAGGTGGAGGCTGGCCCGGAGGTGGCGGAGGCCCCGGTGGACGATTCTAAGACGGAGAAAAAAACATGAATATCAGGAGTAGCTTGGACAACAAGTTACTCCTTTTTTTATTGCAACTCCTGAAACTGCTTACCCCCAATTGCCGCTCCCATACAAATCATGCGTGAAGGAATGTTAAACAAGGATGGTTTTGCGATGATTGACAATTCGTATTGAGAGTTTTTTCGTATCTTTGCGAATGAATTCGCGAAGTTACTCCGTCTCGGCATAAAAAATAAATGATTTTATTTTGTTCTGCTCTCGACTTTTCGTATCTTTGCAGCACAAACCACAGTAAACGATGAAAAAGACTATTATTGCATGTATCGCAGCCATGCTGCTGGCCATCCCTGCCACGACTATCGGCAAGGGCAAGGCTTCCAAATTGACCACACTTGAGGTATCGTTCAACTACCAGCGTCAGCAAGGCCCCGGCTCCAACCAGTATGCCGTATGGATTGAGGATGAAAAGGGAGAGGTCGTGAAGACCCTCTTTGTCACCTCGTTCACCACAAAGGGACGTGCACGCGGCAATGAACCCCTCGTGAGAGGATATGTGAAGCGTCCTGCCTGCGTTCCCGCATGGGTCAAGGCTGTCAAGGCCAACGACCTCTCCGACCAGCAGTTGGATGCCATGACGGGAGCCACACCCAAGGAAAGCGGCTCGCAGACTTTCACATGGGACTTCACCGACCAGCAGGGCAAAGCCGTCAAGGATGGCACATACAGGGTGATGGTTGAAGCTACATTGTTCAATGCCAGCACCATAACCTACTCCGGCACCTTCTCTACTCTGGACAAAGCAGGCAATATCACGCTGACCTCACAGCTGACTCAGCCTGACGAGAAGCATAAAGAGATGGTGACAGAGGTAAAAGCAAGACTGAAATGACACTGCCAAAGTTTATCATCACGATGGACGGCTATTTCCGCCTCGGCATGGTCAACCTGCACAAGCACCTGCTGAAGCCTGGAGACCAATGCATTGGCGGGGGATACTACACGTTCGATTTCGTTTCAAACCGTATCATTCTCGACAGAGAGTCATACGACTACGGTGCCCCGAGGTGGCATCTGCTGGAAACGCTGAAAGTGCCCGCCACTTACAGGGGGCTGCAGATAATATACAGGTATGACGACGACCTGCATGACGACCTCAATATCAGCGAAGAACTGAATATCGAGTACTACGACTGAAACTGAATATCGAGTACTACGACTGAAAAAGCCTCTGCGCCCTGTTTATGCCAAATGTATCCTTAAAAACATCCTCAAAAATGATTGCTTCCATCAACTACAATGTGTGCATGAACCGCAGCGGCTACGTAGGTCGCAGGGGAACGCGGCAGGTGGTGGTAGAACTGTATCAGCTGGGCTGCCGCCGAGTAATCAACACTCATGTGCATGTGGCGGCTGCAGACTTCGCCTGCGGACTGGTGCAGCCCACGAACCCTGACTACGACCTGCTCAACCGTAAGATACGGCGCATCGTGAGACATCTCATGGAACTGGAGGATGAACTTCTTGAGCACAACATACCGCCCACACCGCAACGTGTCGCCGCAGCATACCTGCACCACCAGACTACCACCGCCACCATCAGCCAATGGATAAGCGAGGTAGTGGGAAAGTCAAGGCGTTGTGAGGGTACCAAGCACCTATACCGCGTACTCTGCAACAGTCTCAACGATTTTCAGCCCGACATACGGCTGAGCGACCTCTCCCACGACATGATTGAGCGATGGCAATACTGGATGCACCATGAGCGACAACTATCAGACAATACCATCTCATGCAGGCTGAAGATGCTACGATGTCTCGTCAGCGAGGCCATAAAACGCGATGTCATAAGGGCAGAAAGCGACCCTTTCCGCCATATCCGCATTCCAGAGATTACGGCGCGGCGCGAACATCTGTCGGAAGAAGACCTGCACATCTTGGAGCAAGCCACGCTCTCTTCAGAACGTCTGTGTCAAGTGCGTGACGCGTTCCTCTTCTGTTGCTACACAGGGCTACGGTGGAGTGACTTCTGCCGTCTCACCTCTGACAACCTCGTCACCATACAGCCCAAGGGCGAGACGGCATTATCCATACGCCAGCACAAGACAGGACAGCCGCTGTGCATCCCCGTCTCGGTGTTGTGGCAGGGAAGGGCACTCGCGATTGTCAGGAAATACGGCACGCTGGAGCGCCTCACGGCCATTGGCGATAACCGCAACGCAAACCGTCAGCTGAGGCTCGTGGCGGCAGAGGCAGGGCTATCGCGACACATGCATTGGCATCTGGCACGCCACACCTGCGGCACGCTCCTCAACCAGCGAGGGCTGCGCATGCAGGAGATACAGTTTGTCCTCGGTCATAGCAAACAGGAGACAACGGAACGCCACTATGCCGAGACACTCTACCAACAAGTGGCACATTCTCTCAGCACAGCGTTCTCTGATGTTACAGAATAATGCTTAAGGCAAAAAGAGCCTGTCCCCGTTTGCCTTCAGAGAACATATATTATGCCCATTCTGAATTATTCTATTTCTTGTTAAAAAAATAGTCAAGTCCTTGTCCACAATAAAAATCAAATTTGGTATCAGAAGAAATCAGGGGTATCTTGTCTGTTATGGCATGAGCTATGATAAGGTGGTCTGTGGTGTCGGTATGTTTAGCAGCTACGTTCCGTTGTAGGTTAACGAAAGTCCTGTAGTGCTCTTTCTGAGGGTATAATACCTGAACGCCCCACTGCTCACAGATTTCGCTTATCACATCTGACGGGGTATTCCAGTTTTTCTGCATATCCTCATACTTGTACCATGCAGCCACAATCTCCCGTATGCTTGCGGCACACATATACAATTGGTTGCCATAGTCATTAACAATGGCCTCCACATCGTTGCTCATATCGCCAGTGTCCCTAACCATATAGAGCAAAATACATGTGTCAAGCAAGTATCGCACGAATCAGAGGTTGGTGAATTCTGCTATCATCTTCTCGAATTCCTTGTGCTGCTCTGGCGTAAGCGGCCTTCTCCCCTTCTTCATCGCATATTCTCTTGCGTTCGTAACTCTAGAGAATCTGCTTGCTGTTACTTTGGGATTCGTCGTTGTTGTTATCATATTCATTTAGTCTTTATTGTTCACGCTGCAAAGTTACGAACAAATTTTCAAACCGCCAAGGGTTTGGAAGGAAATTAATCATACAACCCAAGGGGGTGTGGCATACTAAAGGAAGAAGTGTCTGTCCGCGTTTGTTGTGAAAGACACTACTCACCGATTTCCATTCTTGTCCGGCGGTTGTCGTCAAAATGGAAATAAACCAGCAGGCTGATACCAAAGCCCGCGACAATGATTAATGCTGCTATTGCGCCCATAAGTTATTTTCCTCCTTTTTTTTGTCGGTTCTGATGCTTCAGTCTATTACGCTCGCGTCTGTCTTCATCCTCCTTACCCTTGTGCATAAGAATACCACCAAACAGAAGGCAGAGCAAAGTCACACAAGCCGAGACTGCAATCAGCCATGCTTGGCTCAATCCTTCGATCATGGCAGTCAAAAGCATTGCCGTGAGCACATACTTTGCCACATCAAGAAACCACTTTCCAAATTCTTGTTTGATATTCACGCCTGCAAAGTTACGAACTTTTCCTGAAACCGCCAAAGGTTAGGGGAAGAAAATAATCATACAACCTAATGGGGGCATGCTAAGGGCAAAAAGTGCCTGTGCCCGTTTGCCCTAAGAGGCTACCTGCTCACCTGACTCTCGGGCTAATTTACGACTAATATGCAGAGCAGCCAGTCCGATGACCATACCAATAACACCCCATGCTGCAAGAAAATAAACGAAATCCATTATTTAGCCTCCTTGTTGATTGAAATAATACTTATACCGATAAAAGCGAATGCTACCACAACGACACTACCCAATAAGAAAAGCAGCGTTCTGTCAATTTCTTCATCCATAATGCCTGCTATGATTACACCAGCAAAAACCAGTTTTGCTATATCTACCATGAACTTTCCAAACTCATACATAAACACACGCAGTCTCTTCCTTTCGTCTGCGGTAGTACTATAGCTTGTAACTGCAAGAATCAAAACTTTCCTGTTTTGTTTATGCATGAGAGTCCTTAGCAGTAGATTTGTGCTTTCTCTTACTCATCTTGTCGCTTGCTTGATATTCACGGTGCAAAGTTACGAACAAATTATCAAACCGCCAAGGGTTTGGAACAGAAAATAATCATACAACCCAGTGGGGTGTCATCCCAAGGACAAAAAGTTCCTGACCCCGTTTGCCTATGTCGCTGATTGCCTCTGTCTTTGCTGCTGCCCTTTCAGGGCGTGTGCTCTGTCTGCGTCTAACACCCAGGGCGCTGCCCTGGGCTATAAGCTGTT
>CAJOOC010000106.1 GCA_905236165.1 uncultured Prevotella sp. | reverse complement strand
TGCTTGAATTGCCGAGGTGCGAAGGAGGAAGGCAAAGCCAAACGTCAAACCCATAATAAAATTAAACACTACGGTGGGAATTAATAGAACCCACCATAACAGTAAAACCCCATTATCCCATGACTATCAAACAGGTTTCAATATTCATAGAGAATAAAGGTGGCTCGCTCATCAAGGTGCTTGACATGCTGAGCAAGGCGGATGTACAGATAGTAGCTCTCACCATTGCCGATACTATTGGCTATGGTATCTGCCGCATTATTTGCGATGACCCCTCTCGCGCGTACCTTAAATTAAAAGAAGAAGGCATCAACGTGCAGCTTACTGACGTCAATGCCATCTATGTGGAGGATAAAAGCGGTGAGGCGGCTCGTGCATTGAAGATTATCTCAGATGCAGGGGTAGGCATCAACTATATGTATTCCTTCCCCCTGAAGGACAAAGGTGTCATTGTGTTCCGCACTTCTGACAGCGTGAAGACAAACGAGATAATAAGTCTCAATAAGCTGAACTCCGTGATGGAGGGTGATTTCAAAAAAGGATAATGACGTTGTGGATTCTTCCACCCGCACTCAGATAACACTCACAAACAACAAATTCATAATGAAAAGAACATTTACTGTAGCTGCCATAATGTTTATGACGGCTATGCTGGCTAAGGCCGAGACTACGGAGCTAACGACGGAGCCTGTGGCTGAAGAGCCCGCATCAGACGTTACAGAGGTAACGTACAATCTCGAAACGGACATGGGTACGCTTGAGAGCAAGAAACCCCTCTTGCCAAGTCCCGCTGCTCCTGCAACAGACAAGGACAAGGACTTCAATTATTGGTCGCAGGCAGTACTGTCAAGGGTAAAGGTCACAGCCTATGCCCAGGGTGGCTATACTGCTACATTCAATGAGGACGGTCCCAATAGCAACACCTTCGACCTGAAGCGCATGGTGCTCATGGTAGGCGCAGACATCGCACCTCATTTCTATGCATTCTTCATGCATGAGTTCAAGAGTGGGGCAGTACAGGAGTACTATATGGAGTACCGTCCCTGCAAGGCTCTGAATTTTCGTCTGGGACAGTCAAAGATAGAGCTCTCAATGGAGAATCCCCTCTCACCAACCATACTCGAGAGCATCAGCTGTTCTTCTCAGTCTGTGACTTGGCTCTGCGGAGGAGACCCGCTGATAGCCAATGGTTCAGGACGTGACCTGGGACTGATGATGTATGGTAATCTTTTCAATGACAAGTTGCGCTATGTGGTTGAGCTGGTCAATGGTGGACAAATCAACAAGGTAGACGGTAACAACCAGAAGAATGTCATAGCGAAGTTGGAGTACAAGGTCATTCCTACGCTGAAGCTTTCCGTATCAGGACAGAAGGGCTATGGTTGCGCTGTCGCCACATCACCATATAATCCTACGATAGCCGTTGGCGAGACTTATCGTCAGAACCGCTATGCAGCAGGTTTCGAATGGCGTTCATGTGCAAAGCCCATTGATTACTGGCGTAACCGCTGCACTACGGTTCGTTGTGAGGCTCTTGGTGGCGAGGATGGCGACGTTGGCAGCTTCGGTATCTATGGCGCCGCCACAATTCCTGTTTACAAACAGCTTGACGTTGTGGCTGTTGCCGACTATTTCAACAGAAATACCGATATGCGCCTCAAGCAGACCAACCTCACGCTGGGACTGCAGTATTGGATACATAAGAAGTGCAGACTGCAGATGCAGTATGCATACAGCATTAAGAATGAGAGCATGAAAGCCTTTACTGGCATGGGCAACTACAGCCAGTTGCTCTCACAGGTACAGGTAGCATTCTAAAAAGGGAGGACTGCAACGATGTTTATAAAGATATTTCTCACAGTAATATTCCTGTGTGTTACCATAGCTGTTGGCATCTACTCACGCAAGCAGGCTAACAGCGTTGAGGGCTTCGTGCTTGGTGGACGTAACGTAGGTGGCTGGCTCACAGCCTTTGCCTTTGGCACCTCATATTTCTCTGCTGTAGTATTCGTGGGCTATGCAGGGCAGTTCGGCTGGAAATACGGTATGTCTTCAACATGGATTGGTGTGGGCAATGCGATTATCGGTTCGCTCTTGGCGTGGATTATCCTTGGTCGCCGCACACGACTGATGACACAGCATATTCAGAGTCGCACAATGCCAGACTTCTTCGGCACCCGCTATAATGACGAATGGTTACGCATCTGTGCATCTATCATAGCCTTCGTGTTCCTTATTCCTTATACCGCAGGTGTGTATATGGGCATCTCAAAGCTCTTCGAGATGGGTTTCGGCATACCATACGAGTATTGTGCCATAACGATGGCGGGACTCACTGCTGTATATGTCATTCTGGGTGGTTATAAGGCAACAGCCATCAACGACTTCATACAGGGTATCATCATGCTCTTCGGCATCACAACGGTCATCGCCGTGGTGCTTGATGCGCAGGGAGGACTCACCAATGCCATACAAGAGATGGCAAAGGTGGTGCCTAATGCTGATGACTTAAAGATGGATAAGTCTGGGCTATATGCAAATTTCCAGCCAGGAGACTTTGCGTCGTGGTTCGGTCCCAATCCGCTGAGTCTGTTGGGTGTGGTCATACTCACTTCTCTGGGCACCTGGGGACTGCCGCAGATGGTAGGCAAGTTCTACTCCATCACTGATGAGTCGGCCATCAAGCGTGGCACAATCATCTCCACCATCTTCGCCATCATCGTTGCTGGTGGCTGCTATTTCCTCGGTGGTTTTGGCCGTCTATACCTCGCATCGGCATTCTATGAAGAAAAGGGCAAATTCGTGTATGACAATATCGTCCCAATGATGCTTGAGACATTGCCTGACTTCCTCATCGCACTTGTGATACTGCTCGTTCTCTCTGCTTCAATGTCAACACTTGCAGGTCTTGTGCTCACGTCTTCTTCTACAATGACTCTCGATCTTATCTATCGTGATAAGAAATCAGAAGCCGGTGAGGTAGAAGGCGGTGAAATTGACGATATCGTTGCAGAGAAGATTGAGCGCCGTAAGGTAATTGTGATGCGTGTCCTCATCGTGTTCTTTATCGTGATATCCCTGATGATTGCCCTCAACCCTCCACAGTTCATTGCTCAGCTGATGGGCATCTCATGGGGAGCACTTGCCGGAGCTTTCCTCGCACCATTCATGATGGGACTATATTGGAAGGGCGTCACAAGGATGTCTGTTTGGGCATGTTTCTTCTGGGGCGTAGGACTCACAGTAGTGAATATGGTCATGGGCAATCCTATCAACCCTATTGACTGTGGTGCCATTGCCATGCTCGGTGGTTTCGTGGTTGTAGTTCTTGTAAGTATCCTTACTCCTAAGATGCCGAAAAAGACAGTGGAGCAGATCTTTGATTGCTACAACAATAACAATCTGTAACCCGCACCAACAGGGATAATGTCAACTCTAAAGCAAATACTCACTGATGGCGACCATTTCGCCAGAAATATAGGTGTGAGGTTGATAGAAATCCGTGAAGGTTATGCCAGCGCGGAACTTCACGTGGAGGAACGTCACCTCAATGCTGCAGGCGTTTGTCAGGGTGGGGTGTACTTTACTTTAGCCGACCTGACATTCGCTGCTGTCATGAACTCCCACGGTCCCGTTACCGTAGGCATTCAGAACAGCATCACCTATCTCAAGTCGGCAAGACTTGGCGACACCCTCCTTGCAGAGACTGTTGAGACATGCAATCATTACAGGCTGCCATTCTGTGAAACGCGCATAACGAATCAGAATGGTGAACTGCTGTGCATCGTCACAGGTTCGGCATATCGCAAGAAAGATGTGTTTGCCTTCGACGGCCTGCAATAAGAATGGGCAAAATCACCCATATTAATTCGTAAATTTGTTTATTCGTAAATTTGAAATATGATTCTTAATCGTGAAATGGAATGCATGGACCGTGAGTCCATGACCAAGTTGCAGTCGGAGCGACTCATAGCCACAGTAAAAAGATGTTATGAAAATGTCCCCTTCTATCGTAAGAAGATGGATAGGATGGGTGTAAAGCCCGAAGATATCAGGGGCATACAGGATATATACAAGTTGCCCTTCACTACCAAGCACGACCTGCGAGATGAATATCCCTTCGGTCTCAATGCTGTGCCTCAGAGTGAGATTGTCCGTATCCATGCCTCATCAGGTACCACGGGCAAACCCGTCGTAGGCACCTACACCAAGAACGACCTGAAGATGTGGGCTGAGTGCGTGGCACGCGTATTAGCTGTGGGCGATATAGGTCCTGGCGACATCGTTCAGGTAGCATACGGATATGGACTGTTCACGGGTGGCTTGGGTGCGCATGATGGTGTTCTCGCACGTGGAGCGGTGCAGTTGCCTATCTCTGCCGGCAATTCTGAGAAGCAGATCATGTTGATGAAAGACTTTGGCACTACTGCTATTTGCTGTACACCTTCGTATGCCCTCCATCTTGCCGAGGTCATAGAGAAGAGTCCAAACATTAAAGCTGAGGACCTGAAACTCAGGGTGGGCTTCTTCGGTGCAGAGCCTTGGACATGGGGCATTCGCCGCGAGTTGGAGAAGAAACTGCACATCAAGGCTATTGATATCTATGGACTGACCGAGATGTGCGGTCCTGGCGTGGGTGGTGAGTGTCAGTACCAGAACGGAACCCACGTGGCCGAAGATATGTTCTATCCCGAAATCATCAATCCTGAGACACTGGAGCCTGTAGCACCAGGTGAGGAGGGTGAGCTTGTATTCACCTCACTCTGCAAGGAGGCTATGCCAATCCTGCGTTATCGCACTCGCGACCTTACCCGTCTCATCTACGACAAGTGCGAATGTGGACGCACCACGGTTCGCCTCGGAAAGATTCTGGGTCGCAGCGATGACATGCTCATCATCCGTGGCGTCAACGTCTTCCCAAGTCAGATAGAGACTGTGCTCACCGAGTTCCCTGTCTTCACACCACAATACTTCATCACCGTGGATCGTAAGAACAACGAAGACACCTTCGACCTCGACGTGGAGTTGCGCGAGGAGTATTTCTCACCCAACCCCGCAAAGCAGATGCCTTTCATCAAGCCTCTCTACGACCGCATTGTTTCACTCGTTGGCATCAAGCCAAATATCCATATCAAGGAGCCAGGAAACATTGAGCGTTCTACGGGCAAGGCCAAGCACGTACTCGACAAGCGAACACTCTTGACAGACTGGAAATAACTATAGGTGGGTTCTAAAAATTCGCTCGTGCTGATTTTTGATTTTTAGGCAGTGACAGATTGTAAGTTGAAGAGGGAGTGTAGCGGGCTACATGACCGATGAGACTTGACAAGATGTCACGCATAAAAACAAAAAGCAGCCGAAAAGAAAGATTACCCATCAATGTTAAACTCTAAGTGGGAATTAATAGAACCCACCTATATTATCCAATATGACAACTCCATTAGATTATAATACAGTCACCTCGATTATCGACGAGATGGGCTTGGGTGACTTCTCACAAGCAACCATACGTGACATCCAGTCTCTCTCACGCCAGTTGGAGGAAAAGACAGGTGAGCGCGTCATACATCTTGAGATGGGCGTGCCTGGTCTCAAACCCTCAGAGATAGCTCTTGAGGCAGAGCGTGAGGCCCTTGCATCAGGTGTTGCAACACAGTATGCCCCCAATGGAGGCATCCCTCGCATCAAGCAGGCATCAAGCCGTTTCGTGAAGGCATTCATCGGGGTAGACATCGACCCCCTGTGCTGTGTGCCTACAACGGGTTCTATGCAGGGAACATTCGCTTCTTTTACTGCCATCTATCACGCTAACAATGTTGCAGGTGGCGGCAAGAAAGACACCGTGCTGCTCATTCAGCCTGGCTTCCCTGTTCAGACCACCCAGTGTGACGTCATTGGTCTGAAGCATGTGGGCCTTGATATTCATGGATACCGCGGTCAGGCTCTCATCGACAAGCTGGAAGAGATACTGAAAGAGGGTAATATCAACAGTATCGTTTATTCTAACCCTAACAACCCATCTTGGGTTTGCTTCACCGAGGAGGAATTGCATGGAATAGGAGCCCTTGCCACGAAGTATGACGTGATAATCCTTGAGGATCTCGCATACTTCGCTATGGACTTCCGTCGTGACCTGTCTCATCCTTTTGAGGCTCCGTATCAGGCTACTGTGGCCCGCTATACCGACAATTACGTTCTTTGGATTAGCGGTTCAAAAGCTTTCTCTTACGCAGGACAGCGCATCGGTGTGACCTGCATGAGCAACGAGCTGTATCATCGCGTATATCCTGCCCTGCAGGAGAAGTTCGGTGTGGGCACTTTCGGCGATTTCTTTACAAACCGCCTCATGTACACACTCTCCAGCGGTACCACACATTCGGTACAGTGCGCCATGTCGGCCATGATGGAGGCAGCATGTGATGGTTCATATAACTTCCTTGAAGACGTGAAGGAATATGGTCGTCGTGCTAAATACATGAAGGATGTGCTGCTCGCTAATGGCTTCTGCCTTGTATACGACAATGATATGGGTGCACCCTTGGCTGACGGTTTCTATTTCACCGTGCAGTATCCAGGAATGACGGGTCTGCAGCTTACGAAGGAGCTGATGTTCTATGGCATAGCCGTATTCCCACTCGATACGATGGGCTCTACACAACAGGGTGTCAGAATATGCACTTCATTCTTCAGCAAAGAACAGGAGCCGCTGTTCAAGGAGAGAATAGAAGCCTTCCACGCTGCTCGTTGTTAATTTGCCTATTCCTTAACTCGTTAATGAGTCTGCGATACCAAAGCAGACATTTTGTCAAATGGTGAAGATTGCTCTTTTTCAGACAGACATACTTTGGGCCGGTATAGAGGCCAACCATAATAATGCAGAGAAATCCATCCTTTCCGTCAAGGAAGGGGTGGATTTATTCGTCCTGCCCGAGATGTGGAGCACGGGCTTTGCCGTGGAGCCTGAGGGGATAGCAGAAGAACATGATGAGTCGCTGCTCTGGATGAAGAAGATAGCAGCAAAGACCGATGCAGCCGTTGCTGGCTCTGTCGCTGTGAAGCAGGACGGGCGTTACCATAACCGTTTCTTTTTTGTAAAGCCCGATGGTGAGGTGGCATATTATGATAAGCGGCACCTCTTTACTTATGGTGGTGAGGCAGAACGCTACACAGCCGGCACGGAACGTGTCGTTGTGGAATGGCGAGGGGCGCGTTTCCTTTTGCAAACGTGTTACGACCTTCGCTTCCCATGTTTCAGCAGAAATCATTCACCTTATTATGACTGTATATTGTATGTAGCCAGCTGGCCCTCCTCACGTCGCCCTGTGTGGGATGTATTGCTGCAGGCACGGGCATTGGAAAACCAATGCTACGTTGTAGGAGTAAATCGCGTGGGCAACGATGCAGCCTCACAATACAACGGAGGTTCGGTCATCGTCAGCCCATACGGCAAAACAATAGTACAGGCCAAGGACGATAAGGCCGAGGTAATCATTGCCGACATTGATATAGACAAACTTCATGCATTCCGTAAGAAGTTTCCGGTATTAGAAGACAGGGACAGGTAACGCGTGGGAATACGCCAATATTTCAGAAGCATAAACATGGTAGATTATATCAAAAAGCACCGAAAAACCGTGATTTGCAAAGTGTCGGTTTTGGAGGCGGAAACCTTACAAAGTGTCATTTTGCTTTTTCCCGTTTTCAGTTGCGAAATAGAGTGTGAAAAACCAATAAAATGACGTTTTTTAGCCGGTCAGAGGGCGAAGATATATGTTTGACGCTTTGCGGAGGCTCAATAGGGAGGTAATAGATGCACCATTAGGGCCTAATAGATACTCCATCTGAGGGTGTCGGAGTGTTCACCTCAGGCCATTATTTTAGTTGTTTTTGGACTTTTTAGGGGTAAAAACGGCGTTTTCGGAGGTTGGCAGAAGGGGTGTCGGGCGCAACTGTCAGAATTAGAGACAGTTGTGTATTCCTCCTTATTTTGGCGATATTTGCGTACAAGTTTACTCTCGGCTGCAAATTCGGCGCTGTAGAGAACGAATGAAAAATCACTTTGTAAGCTTTTCGGGCCAAAAACTGACATAATGACAATCGTGACAGAAGGGCGTTCAATTTGATGTACTCCATTTTGGTACGTAAAGTTTTGCTGAGGCCAGGGACGTGGGCGTCCCGCCCGCGATTACAGAGTGCAAGAGGCTCAAACCTTTTTACTGCGGGCGAGACGCCCACGTCCCCGTATGGATGCTAGTCATCGGCATAAAAAGAGGGTACAACAAATTGAACATCCTATCGTGCAAGTGCAAATGAAGCCCGGCTGCATACACTAAGATAACAGTCGGGCTTCATCGTTCTGGTGCGCCTGACAGGACTCGAACCTGCACATCGTAAGACACTAGATCCTAAGTCTAGCGCGTCTACCAATTTCGCCACAGGCGCTTGCTTGCGAGGCAGGCGTTTTTGCCGGCCTTCTTTTGGGCTGTGAACTCAAAAGCGGTGCAAAGGTAATAATAATTCTTGAAATAAGGAAAGAAAATGGGGTGTTTCTTCAAAAAAGATGAAAAAAAGTTTGTGGGAACGAAAAAAAAGTAGTACTTTTGCACCCGCTATCCAGAGATGGACGGCCCGCAATCATCCAGGATGATAAGACAAGAGACGTTCCGGTGCGTTGGATGAGCGGTTTAGTCTCCGGTCTGCAAAACCGGCCAGGGCGGTTCGACTCCGCCACGCACCTCCAAGCACGTGAAGCCCCGATGATTGTCAGTCGGGGCTTTATTGTTAATTTGTAAACAGGGTGTTCAATACGTTTATCTGGTAATTCGTTAATGGTGGGTTCTATTAATTGGCTTTGCCAGATTTTTGATTTTGTTTCGAGGGCAGAGTGGCAGTTCCTTGAAGGAGCATAGCGGGCTAT
>CAJOOC010000105.1 GCA_905236165.1 uncultured Prevotella sp. | reverse complement strand
TGCACCGAAAGAAAACAAAAAGATGACAAAACGTCAAACCCATAATTGTTTTAAGCTTTAGGTGGGAATTAATAGAACCCACCTTAACAGAAACGGATGTCTGTAATAATCATTGCACCAGCCCTTTTGTTCAGTTGGGCAATGAGGTTTGTTCGCTGCATCTGAAGGTCTGACCGCAAAGCGGGACTGTCAATCCTAATCCATAGAGTCTGGTTCTTAAGGCGTTTTTCTTCAGTATGGCGTGCTACCAGCGGTCCCGCAACTTCTTCCCACGAATCGATAAGACGCTGCTGCAGCATGGGAGTGTCGAGAGAGTTAGTACGCAGAAACTGCTGCACTAATAAGGATATGTCTTGTGGATGCTTGCGGAACACTTTTCTCGTATGTTTTCTTAGGCAAGAAAGCCTTATATGGCATGAAACTGTCCTTGATTGACGTTGAAGAGCTTGTAGTGAAATTGTCCTGCTGAGAGGATTTTGTCGAGGTGATCTCGGTTGGTGTCAGTAATGAAGATCTGTCCATATCCCTGACCCGCTACAATATTCACGATATGCTCCACCCTGTCAGCATCGAGTTTGTCAAAGATGTCGTCAAGGAGGAGTATCGGCAGCGTGTGTGTCTCGGTGTTGGTTTTGAGATATTCGAACATCGCGAGCTTTAAGGCTATGACATATGTCTTCACCTGTCCCTGTGACGCCTCGCGCTTCATGGGATAGTCTTCGATGAGCATCTGCATGTCGTCTTTATGGACACCGTGCAGGGAATAGCCCACCGCGAGGTCTTTCTGCCTGTCTCGTTGAATGACTTGCAGCAGCGGTCCTCGCTGACAATGCGACAAGTATGTTAGGGATACTTGTTCCTTCTCTCCGCTTATGGCTCGGTAGATATCGTTGAAAACGGGTATGAAGCTCTGCACGAAATGCTGTCGTTTCTCGTAGATGGCCTCACCGTTACGCGCCATCTCCTCCTCCCACAGGGCGAGCAGGCTGAGATCAGGCTGCATACCTTCTTCGCTCATCTTCAGCAGTGCGTTGCGTTGCTGCAGGGCTTTGTTGTAGTTGTTGAGGAGGGTGATATAAGTGTTATCGGTCTGGGAGATGCCTATATCGAGAAACCTGCGGCGCTCTTCCGAGCCTCCTGTTATGAGCGCCACATCATCGGGCGATGCTATGATGAGAGGTATGAGCCCAATGTGTTCTGAGAGTCGTTTGTATGCTTTCTTGTTGCGTCGGAAGGTCTTCTTGTGTCCACGCTTCATTCCGGCTGTTATCTCGTCGTGAGTCTCACCATCGGTGTATTCTCCGTTGATAACAAAAAAATCGGTGTTATGCCGTATCATCTGCGAGTCGATGTTTGAGAACATAGAGTGGCAGAAGGACAGGAAATATATGGCATCAAGGAGGTTTGTCTTGCCCATTCCGTTATTACCAATAAAGCAGTTAATCTTGGGTGAGAACTCAAGATTAACTGCCTCAATGTTTTTATAGTTCAGTATGGACAGTGAGGATAATGTCATTCTTCTTTGTCGAGCAGTATGTTCATCATCTCTACTGCAGACTTGGCCACAGGTGTGCCTGGTCCGAAGATGGCTGCCACACCGGCCTTGTAGAGGAAGTCATAGTCCTGTGCTGGTATGACACCGCCTGCGATGACCATGATGTCCTCACGCCCCAGCTTCTTCAGTTCTTCGAAGAGCTGAGGGATGAGTGTCTTATGGCCTGCAGCGAGTGATGATACTCCGACGATGTGCACGTCGTTCTCCACAGCCTCGCGTGCTGCTTCGGCAGGTGTCTGGAACAGCGGACCCATATCGACGTCGAATCCACAGTCGGCATAACCTGTTGCTACCACTTTTGCACCTCGGTCGTGACCGTCCTGTCCCATCTTGGCTACGAAGATACGTGGGCGGCGACCTTCCTTCTTTGCAAACTCTTCTGTCAGCCGGCATGCCTTCTCAAAGAGGCTGTCGTTCTTTGCTTCTGCGCTATACACACCTGAAATAGTTCTGATTACTGCCTTATAACGTCCTACGACCTTCTCGCATGCGTCTGAGATTTCTCCCAGTGTGCAGCGTACCTGTGCAGCCTTTACGGCCAGGTCGAGGAGGTTGTTGTCTGATTTCTTTCCGTCAGCATACTCCTGCACGCAAGCTGTGATGGCCTCGAGAGCCTTCTGGCATGCTGCCTCGTCGCGGTTGGCCTTGAGCTGTGCGAGAGACTCCTCCTGCTGCTTGCGAACGGCAGAGTTGTCCACCTCGAGGATATCGATTGGGTCCTCATGGTCAAGGCGATACTTGTTGGTACCCACGATGGTCTGCTGACCAGAATCGATGCGAGCCTGCGTACGTGCTGCAGCCTCTTCGATGCGCATCTTTGGCACACCAGTCTCGATAGCCTTAGCCATACCGCCCAGCTGCTCAATCTCCTGAATGAGCGACCAAGCCTTGTGTACGAGCTCGTTGGTGAGGTACTCTACATAGTAAGAGCCGGCCCATGGGTCTATCTGCTTGCATACCTTCGTCTCGTTCTGGATGTAGATCTGGGTGTTACGTGCGATACGTGCAGAGAAGTCGGTAGGCAGCGCGATAGCCTCGTCGAGGGAGTTGGTGTGAAGAGACTGTGTGTGTCCCAGCACAGCACCCATTGCCTCGATGGCTGTACGGCCCACATTGTTGAACGGATCTTGCTCGGTGAGCGACCATCCAGATGTCTGAGAGTGGGTACGCAGCGCCATTGACTTAGGATTCTTTGCTCCGAAGCTCTTCACTATCTTCGCCCACAGCAGACGGCCTGCACGCATCTTGGCTATCTCCATAAAGTGGTTCACACCGATAGCCCAGAAGAATGACAGTCGTGGTGCGAAGGCATCGATGTCGATACCGGCGTTGACACCAGCGCGCAGATACTCCAGACCGTCAGCCAGCGTGTAAGCCAGCTCGATGTCTGCCGTCGCTCCGGCCTCCTGCATGTGGTAGCCAGAGATAGAGATGGAGTTGAACTTAGGCATCTTCTGTGAAGTGAACTCAAAGATGTCGGCAATGATCTTCATGGAGAATGCTGGTGGGTAGATATAGGTGTTACGCACCATGAACTCCTTGAGGATGTCGTTCTGAATGGTTCCGGCCATCTCCTCGAGCTTCGCACCCTGCTCCAGACCTGCCACGATATAGAAGGCCATGATAGGGAGCACAGCGCCGTTCATGGTCATAGAGACAGACATCTTGTTGAGAGGGATACCATCGAAGAGCACCTTCATGTTCTCTACCGAGCAGATGGACACACCTGCCTTACCTACATCGCCCACAACACGCATATTATCGGGGTCATAACCGCGATGTGTTGGGAGGTCAAAGGCCACAGAGAGGCCCTTCTGTCCTGATGCGAGGTTACGTCGATAGAAGGCGTTTGACTCCTCAGCCGTTGAGAAACCTGCATACTGACGAATGGTCCAAGGGCGGAAGGGGTACATCATGGAGTACGGGCCACGCAGGAATGGTGGTATACCAGCCGTGAAGTCGAGGTGTTCCATTCCCTCGAGGTCTTCCTTCGTGTATGCTGGCTTCACCTCGATGTGCTCTGGGGTCTTCCATACATACTGTATGTTATTGTCTTTCTGCCAAGCAGAACCGTCTTTCTTCTCTATGCCAGAGAAGATATTTACGTTTTTGAAATCTTTTCTAGCCATAGTCTTATTTTATTCCGAGTTTAGCGTTATATTCCTTAAGTGTCTCAAGCTGGTTCACCTTCACGTGGATGAAGTTCTCTATGCCTTCCTTCTTCAGGTCTTCGGCACAAGCCGGAGCACCAGCCACAACGAACATAGCCCTGCCGTCAAGGTATTTGAATGCCGGGATGGCATATTCTGCATACTCGTCGTCAGAAGAGCATATCACCACGATGTCGGCCCCAGCCTCAAGTGCAGCGTCGACACCCTCTTCCACTGTTGGGAATCCGAGGTTGTCTATCACCTTGTAGCCTGCGCTTGCGAGGAAGTTGCAAGAGAACTGTGCTCTTGCCTGGCGCCATACGAGGTTTCCGATGGTGAGCATGAATGCTACAGGCTGCTTCTCCGCCTGCTCGGTGGCTATACGCAGCATCTCAAAGTCGGCAGCCTGACGTGTGGCGTTGATAGCCTTCAATGTGCCTTCCTCATGATGTCCCTCACCACATCCGCACGAAACGTCAATGGGGCGCTTGCCCTCGCTCTTCTCATTGAAGTTCGGGAACTGGTTGGTGCCCAGTATGAATTCGCGGCGCTGTGCTGCGAGGGTGTGACGCTTGCTGTTGGTTGCGTTGATATCGTCCTGAACCGTTCCGGCCTTGACGGCAGCGAGGAAACCACCCTGCTCCTCTATGCCGAGGAACACCTTCCATGCCTGCTCTGCCAGACTCTCGGTGAGGGTCTCAATGTAGTAAGAGCCTGCTGATGGGTCAACGACGGTATTGAAGTGACACTCCTCCTTGAGGAGCAGCTGCTGGTTACGTGCTATGCGCTCTGAGAAATCGTCTGGTGTCTCATAGGCTGCGTCGAATGGTGTCACCACGATAGAATGAACGCCACCCAGAGACGCCGACATTGTTTCTGTCTGCGAACGCAACAGGTTGACGTGAGCATCGAAGAGCGTCATATTATAAGTAGAGGTGACGGCATTGACGCACATCTGACATGCACAGTCACACTTTGGCTCATACTGCTTCACTATCTGTGCCCACAGCATGCGGCCTGCACGGAACTTGGCTATCTCCATGAAGTAGTTCTCGGAGATACCCATATTGAACTTAATCTTCTTGGCTGCGAATGTTGGCTCCACGCCTGCATCGACGAGCTGCTGGAGGTATTCGTTACCCCAAGCGAGGGCATAACCCAGCTCCTGCATGCAGTATGCACCTGAATTGTTGAGCGACAGGGCATCGACAGATATGCAGCGGAAGTTAGGATAGTCCTTCATAGCGTTGACCATAGCGGGAGCGAGCTGCAGAAGAGGCTCTACGTCCTTGCCCTGCATCACCATCTTCTCCATTGGGTCCCAGTCGATGCTGCCCACGATCTTCTCCTTGTCGTAACCCTTCTTGTCGAAGTAAGCTGCAAGAATCTCGAGCAGTTCCAGACTATGGCGCTTGCAGGTGTTGAAGTTCAGCTCGATGATGTCGCAATAGATGCCGTCGAGCAGTTTCTCCACGAAATCTGCCGACACGCAGTTTCCAGGGATATTGAAGGACAGGGAGTCGACACCCTTGTTCAGCACATCGAGAGCCTTTTTGTTGGCCTCCACAGCGTCAGAGGCTTCTATCTCCTGACGAATATACCATGTATTGTCGTCCTTCTTGTTGCCTCTGACGAAGGGATATTCGCCGGGCATTGAATAGGGGGTGGATAGTTTCTCCACATCGTCGCGCTGATAGAAAGGCTGCACGCTAAAGCCTTCAGGAGTCTTCCACACCAGGCGTTTCTGGAAATCGGCACCCTTCAGGTCTACCTCAATCTTGTTGAGCCATTCCTGCTTCGTAGGGGCCTGAAACTCGCCGAAGAGCTTTTCTTTTGTCTTGTTCATAATATTCCTCTTAAATATTGTATTGTAATATGATAGTTCTAATTACATAGGTCAATACCTAAAAATAATGTGATGCAAAGTTAGTAAATGTTTTTCATATTTCAATGTTGTTTTGTGTCAGCAATTGTTAAAATATCATATTTTCAGGGAAAAGTTTTGTTGTGTGACATTTTTTTCATACCTTTGAAAACGAAAAAGCACGATCACATGGCAGCAAAAGCATCTTAACGTGCAGTATTACAATAGATATTACCAACCCCTAAAACATAAAGAACATGGCAAACAAGCGTAGCCTCAAGCGAGGTATCAATTACATTTGCAGCGAGTTATTCGCAGAATGCGTGGCAACGAGCATCTACAGCAACCGTAGTGACCAGCAGAACGTTGACACACTGTTGAAGAGCATCCTGCGCGTACATTCTGATTATATCAAGCGCATCTCACACCCTGAGCCAGGCATGCCGGCAAGGAAGTATTATCAGACGCTTATAGACAGTTTCAACAACGAAGTCAATGATATCGTTGATGCAATAAAGAACCTGCATTAAAGGTGGGTAATACAGATACCTACCATAACTTTATCAGGAAAACTAATGTTACAGAAGATATGTAGCTGGGTGCTTTACGGCATAATGGGTTGGAAAACCAATATCACTGTTGACCAACCGGAGAAATTCATTATCTGCCTTGCACCCCACACAAGCAACTGGGACTTTATTCTCGGCCAGCTCTATTCACGGGCCGAAGGCATTAGCATCAACTATCTGATGAAGAAGGAATGGTTCTTCTGGCCGCTGGGACCCATCTTCAGACGCACCGGAGGAATCCCCGTATATCGACAGAAGAAAACCAGCATGACCGACACGCTGGCCGAGACAGCTAAGAATGCATCCACGTTCAGACTTTGCATAACCCCCGAAGGCACGAGGAAGAGAAATCCTGAGTGGAAAAAAGGATTCTACTTCATAGCACAGAAGGCCTCATTGCCCATACTCCTCTATGGTGTGGACTATGAGCGGAAACTCATAGAATGCACTAAGAGCATCATTCCCACAGGCAACATAGAAGAAGATATGCCAATGATAAAGGAGTATTTCAAAGGCTACAGGGGCAAACACCCGAATAATTTCGCAACATAGACACTTCTACCAACGACGATGTGAAGAACAGAGTTTCATCGTATCGCCTTCACACGCGCACACACATTAATATATAATGTTGAATAGACACAGCAACATTCTGAAGATTATCATTGCACTGCTCATGTGGTGCAATGCGTCGTTTATATCTGCCTCACGATATGACGATCATGTGACAGATATGAGCATTGACGATGCTACGGCCACCATCAACGTATATATGGACGATGACTTGGCCAAAGAGGAATTTACAGAGAAGTCCATCAGGAAGATATACAAGCAGACGACCAAGGGGGTGCGCAAGGCCCTGCCTAAGGAATACCGTCACTATGAGGTGAGGATATACGTTCGCGGCGTACCCATTGAAAGCCTCCTTGAGACTGTTGAGGACCAGGCTCAGCAGCAGCATGAGGAACAGGATGTGGCCGCAGTGAAGCAAAACAGGAAGCACCGTGGCGGCTGGTGGGGCAACATCTACTATGATGGTATGCCCTGGACCTGCAACGTCTCGAAACCTGTACAGCCCACAGCAGCCCTAAGCAGCAAGCATATCTCATTGTGGCAGAGTCACGGCAGATATTACGACCTCACCAAGGGTTTCTGGAAATGGCAGCGACCGCTGATATTCGGTACGACGGAAGATATCTTCACGCAGACCATCGTAGTGCCCTACCTCATCCCGATGTTGGAGAACGCCGGAGCCATCGTCTTTACTCCACGAGAGCGCGACTGGCAGAC
Source organism: uncultured Prevotella sp. (assembly GCA_905236165.1). Taxonomy (GTDB): domain Bacteria; phylum Bacteroidota; class Bacteroidia; order Bacteroidales; family Bacteroidaceae; genus Prevotella. The sequence continues at coordinate 5,591 of CAJOOC010000105.1, read as the reverse complement.
GGAAGAGGTCATCGTGGACAACGACGGCGGCGGCTACTACGAGCGCAACGGCAAGACTTCGTGGGGTAAGGCTCCCGTCAGCGGGTTTGCTCTGCCCGAAGGCGACATCCCCGACAACTACAACCCCTTTGAACAAGGCACCGTCAGGCAGATTGAGGCAGATCGCGGCAATACTGCCGGACACGCCGTCTACCAGCCATCATTCAGAAAGACAGGCCGCTATGCCGTCTACGTGAGCTATGCTACGGTGGAGGGAAGCGTCGACGATGCCCTCTACAGCGTGGTTCATCAAGGCATCCGCACCAATTTCCGCGTGAACCAGAAGATGGGAGGCGGCACATGGGTATACCTGGGTTCCTTCACCTTCGATGCAGGCTGTTCTGAGCTGAACTGCGTAATCCTCTCTACACGCTCCGAGAAGAAAGGCATCGTGACTACTGATGCAGTGCGCTTTGGCGGCGGCATGGGCAACATCATACGAGGCGGCACCACCAGCGGGATGCCACGCTGTCTTGAGGGAGCACGCTACTATGCACAGTGGGCTGGAGCACCTTATAAAATCTATGGCGGCTATGGCGGCGATGACGATTATAAAGATGACATCAACGTGCGCTCGCTGATGACCAACTGGCTCTGTAAAGGGTCGCCATACAATCCGGTAACAGAAGAGATGAACATTTCCGCAGACACGGAACACAAGAACATAGGTCTGGGTGTGCCCATTGATATGGCTCTGGCCATACACTCCGATGCAGGCTACAACCCCGACATGAAGAGCATACACGGTTCGCTGGCCATCAGCACTACCGACTTCAATGGCGGAAAGCTCAATGCCGGACCCACAAGACAACATTCTACAGACCTGGCGAAGGCGCTGCTCGACGACTCTAAGCGAGACCTCACACGACTCTACGGAGATTGGACATGGAGATACCTGTGGGACAGGAACTATTCAGAGACGAGACTGCCGGCTGTGCCATCAGCTATCTTCGAGACGCTGTCACACCAGAGCTTCCCCGACATGCGACTGGCCCAAGACCCCGACTTCAAATTCAATTTGGCACGCTCCATCTATAAGACCATACTGCGCTTTGAAGCCCAGGCCCACGGTGAGAAAGCCATCGTGCAGCCTTTGGCACCACGAGGGTTCCATATCATGATGACAAAAGACGGAAAGGCCACCCTTGCCTGGATGCCGCAAAAAGATGAGCTGGAGTCATCTGCCACACCATCGTCATACAACGTGTATATGTCGATGGGCACTATGGGTTATGACAACGGAACGAACACAAATCAGACCTTCCACTCCGTTCAACTGGCCCGCGACCTGCTGTATCGTTTCCGCATCACGGCAGTCAATGCAGGCGGAGAAAGCTTCCCTACGGAAGAGCTCTGCGTAGTGTGGCACGGTGAGGAGGCTCCAACGGTACTTATCGTGAACGGATTCCAAAGACTCTCCTCACCTGCTATCGTCACAACAGACTCCATAGGAGGCCGCACCTTCGACCTCATGGAAGACCCGGGCCTCACCTACGGTATGACGGCAGGCTGGGCTGGACAGGACGGCAGCATGGCCGGGCATTTCGTAGCAGGCAACTCATTCAACTATGTAGCAGAGCATGCCCGCGCTATCATGTCAACAAACAGATACAACATCGTGAGCACTACGAAAGCCATCGTGGAATGGGACGGCTACAACCTCTCCGACTATGACGTGGTAGACCTCATCCTCGGCAACGAACGTAACGACGGACATTCCCTTAAGCCATACAAGACCTTCTCGGCAGCCATGAAGAAGAAGCTGCTTGACTACCAGCGCGGCAAGCGTGGCTCTCTCCTCGTCAGCGGCTCATACGTAGGGCAGGACATGCAGGATGCTGACGATGCCAAATTCATGCAGAGACTGTTCAATACACAATGGGGCGGTACGGTGCGCTACACCAATTCTTCCGGACAAGGACTGCAACGGATCTTCGACATCACGAACTATATCAACGCAGAGCATTATGCCACCGTTCAGAGCGATGTCCTCATACCAATAGGAAGTGCATTCGTTGCTATGCAGTATTCCGACAGACAACCCGCAGCGATAGCATTCAACAGTGGGTTCCGCACCTTCCTCATGGGATTCCCATTTGAATGTATCACCAATCCAAGCAGCCGCGAGAGCATCATGCAGGGAATACTGGGATTCCTGACGGGATATTGATGCATTAAGCATTAAGCGTTAAGCATTAAGCATTAAGCGTTAAGCATTAAACTATTAAAACCTTGCTGACAGACTTCCTTCCAACGACAAAGAAAGAGTGCGAGCTTCGCGGATGGGACGAGCTCGACGTGATACTCTTTTCGGGTGATGCCTATGTGGACCACCCGAGCTTTGGCGTTGCCGTGATAGGCAGGACGCTGGAGGCACAGGGCTTCCGTGTTGCCATAGTGCCACAACCCGACTGGCACGGTGACTATCGCGACTTCAAGAAGCTGGGCCGGCCACGATTGTTCTTCGGCATATCACCAGGGTGCATGGACTCTATGGTGAACAAATACACAGCCCGCAAACGACTGCGTTCAGAGGATGCCTACTCACCAGACGGCAGGCACGACTGCCGACCCGAATATCCCACTATCGTATATACCAGGATACTGAAGGAACTCTTTCCCGACGTTCCCGTGATACTGGGCGGCATAGAAGCATCTCTCAGGCGACTTACGCATTATGACTACTGGCAAGACAGGCTGATGCCATCGATACTCGTAAGCTCCGGAGCCGACATGATCACCTACGGCATGGGCGAAAAAGTAACAGTAGAGATTGCTAATGCGCTGGCAGAGGGTCAGAGTCTGAAAGACTTGCGACACTTGCCGCAGATTGTATATCTGGAAAAGACGTCGGAGATACTGTCACATGATGATGACATCGTGCTGCATTCACATGAGGAATGCCTGCAGAGCAAACGTTATCAGGCCGAGAACTTCAGGCATATCGAGGAAGAGTCGAACAAGATGCACGCCAGCCGTCTGTTGCAACACATCAACATCAACTCTTCTCTGGGCAAGGAGAGGATGACTGTTGTGGTCAATCCCCCCTACCCTCCTATGACGACAGAAGAGATTGATGCCTCCTTCGACCTGCCTTATCAGCGTGTGCCACACCCGAAATACAAAGGCAAGCGCATTCCTGCCTACGACATGATAAAGTTCTCGGTCAACATTCACCGAGGATGCTTCGGAGGATGTGCCTTCTGCACCATCTCTGCCCATCAGGGCAAGTTTATTGCATGCCGCTCAAAGAGGAGCATCTTGCAAGAGGTCAAAGAGGTGGTGAAGCTGGATGGCTTCAAGGGATATCTCTCAGACCTTGGTGGTCCCTCGGCCAATATGTATGGCATGCACGGAAAGAACCTGAAGGCCTGTAGCGTGTGCAAGAAACCGTCGTGCATGCACCCGCAAATATGCCCTAACCTGATGGTGGACCATTCGGCGCTGCTCGACATCTATCACACAGTCGACGCCCTGCCAGAGATAAAGAAGAGTTTCATCGGTTCAGGTGTGAGATACGATCTTCTGCTTCACGCCATCAATCACGGCACACCCGAAGAGCAGGCAGCTGGTCGTAAGTATGCTCAGGAACTGATAGCAAAACACGTGTCAGGAAGACTGAAGGTGGCTCCGGAACATACCTCCGACAAAGTGCTCCACTATATGAGGAAGCCGTCCTTCAAGCAGTTCTTCGACTTCAAGAGAATCTTCGACAGTGTGAACAGGCAGTATGGGCTCAACCAGCAGCTGATACCTTATTTCATCTCCTCTCACCCGGGATGCAAGGAGGCCGACATGATAAACCTTGCGGAGATAACGAAGAAGATGGGGTATAAACTGGAGCAGGTGCAGGACTTCACACCCACCCCGATGACTACCGCTACGGAGATGTTCTATACAGGCTACGACCCCTACACCCTGGAACCCGTATTCTCTGCCAAGACACCAGAAGAGAAACTGGCACAGAACAGGCATTTCTTCTGGTATAAGAATAGCACGACGGGAAAGCCTGGTTATTCCGGCAAGCCTGGAGATTCAAAGAAATCCGGCTATTCCGGGAAGCCTGTCAAACCCTCCTTCCCCAAACCTCATAAACCAAAGAAACGATGAGCAAACCATTAGCAGAACGACTTCGTCCCACCACACTCGACGACTACATCGGTCAGAAACACCTTGTAGGCGAAGGTGCCGTGCTACGCAAGATGATAGACTCCGGCAATATCTCCTCATTCATCCTTTGGGGACCTCCAGGCGTGGGCAAGACTACGTTGGCACAGATTATAGCCCACAAGTTAGAGACGCCATTCTACACCCTGTCGGCAGTCACAAGCGGCGTGAAGGATGTGAGGGAAGTGATTGACAAGGCAAAGCAGTATTCTGCTATGCGCAGCGGAAGTCTCTTCTCCGCTGCCGGCAACGACAGCAGCAGTAACACCGCCCCCATTCTGTTCATCGACGAGATACACCGTTTCTCCAAATCACAGCAAGACTCCCTGCTGGGAGCCGTTGAGCAGGGCATCGTGACGCTCATCGGCGCAACGACGGAGAATCCGTCCTTCGAGGTCATCAGGCCGTTACTGTCCAGATGTCAGCTGTACGTGCTGAAGAGCCTTGAGAAGGAAGACCTTGAAGAGTTGCTGCAGCGAGCCATCACAAAGGATATCGAGCTGAAGAAACTCCATATCAGGCTTCAAGAAACCTCTGCTCTGCTGAGATATTCTGGCGGTGATGCCCGCAAGCTGCTTAACATCCTGCAGCTCGTGGTGGAGTCAGAGTCATCAGAGACCATCGACATCACCGACGAGAAGGTGGCAGAACGCATTCAGCAAAACCCGCTTGCCTACGACAAGCAGGGCGAGATGCACTACGACATCATCTCTGCCTTCATCAAGAGCATACGCGGCAGCGACCCCGATGCAGCTCTCTATTGGATGGCCCGCATGATAGAGGGTGGTGAAGACCCCGAGTTCATTGCTCGTCGCCTCGTCATCAGCGCCTCAGAAGATATCGGCCTGGCCAATCCCAATGCTCTCCTCCTTGCCAATGCCGCCTTCGATACGGTCATGAAGATAGGATGGCCAGAAGGGCGCATAGCACTTGCCGAAGCATGTGTCTACCTTGCCGCCTCGCCTAAGAGCAATTCCGCCTATCTGGGTATCGACAAGGCTCTGCAGGTAGTAAGGGAAACGGGCAACCAGCCTGTGCCGCTGCATCTGCGCAATGCCCCCACGAAGCTGATGGAACAGCTGGGATATAGCGACGGTTACAAATACCCTCACGACTATCCCGGGAATTTCGCCCAGCAGCAATATCTGCCCGACGAACTGACAGGACAACGCTTGTGGCATCCACAACATTCTCCGTCAGAGGAGAAACTCTACCAGCAGATGCTGCGTCTGTGGGGCGACAGGTTCAAATAAAAATATACAAGTTTCGCATGTCTATAACGACCACGCTCCGGGCTTTAACGACCACGTTCCGAGCCATGCTCGCCTGAACTCCGCTGAAAATAAACAATGTGTGAAGAATTACGCGAATTACACGAACCCCGA
>CAJOOC010000104.1 GCA_905236165.1 uncultured Prevotella sp. | reverse complement strand
TTCTATGAAACGAACCTGTCGAGAACCGCTCATCTTATAAGCCATCAGCGGGCGCAGGAGTGTGACAAGATCAGGATTATCCATCATGCGTCCGAGTGCCTCCTGGAACTCTTCGTTCTCCACACGCTTCAGCGTAATGCCTGCTTCGGCAAAGCCCGTGAGAATGTCTCGGAATCATCAATGACCTGCATAGGATCACCCTGTTCAGTCAGTTCGATGCGTGTGAACAATGTAGGGTGTGCAGCTACTGCTGCTTCAATAGCCTTACGAAGTTGTTCCTCGTCCAAACTGCCGTCCAGCGTATAAAGATAAGGTATATTATAACAGACCTCTCCTTGGTGAGCAATACACTCTGCATAGAGGCCATATTGCGTTTTTGATAAAGGTGCGATAGTTTTCATTTTCAATCTTCATTTTTCAATTTTCAAAGAATCCGAATCCTCCGATGGCAGTGAGCATGCGCTCCACATAGTCCCAGGAAGTAGGACTCCAGCTGAAGCCGAGGCGGTAGAGAACCTGAGTTGTGTAGTCGTTGTCGCGCTGAACGTCGCTGGACTTCTGGCCGTGGGCCATGTCCTTATAAGCCAGCAGGGCAGCCATCTGCTTGGACTTCTGAGGGTCTTGGCCCGCCTCGTCCATAGCCTTCTGGAAGTCTTCCTGCTCAACGAACCTGATGCCACCCGTGACAGATGTCAGTCCTGAGAGTACATCGCCCAGGAATTGTCCGTGGATGTTGTATGGGTGGAACACGGTACACTCCTTTGGTGTTGTGGCCAGCATGCAGATAGCTTGCGCCACCTCGTTGATGGGCGAGAATTCCACCTTCTTGTTGCGCATGGCGTAAGGACAGCAGCCCAACATGTTATAGATGCGGATGCGGCCCATGAAAGAGTTGGTGGAGAAGTTAGCCTGGAACTCACCGTCGGTACTGCGGGCGGCAAGGTTGCCCACACGCATTATCTTTGCATGCAGACCATCCTTGGCAACGGCATCGAGGATGAGACGTTCTGCCATGAACTTAGAGTAGATGTACTGATTTCCGAGATACTGTCCCATGTACAGGCGCTGCTCGGTATATACGTCATCCCTTATCTCGCCTACCCACATACCACGCGTGCTGGCCGTTGAGATATGGATGAGCTTAGCACCAGTCTTGAGGCAGAGGTCAGTGCATCGTTGTGCACCGCCAATGTTCACGTCCTCTATCTCTGTGCCTTCTGAGAAGTGCTTCACCACAGCGGCACAGTTGAAGACGGTGTCGACGGAGGAACCGTCGAGCACACTAATAAGGTCGTTGGTTACGTCGCCAAGGACGATATGCAGGCGTTTGCCGAATAGCTCCTTGTAGGACTTGGAGAAGTAGTAGAAGAGGAGCGTGCGCAGACGGCCCTCCGCAGCCTCGCGTGTCTTGCCACGCACCAGACAGTAGATGTTTGGCGCATCGCTGCTTATCAGTTCATGCAAGATGTGGATGCCAAGATAACCCGTAGCACCTGTGATGAGCACATTGCCCAGCTGCTGACGCTCTCCTGCACGGAAGAAGCCGAGCGTGTTGCGCTGAAGGAGCGTGTTGATGTTGCTATAGTCGAAGTCGGCAACGGGGTCGGGTTGAGCCGAAGCTGATGCTTCGGAAACGGTGGCTTCGCCGGTTATTAGGGCGGCAAGTTTGCGAGGCGTGGGATTGGCAAAGACTTCACCGTATGACACGTGGAGTCCAACCTTGTCGGCCTCGATGATGACGCGTGTCACAACGAGCGACGTACCACCCAGCTCGAAGAAGTTGTCCGTAGCACCAACGCGGTCCAGCTGCAGTATGCCTGCAAAGATATCGCAGAAAGCGCGCTCGGTTTCGTTAGCCGGAGTCTCGTAGTCGCCGCTGAGGGCCACCTCGGGCTCTGGCAGAGCCTTGAGGTCGGTCTTGCCGTTAGGAGTCATAGGCATCTTCGGCAGCTGCAGGTAGGCTGTGGGCACCATGTACTGAGTGAGGCTCTTGCTGATTTCTGCCTTCATGTCGGCAATGTTTATGGTTTGGTCGGCTGTGAAGTAGGCGCAGAGATGCTCCTTGCCTGAAATCTGGCGAATCATGATGACCACATTCTTCACACCCTCCACGCGAGCGATGACATTCTCCACCTCGCCGAGTTCGATGCGCAGACCGCGCAGCTTTATCTGGTGGTCCTTGCGGCCAAGGATGAAGACGTCGCCGTCAGGAGCCCATTTGGCATAGTCGCCAGACTTGTATATGCGGGTGCCGTGATAGTCTATGAAGCGCTCACGTGTCATGTCGTCGAGGTTGTTATATCCTCGGCCAACACCACGACCACCGATATACAGCTCACCAACGACACCTACAGGCAGCTCGTTGCCATCGCTGTCAACGACGAACTCCTTGACGTTCAGCTGAGGACGTCCTACTGTGACACGCTCGGCATGGGTCAGTTCCTGAATGTTCGACGATACGGTGGTCTCCGTGGGACCATAGGTGTTCAGTATGCGTGATGGCGTGATTTGTTGCATCTGGTGCAACAGGCTCTCGGGCAGTTTCTCTCCGCCGAATCGAATGATGGGCACCGTGCGTATGGCCTCCACAAACTCATCGCTGTAAATCCATGTCTGCCATTGTGATGGTGTGGCCGAAACGTAACCGATGTGATGCTCGTGTATAAGCGCAGCCATGTCGAGAGGATTTTTGGTTTGTTCCTCGTTAGCCAGCACCAGGGTGAGCCCGTTGAAGAGCGAGATGGCAATCTCATGGAGCGAGGCATCGAAAGAGATAGTTGTGACAGCCAGTATGCTCTCTGCAGCATTGGCAACGGCATAGGCCTCAACGTTGGCTGGCAGAGCGGTAGAGTAGTTGCACATACCCTCGTGGCGCAGCATCACGCCCTTCGGACGGCCCGTAGAACCGCTGGTATAAATAAGGTATGAAAGGTCGTCGGGCGTAAGTGATATCTGTGGCTGCGTCGTATCTTCATTCTGCAGCAGCTCCTCAGCCACTTCCGGCGTGATGATAAGCTTCGCACCGCTGTCTTCCAGAATCAGTTTCACACGGTCGGCAGGATACTCCGGATCGCAGGGGATGTATGCGGCTCCAGCCTTCTGAATACCAAACATCGAGAGAATAAGGCGGCTGGTTCGTGGCAGCAGCATAGCCACACGGTCGCCCTCGCGCACTCCACGCTGGCGAAGGGCATTGGCGATACGGTTTGTGGCCTGGTCGAACTGGCGATAGGTGAACTGTGCGTCGCAGGCTACGAGAGCCATACTGTCGGGCTGCGTCTGAGCATGGTGCACGATGCTCTCAAAGAACATCTTGAACGGAGCATCGCCCGTACCTGTCTGGCGTATATGGCTCAACTGCTCTTCCTGTGCTGCGCTGACGATAGACAGCTGGCGCAGCTTCCCATTGGGCTGAGCCATGATATGCTCCACGGTGGCTGCGATGCTGTCGGCAAGGCCCTGGGCGGTTGATTCGGTATAGACAGAATCGTCATACTGAACCAGTATGCCCTGTGGCTCTATCTTTATGTTGATTTTGAACTTCGGCACATTCAGCTCAAGCAGTTCCTGTCCTATGGGCTGTCCTCCCACGGTGTATTGTGAGATCACGCCCATCTGATAAGCATAAGAGATGGCGGGATGGAAGCCATAGTCTCCGGCGATGCGGGCAAAGGGGTAGTCCTCATGTCGCAGCGTCTCGTCGAAGGTGTTGCTGACCTGCTTCAGGTAGTCACTCACCGTCACGTCGTCTATCTTCAGACCCAGGGCAAGGGTATTGACAAACATGCCCACCGTGTCGGCAATCTTCAGGTTGGAACGCCCGCTGCTGATGGTGCTCATGTATACCTCGCGGTTGTTGGTATAGCGCGATACGACGTAGCTGACGGCAGCAAGATACAGATGCGCCATCGTTATCTCCTGCTGGCGGCAGAAGGCAGCGGCCTTGTCATAGTCGGTAGGACAGACAGCCTCGCCTATGAAGCCCTGCTGGTCGGTCTTGGGAAGGTCGGCAGGTATCTCGCTTGCTCCCTCACAGGTCTGCAGTTTCTCGGCAAAGAACTGTTGGGCAGACTTAAAGGTGTCGCTGTCTTCAGCTTTCTGCTGGTCGGTAACGAAGTCAAAGTATGTGTAGGTCTCTTTCTCAATGGGGGAACCGTCGAGCACGCTGCTGATCTGACGGATGAACAGGTCGGCAGAGCCGCCGTCGAAGATGAGGTGGTGTACGTCGATAAGGAGATACACTCCGCTTTCGGTCTTTACCACCTCAAGGCGATAGAGCGGTGCCTTCTGCAGGTTGAACGGCCGCACGAACTCATTCTTGTATTCGGCCAGTTCCGCGTCGGTCATCTCGGTGACAGGCACTTCTACAGGCACGCTGTCAGCCAATGTCTGGACGATGTTGTCTCCCTCAGTGGTGAAGTGTATGCTCATCTCCGGATGTGCCTCTACTACGGACTTTACCGTTTCGGCCAGTTTGCCTGCGTCGACTCCTGCGGAATAGTGGAGCAGATACGGGATATTATAGATGGTGGAGGTGGGGTTCTTCATACACTCGAAGTATACACCCGTCTGGGCGTAGGAAAGTGGGACAGCCCCCTCAAATTGAGAATTGAGAATTGAAAATTGAGAATTATTGGCTGCCGCATTGGGTTCTTTAACCGTTAACCCTGAACCTTGAACCATGAACCCTTTTAAGATTTCGTTCTCTATACTCTGCAGAGTGCCCGTCTTGACGAGGCTCTTTGAATCGAGGGCCACGCCATAGCGTTTGTTCACCTGCACGGCCAGCTTTATCGAAGAGATAGAGGTTAGTCCGGCATATCCCAGTATGGTGGTGATGCCGAAGTCGGTGTTGTTTACGATATCTGCAATCATTTCGTGCAGCTCCTGTTCCAGCACGTTAAGAGGTGCCTGTATCGTTTGTTGTGACTCTGTCGCAACAGACTTGACGGGCTTGGGCAGCGCACGCTTGTTTACCTTCTGGTTCTGGTTCAGAGGTATGACGTCAATCTGCATCGTCACGGCTGGCACCATGTATGGCGGCTTCTGGTCGAGGATGAAGCTGTTAAGGGCCTCGATGTCTATTTGCTGGTCGCTGACGATATATGCAGCAATGAACTTTCCGCCGCCCTCTTCGTCGAAGGCCTGAACGGTAGCATCCTTTATGCCTGGGAACTCACGTATCACGCCTTCAACCTCTTTCAGCTCTATGCGGAAGCCGCGAATCTTCACCTGTCCGTCCCTGCGGCCCACAAACGAGATGTTGCCGTCAGGCAGGTAGCGCACGATGTCGCCTGTGCGGTAAACGCGGGAATATTTCGATTGATTGCTCCCCACGACCTTCGGAGAGGGGAGGGGTGTGAGACTGAAGGGATTGTCGATATACGCCTCCGCCGTCTTCTCCGGGCGGTTGAGATATCCTCGGCTTACCTGCGGCCCGCTTACCCACAGTTCGCCTGCTGCACCTACTGGCAGACGATGTCCCTGCGGGTCGACGATGTAGAGGCGCATGTTGTCGAGTGGCTTGCCAATGGGGATGTCCTTCAGTTTCTTATCCACCAAATAAGTGGTAGTAAAGATGGTGCACTCCGTAGGGCCATACACATTATAGAAGTCGAAACCTGTCGGGGGAGTCAGAGAAGCCAATTTCTCTCCACCGGTAGAGAGATACTTCAAAGAATGGTTCTCGATGTTTGTAGCGAATTGGTAACCTACCTGCGTGGTCATAAACGAGTGGGTGATGCCGTTCTGTTCGAAGTAGTCGTTCAGCGTGATGAGGTCGAGACGTATCTCTTCTGCTATGATGTGAACCGTGGCACCGCAGGTAAGGGCGGGATACATATCCATCATGCAGGCATCGAAACCATAGCTGGCGTAGGCGGCCACATTGTGCTCGGGCTTCATGTCATAATAGCGCTGATACCAATGGCAGAAGCAAACGAGGTTGCCATGCGTTAGTTGGCAGCCCTTGGGCACACCCGTAGAGCCAGAGGTGTACAGCAAGATAAACAGGCTGCTTGGTTTTATTGAAGATTGAAGATTGAGGATTGAGGATTTGTCGTAAGTGAAATCATCTTCAATTTTCAATTCTCCATTGTCAATTAACAAGACTTCGCCTTGGTATTCATCAACGATGGGGCGCAGCTCCTTGTCGGCAATCAGCAGCCTGGCGTTGGCATCCTGCATCATGAAGTTCAGACGCTCCTTCGGGTATGTGGGGTCTAAGGGCTGGTAGGCACATCCTGCCTTCAGTACACCCAACGAGGCGATGGCCATCCATTCCGAGCGTGGAATCAATACCGAAACCACATCCTCATCTGTAGCGCTATCAGATTCTTCACTATTCACTTTTAACTTTCCACTTATAAATGCTGCCAGGCGGTCACTAATCTCGTCAACCTCGGCGTAGGTGAATTTCTTGTCCTGATAGACGACGGCAATGTTGTCGGGCGTTGCCTTCGCCTGGCTGCGGAACAACGATACGATGGTCTGCGTGTCATCATAGTCAACGTCGTTGTTGTTGAATGAGTCGAGCAACTCTATCTGCGATGCTGTAGCGATGTCGATGTCGCGGAGGTTCTCGTTGCAGAGGAAGCCATTCACCACAGCCTCATAGCTCTCCAGATACTGGCTGATGAGTGCCTCGCTGTATTCGTTGGCGCTGTATTCGGCCTCCACGCAGTATTTGCCGTCACGGATGTAGGCCTTAACATAGAGCGGTGTCTCGCGGGTGTTGTTGTTCAGGCGCTGGGCCGTCATGGGTTTGCCGCCAAACTCCAAACTGTCGAACAACGTGCCGTGCCAGGCAAAGAGCGTGGCTGTCTGAATGCCGAGGTCGTTCACTACATCGGTGAATGAGTAGGCCTCATGCTGTCGCTGTCCCGTCATCTGTTCCTGACCAGCTTTCAGGAAGTCAAGTGTCGTGGTGTCGTTATCAAATTTTGCATATACGGGTAGTGTCCTGACAAGCATAGCTATTGAGTTTGCTAATCTCTTATCAGCGCGACCATTATGAATTGTATTGAACAGCACCTCCTGATCGTTGTTGTATTTCGCCAGCAGGAAGCCATAGGCTGCTGTGAAGAACGTGCTCTTGAAAACACCATTCTCCTTGCAGAAGGCCTCTACGGCAGCGCTGTCCACATTCATCATACGTGTCAGCAGTCCTTCCTTGGGCTCTCCTTCCTCAAGGTCTGGCAGAAGGGGTGAATAGCAGTCGCCACAGTCGAAGTTCTCGGCATACCATTTCTTGTCCTCTTCATAGGCTGGGGTATTGCGTGCTTCGGCCTCGGCCCTGGCCACATCGGCTAATGTCAGCTCTTCTGCCTGAAGCATGAAGCCGGTTCCGCTTGCGCCTTGCGAAGAATCCAGACCCTTCAATCCCTCATAGGCTTTTTCTATGTCGGCCAGCAGCACCTTTCTCGATGTGCCGTCGCTGATGATGTGGTGTATGTCCTGCAAGAGGTAGTAATGCTCCTTTTCCTTGAGCAGACGCAGGCGGAAGAGCCTGTCTTTGTATAGGTCGAAAGGCTGGATAAATTGAAAAATGAGTGGTGCCTGCAATGGTATAGCAGACTCTCGATCGGAGAGTTGAGAATCATCAATGGTCTCTACCTCAAGGCTGAATGTCTCAGCATCGTCGATGGTCTGAATGGGATCGCCCTGTTCACTCAGCTCTATGCGGGTGAAGAGGGTAGGGTGGGCTGCCACAGCCGTCTCGATGGCCTTGCGTAGCAGCTCCGCATCCAGGCTTCCGTCGAAGGTGTATATATAAGGAATGTTGTAACAAACCTCGCCCTGGTGCGCGATGCACTCAGCATAGAGGCCATACTGTGTTTTAGTTAATGGTGCTGAAGTTTTCATAATTATATAGATTGTTAGTTTTGTTAGTTTTGTTGATTTGTTAATTGGCTTTCGCCGACCCGCTCGCAATGCTTCTTAAAGAATTTGCCCGCCCCGCAGGGGCAACTACGGGCAATTCTTTATAGTCGCTATGCTCGGGGTTCGTTAATTCGTTAATTCGTTAATTCGTTAATTCGATATTCTTTATCAGGGTCAGTACGTTCTTTCCGTTGTTACGCTCATAGTTGATAGAGTCCATCAGTTCGCGTACCAACAGTATTCCCAGTCCGCCTATCTGACGGTCTTCTGCTGAAAGTGTGGTATCGGCCTTCTCCTTAGCAGTGGGATCGAAGGCTACGCCGGAGTCAATAATCTTGAAGCGCAGCGTGGTGCCGTCATACATCATTCTCACCTCGATATGTCCCTCCGTTCCTGGGGGGTAGGCATAGTCTATCACGTTAACAATAGCCTCCTCTGCAGCGAGGCGCAGCTGGTGGGCCATCGACTTTTCTATGCCCATCCTTCCCAGTGCACCTTTAATGAACTCGCTGAAGCGTGCCACCTCCTTGATGTCATTGTCCATGACGAAGGTCTCGTCGAGCGTGTTCTTGAACTGCTTGGGCGTATAGTGTATGGCCAGCATCGTGAGGTCGTCGCTCTGTTCGGCATCGCCAACGTACGTGTCGACAACCTCCTTCATCTTCTTCAACAGTTGTGAGGGCTTCAGGTCTGTGCTGTCGTCAAGGAGTGCCATTACGCGTTTCAGTCCCAACATCTTATGCTGGGTGTTCTTGGCCTCGGTCAGTCCATCGGTATATAGGAAGAGTGTGGAGCCGCTGTCAAGAATTGTCTCCTGCAGCTCATATTTGAAGTCGGGGAAAAGTCCTATAGGCAGATTGGGCTTTGCCGGAAGTGTTTCGCGGCCTATGATGACGGGTTTGTCATGACCGGCATTACAGTAGCGCAGACGGCCTGTGGGAAGGTCGAGCACGCCCAAGAAGAGTGTGGCGAACATGTTTGTCTCATTACCCTCAGAGGTTGTCTCGTTGATTCTCTGCATGATGCGTGCAGGGTTGTTCTCATGGATGGAGAAGTCGCGGAACTTCGTGTGGGCTACAGCCATGAGCATTGCCGCAGGAGTGCCCTTTCCGCTGACGTCGCCGATGCAGAAGAATAGTTTCTCGTCGCGTACGAAATAGTCGTACAAATCGCCACCTACCTCGCGGACGGGTTTCAGGAAGCCTCTCAGTTCTACGCTGTCGTTCTTCAACTGGCCTTGTGGCAGCATGCTTTGCTGTATTTCGCTGGCCACGTGCAGCTCACCGCCTATGCGTTCCTTCTCACTATTCACCTTGCGCAGATGCTCCAGGTTGCGAGAACTGCGGTATACGATGAACCCGATGAAGAGCAGTCCTATCATCATAGGCGTCAGCAATGATATGCGTATGGTGCGCAGTTTGCGGTAGAGATCATTGTCGTCAAGGGCATTGATGATTAACCAGTCGGTAATGCCACCGACAGGGGTGTAATATACATGCTTAGTATTGCCGTTCTCATCCTCCAATATGACTGTGCCTTTCTTGGCGGGGTCGGATTTGATGTGCTTCAGAATCTGTCTGAGGAGGGCATTATCCTCACCCGCAAGGAGATTGTATTTTCCCGTTACAATGAAACGCTGCGTGGTGTTGTATATCCTGCTTTCGTTGACCACTTCTTCGAGCCAGTCGAGCGAGATGTCGGCAACAACAACAGCGGCAATCTTACCCTTCTTGTCATGCACGGGAACACCATACGTGGTTACCTTTGCTTTTGCACCATCGCTGTCCACATAGGGCTCGCACCAATGGCCTTTATTTTTGGTTATGGGGCGGGTGTAGAATTCTGATGTTGTGTAGTCATGCCGCTTCGAACCTAACAGCATCGACTCAATGGTACCATCGGACTTTCGAACGGAGTAGGGCTCAAACCAGCGTCCTTTCTCAGAATAATAATAAGGAACACACGTGATGCCGCTGCCAAGGATGAGGGGATTGTGCTCCACAATCTGGTGTGTGACTCTTAATAATGAATCGGGATGCATGAGCTCATCGGTTATCATCCACGCCATATTGTCAATCGTCACCTCCACCTTGGTCAACTTGTTGCGTATGCATAGGTACAGAGCGTTCATCTCGCGCTGCACCATGCGATCCACAGCACGTTGTATCATGTTCTGCGCTGAATAATACATCACTCCCGTGGAGAGTTCCAGAAGAAATGCGGCTACAATGATAAGGGTGAGGCTGGTGTGGGTCTTAACACCCGACTTCAGCCGCTCCCAAAGGGCTCCGATATGGGAAGGTCTTCTTGGCATGGTATTCATCTTTTTCTATGAATACCGCAAAATTACACTTTTCCCATGAAACTGCCAAATATTTCAAGGAAAAAGTGTAAAAGAATTCGTAAGCTCGTTAATTTGTTAATTGGCTTTCGCCGACCCGCTCGCAATGCTTCTTAAAGAATTCGCCCGCCCCGCAGGGGCAACTACGGGCAATTCTTTATAGTCGCTATGCTCGGGGTTCGTTAATTTGTTAATTTGTTAATTCGAAACGGTTTGTTAATTCGACCGTTTCTCCTGCTTTGAGTGAAATAGTCTTGACTTTGCCGTTATAGGTTATGGTTAGCTCTCCGTCATGCGAGGCTTTGATGGTGGCTGCTGTCACTATGCCGCTATTCCACTTGATGTCTACCTCATATCCCCCGCGTGCACGCAGCCCGCTCACCTCTCCGCAAGCCCAGCTGTGGGGCAGGGCAGGGAGCAGCTCTATGGAGTATGTGTTGTTGGAGGGTGTATAGCGGCTCTGCAGCAGCATCTCGCATACTCCTGCCGTACCTCCGAAGTTGCCGTCAATCTGGAATGGCGGGTGTGCATCGAAGAGGTTGGGATATGTGCCGCCACCACCGCTGCGTCCTCTGCCTCCGGGAGCCACGTATTCCAGTAGTTTCTGGTAGATATGGTATGCCTGGTCGGCTCTGTGCAGGCGTGTCCAGAGGTTGATACGCCAGCCTGTTGACCATCCCGTAGTCATCTCTCCGCGCTCCACGAGGGTCTGTGTGGCAGCGGGATAGAACGACTGGTCAAGGTGGTGGAAGGGATAGAGTCCTACAAGGTGGCTCTGGTGACGATGGTGCGGGTCTTTGTCGCGCCAGTCGTGATACCACTCATTGAGGTCGCCGCCCTGTCCCACGGTATAAGGATGCAGGCGTGAGAGGGCCGACTGTATGTCGGCAGTCAGTTCTGTTTCGTCCAGGATGCGTGCTGCTGCCAGCGTATTGATGAATAGTTCGCGGATGATGGCCATATCTGCCGTTGTGCCGTAGCAGGTCATACCGTGATAGTCCTTGTCGGTAAGGTATTCGTTCTCTGGCGAGGTGCTGGGTGCGGTGATGAGCTCCTCGGGGTTGTTGGGGTTGGGAATGAGCCAATCCAAACAGAACTCTGCAGCTCCGCGCATCAGAGGGTATGCCACGCTGCGCAGGTAGTCCTTGTCTTGTGTGAAGAGGTATTTCTCCCACAGAGTCTCTACCAGCCATGCTCCTCCGAAGGCCCAGTTGGCCCATTCGGGTTTCTCGCGCTTCTCGCCTACGGGGTTGGCCATTGCCCAGATGTCGCTGTTGTGACCCGTTGACCAGCCTCGGCTGATACCGTAGTAGTTGTTCGTAGTGTAGCGGCCGTTTTCTGCAAGTGCTGCCACGAAGCCGTCAAGGGGCATCGCCATCTCTGTCAGGTTGGCCACGAAGGCGGGCCAATAGTTCTCCTCAAGGTTGATGTTGAGGGTGTAATTGCCGCGCCAAGGTGCATGAAGGTGTGGGTTCCACAGTCCCTGAAGGTTGGCTGGCACGGAGGGTGTGCGCGAGCATGAGATTAGTAGGTAGCGTCCAAACTGGAAGTAGAGTGTCTCAAGGTAGCGGTCAGCGTCGCTGTTGCCTGTATTGTAGCCTTGCAGGAGGGCAGTTGTTGTCTGCGATGGTATCGCAGACTCTACGACAGAGGCAGATGCTGCAACGGAGGCAGGCTTTGCTATATTTAGCTTAACCCTGTCATAGAGGCTCTTGTAGTCGGCGAGGTGTGCGTTGAGCACTTCGCTGAAAGCCTTGCCCTCTGTCTGCTGCATGTTATGCTCAGCGCGTACCTTGTATGGCGCTCCCTGCAGGACTGGGTGTTTGTCGAAACCGTTGAAGCTGGTTTCGTTGACGATGTAGATGGTGGCGCTGTTGGCATCTCTGATGGTCAGGGTGCTGTCATTATGCTCCACGGTTCCGTCAGTCATGACCTTCAGTATGGTGCAGAAGTGTATGGTCTCCTGTTCCTGGCCCAGTGCGTGGCCAGTCATAGTAAGACGGTCCTTGCCTGCCTCTACGCTGTGCTCAAGAAGACTCTGCAGCATGAGGCGTACATTTATATCTCCTCCCCTCTTCCTTTTGCCTTTGCCGCCAGAGTTGGAGGTGAGGCGTATGGCCACGACCTTATCGGGTGCTGATACGAGGTATTCGCGCCGCATCTCCTGCCCGCCTCTTCTATAAGTAGTTACGGCAAGGGCGCTGTCGAGGCTCAGAAGCCTTTGATAGCCTGCCACGTCGCCTGTGGAGAGGTCTTTGATGCGGAGCGTTCCTAATGGCATGTAGTAGCTGCTGTTATGGCCCTGCACATGCAGCTGCAGGGAGTCGGCAAGCTTATAGTCCTCATTGAACAGCGCCTCGCGAATCTTAGGTATCCATGTCGATGCCCCTTCATCTTCCTTGCGGTCTATGGGCTTGCCGCTCCACAGGGTGATATCATTGAGCTGCACGATGTCCTCGTCGGCACCGCCGTAGATGAGTGCTCCCAGTCTGCCGTTGCCAAGTGGCAGCGACTCTTCAAAGTGTGTGGCGGCCTCATTGTATGTGAGGCGCATGGGTAACTGCTGGGCGTGAGCTCCAACAACTGCTACAAGTGCAAGAATAAGGAGATGTAATCGCATAGGGCAAATTCTCAACTCAAGTTTCTGAAGCACGCATATTCTTTTCTCTACCACGAATTACACGAATTTCTCGAATTTAATTAATACCTGTCATAGCAGAATAAAAATATTAAGTATGCGTAAAGTAAATCTCAGTGCGCAGCTATTGTAATTAGCTTCGCTGACCCGCTCAGGATGCTCCTTGAAACGACAAGCGTTTCATAGTCGCCTCATTCGGGG
>CAJOOC010000103.1 GCA_905236165.1 uncultured Prevotella sp. | reverse complement strand
CCCCGAATGAGGCGACTATGAAACGCTTGTCGTTTCAAGGAGCATCCTGAGCGGGTCAGCGAAGCTAATTACAATAGCTGCGCACTGCGATTACACTCGCCTGAGCAATTATTGCGAAGAACCCTTGGTGAAAGCCGTAGAGGAGCAAAAAAGGCATCCGTAATGGATGCCTTTTTTATGCGCTCCCTCTTGGGCTTGAACCAAGGACCCCCTGATTAACAGTCAGATGCTCTAACCAACTGAGCTAAGGAAGCAGTTATAAGTTGCGAATGAAGCTCTCTTGCTTGATTGCGGGTGCAAAGGTACAACGATTTTGCGAATTGGCCAAACTTTTTACGGACTTTTTTTCGTTTTTCGCTAAAAAAGTATGAATTTATGCTAAAACCAAGGGATAGTAGTGGAAGATTGAAGGAAAAAGCGTACTTTTGCAGTATATAAACGAATTAACAAATTAACGAATTAACGAAAAATAAATCAAGTTTCTTTTTTCGATGTACAGTCTGAGACGAATATATATAATGGTGATGGCGCTTGTCTCCTTGCAGGCGTTTGCCGATGAGAATGCCGACAAGAGTAACCATAACTTCGATGTGGCACGCAATATCGAGATATTCTCTTCTATCTACAAACAGCTCGACATGATGTATGTTGACTCGCTCGATGCCAATGTCACCGTGGGTGCGGGCATCAAGGCTATGTTGCGTTCCCTCGACCCCTATACGGAATACTATCCACCAGAGGACGTGAAGGACCTCAAGACGATGCTCACGGGCAAATATGCCGGCATCGGAGCAATCATAAAGCACGACCTGCGTCACAGCCGCGTCATCATAGACGAGCCCTACGAAGGCATGCCCGCCGACGAGGCAGGGCTGAGGAAGGGCGACATCATCGTGTCTATCAACGACTCGCTGATGGCTGGCAAGGACGTGTCATACGTCTCCAGCCGGTTGCGCGGCGAGCCCGGCACGACCTTCGTGCTCAAGATCCTGCGCCCCACGGCCAACGGCGGGAAGGGCAAGACGATGAAGATGAAGTTGACACGAAGGGCCATACAGCTGCCCTGCGTGCCATACTATGGCATCCTGAACCATAATACGGCTGTTGCGAGGGAAGGAAAGACGGGCTATCTGCTGCTGACGCAGTTCACCGATGACTGCGCCCGAGACGTGAGGCGCGCTCTGGTAGACCTCAGACAGCAGGGTATGACAAGTCTCATCCTGGACCTGCGTGACAATGGCGGCGGCTCACTCAACGAGGCCGTGAAGATAGTGAATATGTTTGTGGAGAAGGGTCAGACGCTCGTCACCACCAGGGGGAAGCTGAAGCGTTCGAACAATGAATACAAGACGACGTCAGAGCCCCTCGACACCGTGATGCCCATCGTGGTGCTCGTCAATGGCAATACCGCATCGGCCAGCGAGATAACTGCCGGTTCGCTGCAAGACCTGGACAGGGCCGTCATCCTCGGCACACGAACATACGGAAAGGGTCTGGTGCAGATACCCGTGGATCTGCCTCACGATGCTTCGCTGAAGGTGACGATATCAAAATACTTCATTCCAAGCGGACGCTGCATCCAGGCTATCAACTATAAGCACACCGGAGGAGGCTACAAGGAGCATATCCCCGACTCGCTCACTCATGAGTTCCGCACGCGTGGCGGCAGGATAGTGCGCGATGGCGGCGGAATAAAGCCCGATGTGGAGCTGAAGGGCGACTCTCTGCCCAACATCGCGGCATATCTCTGCTCTACCGGCCTTGACTCTACCGAGGTGGAGACACAATACGTGGTTGACTACGTGGCCAAGCATCCCACCATAGCGCCGGCGGGACAGTTTCACCTTACAGATGCCGACTATGAGGAGTTTAAGAGCAGGGTGACAGAGAGCGGCTTCAAGTATGACCGTGAGACAGCCAAGCGCTTTGACGAGTTGGTCAGGCTGGCCAAGTTCGAGGGATATTACGACGAGGCCAAAGAAGAATTCGAAGCCCTGCGTGCAAGGCTCTCGCATAACCTGTCGAAGGAACTGGACAATAACCGCAACGTGATACAGCGTCTCATAGAGCAGGACATCATAACATGCTATTACTATCAGAAGGGAGCCATAGAATGCTCTCTGCCATACGACAAGCAGCTGAACAAGGCCCTGGAACTGATTAACGACAGGGAACAGTATGACAAGCTGCTTCGAATTAACGAATTAACGAATTAGCATAATAACTGATTTAAACCTAAATATATTATGGCAAAAGGCAAGAAAGGCGGCAAGCGCATGACGCGTGGCCAACTGACAGAGAAACTGGAAGCATTCTTTAACTCTCACCCGGGAGAGACGATGTCATTCAAGACCATCTTCCGTGAGTTGCATCTTGACACCCATCCCCTTAAGATGCTTGCCATCGACGTAATGGAAGAGATGACGTGGGATGACTATCTGGTGAAAGTGACAGACTCCTCCTATCGTCTGGCCGACAATACGCAGACCATGACAGGAACCTTCCAGGCCAAGACTAACGGCAGGAACAGCGTCTTGCCCGATGGAAGCGAGAAGCCCATCTTCGTGGCAGAGCGCAACAGCCTATATGCCTTCAATGGCGACAAGGTTCGCATCACCATGATGGCCCGCAAGCGCAACCACATCCGCGAGGCACAGGTGGTGGAGATCATAGAGAGGAAGAAGAACCAGTTCGTAGGGCGCCTGAAGATAGAGGACGGTCTGGCTTACCTCATCCCCGTTGAGCCCATCACCTATAACATCTTTATCCCCCGCGACAAGCTGTGTGGCGGCAAGACGGGCGACCGTGCCGTGGCAAAGGTGGTGAAATGGCCTGACAGCGAACACCGCAGCATCGTGGCAGAGGTGGTTGACATCCTTGGCCCACAAGGCGACAACACCGCTGAGATGCACACCATCCTGGCGCAGTACGGTCTGCCATACAGATATCCTAAGGAGGTGGAAGAGGCCGCCAACAAGATCAGCGATGTCATCACTGAGGCCGACCTTGCAGAGCGCGAGGACTTCCGCGACGTGTGGACATGCACCATCGACCCGCATGATGCCAAGGACTTCGACGATGCCCTAAGCATCAGGAGAGCTCCCGGCACCTCAGCAGGAGGTGAGGGAAATGCCCTCTGGGAGGTTGGCGTGCATATCGCCGACGTGAGCCACTACGTGACCGAAGGCTCCATCATAGACAAGGAGGCCGTGAAGCGCGCCACGAGCATATACCTTGTTGACCGCACCATACCGATGCTGCCCGAACGGCTATGTAACTATATCTGCTCACTGCGCCCACATGAGGAGAAGCTGGCCTATAGCGTCATCTTCACCCTTGACGAGGAGGCAGAGATAAAGGACTACCGCATCGTGCACACCGTGATAAACAGCGACCGCCGCTATGCCTATGAAGAGGTGCAGGCCGTGATCGATGCCACCAAGCGCCTGCAGGCCAAGGATGTCACGCTCTCCAAGAAGGAGCGTGAGGAGGCCGAGGCTATCGTCAATGCAGAGCCATACCGCGACCAGCTCCTCACCCTCGACCGCCTGGCCAAGAAGCTGCGTGAGCGCAGGTTCAGGAATGGTTCTGTACGTTTCGACCGCGAAGAGCTGCGCTTCGACATCGACGAGACCGGCAAGCCCACGCGCTGCTATTTCAAGAAGTCGCTCGATGCCAACAAACTCATTGAGGAGTTCATGCTGCTGGCCAACAAGACCGTAGCCGAGCATGTGGGAGCTCCGTCACGTCTGCCACATGGTCCTGGTTCGTCCAAGGCATCGGCAAAGAGCAAGGCCAAGACCCTACCCTACCGCGTGCACGACTCTCCTGACCCTCAGAAGATGGAGACGCTCAGGCAGTTCGTGGTGAAGTTCGGATATAAGATGAAGTCTACGAGCACCAAGGGTGCTACGGCCCGCGCCATGAACGCGCTGATGGACGAGGTGGAGGGAAAGCCCGAAGGCAATGCAATACAGATGGTGGCCCTGCGCGCCATGATGAAGGCTAAATACTCTACCCACAACATCGGGCACTTCGGACTGGCCTTCGACTACTACACACACTTCACCTCGCCCATACGCCGCTACCCCGACACTATGGTACACCGCCTTCTGACGCACTATGAGCAGGGAGGCCGCAGCGCCAACCAGGACAAATACGAAGAGCTGTGTGAACACTCCAGCGAGATGGAGCAGATAGCAGCCCAGGCTGAGCGCGACTCCATAAAATACAAGATGGTGGAGTTCATGGGACAGTTCCTCGGTGAGGAGTTTGATGCGCATATCTCAGGCATCACCAGCTATGGCATCTACTGTGAGATTGACGAGAACCACTGCGAGGGCATGGTGAGCCTGCAGGATCTCAATGATGACTACTACGAATTTGACGAACGCAACTTCCAACTCGTAGGACGTCGTCGCCATAACCGCTATAGCCTGGGTGACCCGATACGCATCAAGGTGGCAAAAGCCAACTTAGAGAAGAAGCAACTTGACTTCGTACCAGCAGAATAAGAACGAGGGCCGCAACTGTTTGCGGCCCTCGTTGTTGGTTCCGACGGGTGAACCGTCGGACACCCTGGTAGTCTTCGTTTTCGTAGCGAAGCGTTTCGTTTTCGTTTTCGTCTTCGTTTTCGTTATCGTTATTCAATCCCCATTTCACGCAACAGGTGCGGAGCAATGCCCCATTGCTTCATCAGATAGAGCACATAACGGATATCCACATTGATGGTTCTTGCCAGCGAGGCATCGAAATAGATGTCGTCGCTGAGGCTGTCCCAGTTACCATCGAAGGCCAGGCCTATGAGTCGTCCGTGTCCGTCGATGATTGGTGAGCCGCTATTGCCGCCCGTGATGTCATTGCCAGAGAGGAAGCAGAGATTCAGTGTCTTGCTCACTTCATCTGTAAAGATGCCGAAGCTCTTCGTGTCGATGATACTGCGGATATTTGGCTCAACGTAATAGTCCTTAATCTCACCGCCCCTAAGCATCTTTTCTGCGAGCGACTGTGCAGTGGTGTAATAGCCGGAGTCATAGCCGCCGATGGTGTATCCACCCACTTGCCCGAAGCTCATACGCATGGTGAAGTTGGCATCGCTGTAATGCGGACGGTCCTCCTCCAGGCGCAGCTTGGCGGCACACAGCAGTCGCTCCTGCGTCTGGATGCTGTCCTGCAGGGAGTCAAGCACGAGCTTGATGTCGGCAAGAGTCTCCACCAACGATGTGCTGAGCTCTATACCCATGTCCTTCTTCATCTTCCTCGTCATACGCACGGGGATCTTCACGCCATTCTTCATCAGTATGGTGTTGTTCCATACATCCTCCACATACTTCTGGTAATTGCCGCCATACTCTTTGTCCACACGCTTGTAGAACGAAGGCAGATAGCCGGCCTTCATGGCTTCTGGCGACAGTCTCTCGCGGTATTCCTTTATCAGAACCGCCAACGCCTCACTGTCAAGGGCCTTATCCCACGTGTCGCTGTTGTCCTCAAACATCGTATACTGCCTCTTAGGCTTGTCAGCAGGTCCCTGCACAGGCATTCCGTTATAATACTTCGCCATCCTGACGGCCAGCTCATTGTTGCTCTGGCGGGAGAAGCATTCACGGTACAGCGTATATGTGCGGCGTGCTACGGCCCTTGCCTTATAGAAGCCCTCCAGCTTCTTGAGGTCAAGGCCTGGGTAATGCAGAGTATCGATGATGGCCTCCATCTCACGCTTCTTATTCACGATGCCGACGGAGTCGATGCACTTGTTCATGCCAATGGCGTTCTTCCAGTAGTTGGAACTGCTGGCATATTTGGAGT
Organism: uncultured Prevotella sp.; assembly: GCA_905236165.1. Taxonomy (GTDB): domain Bacteria; phylum Bacteroidota; class Bacteroidia; order Bacteroidales; family Bacteroidaceae; genus Prevotella. The sequence goes on along the minus strand of CAJOOC010000103.1, from coordinate 1,076 downwards.
CATACTTGATGCGCACGGCCTCTGATGCCTCCATGTGACGCTTCATCACCTCCTGCTTCACGCCGCGCACCTGCCATGTGGGTTCGTTGATGTAGTCGCGCAACTCCTGGATACCATAGCTGCTCAGATAGCGCGAGGTAGAACCGGGATAACCGAGCGTCATTGCAAAGTCGCCCTCCTTATATCCATTCATGCTCACGGGGAGATACTGCGTCGTCTGCATCGGCACGTTCTTCTCGCTATAGGGAGCGGGGCCTCCCGTCACAGGGTCTACGTAGATGCGGAAGACGGTGAAGTCACATGTCTGTCGTGGCCACATCCAGTTGTCGGTCTCGCCGCCAAACTTGCCCATCGACTTGGTAGGGGCAAAGACGAGGCGCACGTCGGGATAGCTCTGATACGTGGTGGCATAATAGCGGTTGCCCTCAAAGAACGGATTAATCTCCACGTAATAGGTGGAGTCGATAGCCTTGGCCTGCTCTGTCATAGCCTCCTGAAGAGAGTCTATCACCACGCCCTGCTCAAAAGACGACATTGAGTTGATTCCGATGGAATCGAGGATATGCGTCACGTCTTCCTGCTTCTTCATGAAGGCTACGAACATATTCTCATTGGGCAGCTCGTCCTTGTATGTCATAGCACAGAAGCCATTGAGCACATAGTCGTTCTCCACCGTAGAGTGAGCCCTGACAGCTCCGAGTCCACAGTGGTGGTTGGTGAGCAGCAGCCCATTGGGCGATACCACCTCACCCGTGCAGAAGCCACCGAAGTTCACTACTGCAGCAGAACCGGTGCCCACGTTGCAGGAGTCGTTATAAAGCCAGCTCTTGGGCAGGGTGAAGCCTTCTGACACCATCTTGTCATACACCGCATCAGGCAGGTTAAAAAGAGTCCACATGCCCTCATCGGCACTCAAAGAAACGTGCATGCAGAGAAACATCAGCATGCACAATGTACGGTTGAATAAACTTTTCAAACTAACAAATTATTTTTAGGTGGGTTCTATTAATTCCCACCGTAGTGTATAACATAATCGTGGGTTTTGACGTTTGGCTTTGCCTTCCTCCTTCGCACCT
>CAJOOC010000102.1 GCA_905236165.1 uncultured Prevotella sp. | reverse complement strand
TGACACCACTAAGTTACTAAAAATCAATGATATGTGCAACTTTTTAAGCATAAATATTTTACAAATTTAATTCATCCAACAGGTAATGTCTTATAATTCTTAATTTTTTCGACAATATCTTCCTTGTTTAACTCTTCATCATTGCCGGTTTCTGAATTGTCACCTGAGTTATTATATCCAGTCCATTTTTCAACCTCTTTGATTTCATCCATTATCACCTCACTAATATGTTTTATAGTGGAGAGATTCTGTCTGTCTGCACCATTGTATAATTGAACTAACTTTTCTTTCAGACAAATCAATTCATCTTTCATTTGTTGTGCACCATCTTTACCATCAATAACATAACTTACAACTTTGCAAAAGTTCTCAGCAGCCTTGTATGACACTTTTACCATGAATACACCCTTAAGTGCTATTCGCATTTCCTTGTCATCATTCTGTTCCAAAGACACAATTTGCTCCAGGCAAGTTTCAATATAACGCTTGCCTTCATTAAAACATCTTATAACATTGCTTTTCTCCATACCTTCAACCGATTAAATCAATAACTTCTTTTAGGGTAGAATCTTCTATTTTGCGATACCTTTGGAATGCTTTAGAGCCTTCCACATGGCCGGACATCTTGCCAATCAGATTCGGGTCATGCACCTTGAAATAGGCATTACCGACAAATGTACGCCTCGCCAAATGGCTTGACGCAACCTCATTGATAGGGACAATCTCAGTCTCTCCAGTTCGTGCATTCCTCACTTCTACATTGCGAGTAATACCCGCCATCTTGAATATAAGCTTAATGGCATCGTTGTATCTCTGAGCCGTAATGAATGGAAACAGACGGCCTTTAGAGTCCACACCTCGGTATTTCCTAATGAGACTTAGAGCCTTCGGATGCAACGGTACTCTCGCCTGGACTGCCTCTTCACCTTCGTTCAAGGTCTTGTGAGGTGTATATACTAAAATTCCATTATGAATGTATCTCTCAGTCATTTTGAGCAAGTCACCAACTCGACAACCTATCAGGCATTGAAATACGAAGATGTCACGTTGCTCCATCAGAGTCTTAATAGGCATCCTTGCAAGCTGCCTCTCTTTCTTTGGCATCGTTTCCCAAATAGAGGCTAAATCAGTATCCGCTATTTGATTGCGTTCATCTATTGTTATATAGATAGGTGTACCAACTTTTGCAGTTCCTATCTTCACACCCTCAAATGGTCTGTTGACGGTGTACCCCTTCATATTGGCATATAGGAACACTGACTTTAAGCGAGCTCGCATTTTGATGATTGTGTTCTCACCTCTGCCCTCTACGACATTACGGCCTTTCCTGACGCATTGCGGATACTCTGCCAACAACTTTTCAAAGAGTCGTGGCTTATCTTCAGCCAGTTCCTTTTCGTGTCTCAGGTAGTCTGTGAAATCTTCTATATCCTCACGAGTCACATCGTCAATATCAAACTCAAAATCCTTGCGACTGTTGTCTGTTGCTCTTACATACCCAGCATATCGGGCAATTGCTCGGCTGAGAACATAGAACACTCTTGCATGAGATTCTACCAATGGCTGATTGGTTTTTCTATCAGGCGTTTTTGTATATTCTTCGATGATAGAATAGATAGTCTTTTTCTCAATGGGTGCATCCTGGTACTTCTCAGGATGATTAAATCTTTCAACAATATCTTTGAGCCAGTCCTTTGTGAGTGAGTCCTTATCAAGAGAGGGATTTGTGAATGCATCCATAATGGCATTACTGAGAGCATCAAGTCTTTTCTTCTGCTCTCTATGGAATATCACATCAGGATTCTCAAGTCTCTGCCGAATCACGATGTCCCCGCATTCTTGCAACTCATATCCAAGTTTCGCAGCTTTTTCCTCTGAGATAGTATCCGTATTTGTGCGCTTAATGCTGAGTCCATATTTCTTTGCATTGTTTTCTGTCCGTCTCCAATCGATAAAATACTCAAAGAATGATGGATTAACAAATAACCCGCTTTTTGCCCTCATGTTAAGATGCTGATGAGAGAAATTGATAACAATCTCACTTCTGCCGGAGTCAGTGAGAACCTTTTTTGAAAGTCTGAATTGAATTTTTGCCATAACATTATAATTTGATTCGATTGCAAAGTTAAGAAAAATTCTCCGAATATAACCAAAAAAATTCGGAAAAAATTCGGAAAATATTCGGATTGTTTGCAACCTAATGCAATTTTTCAAAATTGAATAAAATTCAAAATCTTTGTAATCCATTGATTATCAGCAATTAGCAATTTCACTCAATTTTGCCCGATTTTGCCGAATTTCATATATAATTGTCCGGGTATCCCAACTGAGAAAATCGCTAAGATGCTAAAAACAAGCACTTGGCGATTTTTTAGTTTGTAGATTTGACAATTTGCCGAGATGTCAATGTTTTGTTGAAAGATTCGGGTGCTTCGCTGATTATTTTTTACCAGACAGGTCAAAAGCCGTAATTTTGCAGTTGTTATAAAGAATAGCAGGAATTAATAGAACCTACCTTAGAAGAGATGACAACAATGAGTAAATTTGTTTTGATTATTATCAGTATGTTTTTTGTGTCGGCTTCGATGCTGGCACAGGAGGAAATACCTCAGCGTGACAATGACTTCGTAGAGATGCCACAGGTTGAAGGCCCTCATAAGGAGTTTTCAAAGGGAGAGCGTCCCCAGGGTCAGCGCCCACCAAGGGGCAAGCGTCCTCCTATGGGCGACATGCCTGGCGGTATGCCTGGCCGTCCGGGCTCACGCAGCAAGGATGTGAAATATGCCGGAGCTACCGAGGTGACTGCTGCCACTACCGAAACCGGAAAGGCATATCAGAGCGATAAGGCAGATGAGTGTGCCCTGCTTATTTCCACTAAGGAGGCGGTGAAAGTGTTACAGCCTGCTGTCAGCAAGACAGGCAGCTCGGATGGCGGCGATAACTGTAGCTTCTATGGTGTTAATGCAGCGGTGTTGGTAAAGGGCGGCAGCACCACGACCATCAGTGGCGGTACGATCACCAGCAACGGCACAGGTGCCAACGGCGTATTCTCCTACGGCGGCAACGGCGGTCGTAACGGCGGCGAAGGTGACGGTACTACGGTTATCATCGAGGATACCAAGATTACCACTACTGGTGACGGCTCTGGCGGCATCATGACTACCGGCGGTGGCATGATGGAGGCCAGGAACCTGACAGTGAACACCAGCGGCAGGTCATCGGCTCCTATTCGCACCGACCGTGGTGGCGGCGTAGTGACAGTAGAAGGTGGTAGCTATACCAGTAACGGCCTGGGTTCACCCGTTATCTATTCCACAGCCGATGTGACGGTAACGGATGCCATGCTTACCTCGAATATGTCAGAGGGCGTGTGCATAGAGGGCAAGAACAGCATCACGCTGAACAACTGCGAGATGACAGTGAGCAATACGCGTCGCAACGGGCATGCTCAGTTCCTGGATGCCATCATGATATACCAGTCGTTCTCAGGCGATGCAGACAGCGGCAATTCTCACTTCACGATGAATGGCGGTTCGCTGACCAACAGAAAGGGACATCTTTTTCATGTTACCAACACGAATGCTATCATCATGCTTAATGGAGTGAAACTGACGAACGATGATGAGGAGGGTGTGCTGCTGTCGGTATGTGCTGACGGGTGGCAGGGAGCCAGCAACAAGGCTACGCTCAATGCGAGCCGACAGCTGTTAGAGGGTGCTGTACTTGTGGGCAGCGACTCTGAGCTGACACTGACCCTGGCCGACGGTTCTACCTTCAATGGCTCTGTCAGCGGCAGTATCACCAATGCAGCAGGCGAGAGCGTGTCAACGGAGACGGGAACGGTAAATGTGATTATTGGCGATGACTGCACATGGAGCCTCTCAGCCGACTCTTACGTCACATCGTTGAAGGGCGACACTTCGCGTATCAAGAGCAACGGACATCGGCTGTTTGTCGGTGGTAAGGAGTTATGTGGGTTAGATTAATACCTGCCTTAACGCTGGACAGACAATGTGGTCCAGCGGTACAGGTTGCAGCCTACGAAGTTTCCGAGCACCTCACTGACGTATATCACCATCACCTCCGGCTGAAGCAATAGCTCCTTGGGGGAGACGAGGAAATAAAAGGCGTCAGCTATGGAGTGGGTGAAGCCGCACAGGATGAAGACGGGTACTCCCAGCAGTAGTGGCAGCATCTTGTCTTTTCTTGCAAACTCTACCGCCGTTGTCATGATGAATCCGCATCCTACGGCAAGCAGGGCGCAAGCCCATGGCCCCTTCTCTATTCGTCCTGCCAGAATCTTTGATGCAGGCTCTATGCAGTCGGGCTGTGCGTAGGCTATGAGCCATGCTGTGAGCAGGCATCCGAGGATATTGCCGCCCAGCACGGTGAGTAGCATAGACCAGTCGCCCTTACGGCGTATGAAGCCCGCTGTGCCCGTATAAAGCTTCAGACCATAATATACTACGGTGGTGAGGCCGAAGGCGAAGAGTACGGCTCCGGCCACACCACCTGTTCTGAGGTTCACGACGCATCCTATTGAGATGCAGATGCCTGCCAGGATGGACAGGGGTAGGGTGTTGCGAATTAACAAAACGATTCGAATTAACAAATAACGAATTAGCAAATTAACGAATTAAGGCCCCACCCCAGCCCTCCCCATAGGAGAGAGAGCTCCGGCGAAGCCGATTCTTCACTATTCACTTTTCACTCTTCACTTAACGCTGATGAGGTAGTAGTTCTTCTTGCCTTTCTGCGCAAGGATATATTTGCCGCCGAGGAGGTCTGCCTCTGTGAGTGGGCGGTTCTGGTCGGTGAGCTTCTCTTTGTTGATGGAGACGCCGCCGCCCTGTACCATCTTGCGCATCTCGCCCTTGGATGGGAACACCTTCACGTCCTCACGCGTCAGCAGCTCAATTGCTGGCTGTCCGAGCTGGTCGGCAGGGAGTGTGAATGTCTCTACGCCGTCGAAGACATCAAGGAATGTCTGCTCGTCGAGTTTCTCAAGGCTTTCCTTTGTAGACTTTCCGAAGAGGATGCCGCTGGCCTCGATAGCGGTGTTGAGGTTGTCCTGTCCGTGAACGAGTACTGTCACCTCTTCTGCCAGGCGCTTCTGCAGGATGCGTCGGCCCGGGTCTTGCTGGTGTTCCTCTACAAGGTCGTCGATGGTTGCTTTGTCGAGGCTGGTGAAGATCTTGATGTACTTCTCCGCATCATCGTCGGAGACGTTGAGCCAGAACTGATAGAACTTATATGGAGATGTGCGCTTAGGGTCGAGCCAGATGTTGCCGCTCTCAGTCTTGCCGAACTTCTTTCCGTCGGCCTTTGTGATGAGAGGACAGGTGAGGGCATAAGCCTCCTGGTCGTTGCCCAAGGTGCGGCGAATGAGCTCTGTGCCGGTAGTCATGTTGCCCCACTGGTCGTTGCCGCCCAGCTGCATCTTACAGTTCTTGGTCTGGTAGAGGTGCAGGAAGTCATAGCCCTGCAGCAGCTGGTATGTGAATTCTGTGAAAGAGAGTCCGTCACGAGCTGTGCCGTTAAGACGCTGCTGTACGGAGTCTTTTGCCATCATATAGTTTACTGTGATGTGTTTGCCTACAGTGCGTGCGAAGTCGAGGAAGGTGAAATCTTTCATCCAGTCGTAGTTGTTGACCATCTCGGCTGCATTGGGCTCCTTGCTTTCGAAGTCGAGGAATTTAGCCACCTGTGCCTTGATGCACTCCTGGTTGTGGTAGAGTGTCTCGGCATCGAGCAGGTTGCGTTCCTGTGACTTGCCTGATGGGTCGCCAATCATACCTGTGGCACCACCGACGAGGATGATGGGCTTATGTCCGCAATGCTGCAGATGGCGCAGCATCATGATGCCGCAAAGGTGTCCGATGTGTAGGGAGTCAGCCGTAGGGTCGGTGCCCAGGTAGGCTGTAACCATTTCTTTCTGAAGCAACTCTTCTGCTCCAGGCATAATCTGCGCGAGCATTCCGCGCCATTTTAGTTCTTCAATGAAATTCTTCATATATGTCGAATTAACAAATTAACGAATTAACGAATTAGCCTTCCGGCATGAGCTCCGGTGAAGCCGATACTTCACTTTTCACTTTTCACTCTTCACTTCCTACGGCACTGGGTCATAGCCTGAGCCTCCCCAAGGGTGGCATCGGCATATGCGTTTGATTGCGAGCCATAGTCCTTTTATGGGGCCGTATTTTATTAATGCTTCCTTCGCATACTGCGAGCATGTCGGCGTAAAGCGGCATGATGGCGGTGTGAAGGGACTGATGCAGCGCTGATAGAAGATGATGAGCGCCAACAGTGGTGCGCTCAGGATTTTGTGCATGTCTCGGCCATTCTGTGCAATAGGTTTTTTGTTTTAGCAATGATGACGTGGGATGGATGGTGCTTGTTGTCCAGCCACAGGAATGCGATGTGCATATGAGGCGTTGCCGGCAGTAGGTCTTTATTGGTGCGGTAGGCCTCCCTGATGAGTCGCTTTGCCTTGTTGCGGTCCACAGCGTGTTTGAAGAGCCGCTTGGGTACGGAGATGAGCACCTGTGTCTCGTCACTGTCGACAGCCCTGAATACCGCCCTTAGCGGAAAGGCTGTGAACGATTTGCTGCCTGCAGGCTCAAAGAGCTGTTCGATGAGCTTGGTGTGGCACAGACGCTGTGACTTTGGGAAACGTTGGTCTTTAATCATCTTTTCAGCTTTCAGCATTAACTTCGTAGACCCGCTCAGGATGCTCCTTGAAACGGCAAGCGTCTCATAGTCGCCTCGTTCGGGGTTGAGCATTAGGCTTTATCCTGTATTTAGTCTTCCATCTCCTGCAGGAAGTGTCGCAATGCTCCTGTCATCGATGGGTAGCGATCGGTAGGTGCCTCCAGGTCCAACTGAAGGTTGGCTTCTTTCACGGCCTTTGCGGTGGATGGTCCGAAGGTGCCTATCATGATGTCGCCGGCCTTCATGTCGGGGAAGTTCTCCACAAGTGCCTTGATGCCTGCGGGAGAGAAGAAGAGGGCCATATCATAGTCGAAGGACTTTACCTCTTCAGGTGTGAAGTCGTTGCTTACGGTGCGATACATGACACACTCGGTGTGGGTCAGTCCCTTGGCATCAAGCATCTTTGAGATGGTGTCGGAAGAGACGTTGCTCAATGGCACCAGATATTTCTCAGACTTGTGTTTCACCATAGCAGGTATGAGGTCGTCAACCTTGCCAGTCTCTCCGAAGAACACTTTGCGCTTGCGATATGGTGCATACTTCTGTATATAGTGCGCTATGGTCTCAGTGACGCAGAAATACTTTGTTGTCTCGGGCATAGTGATGCGCATGTCTTTGGCAAGCTGGAAGAAGTGGTCGATGGCATGACGTGACGTGAACACTATGGCGGTGTATTTGGTTATGTCTACCTTCTGCTTTCGAAACTCCTGCTGCGTCATACCTTCTACCTTGATGAAAGGACGGAAGACCAGCTCTACATTGAAATCGCGTGCGATATCGTAGTAAGGTGATTTGTCACTTGAGGGCTTGGGCTGGGAAATCAAAATCTTTTTTACCATCGTTGGTGTCCTGAATGTGCTCTTTGTTTGAGTTTATGTTATTGTGTTACTGCTAGAGTAATTATGTTGTGGCTTATAGGGCTAATGATAGTCATTAAGCCTGCCAATATTGCCAAAGGGAGTATTTCAAAGGCGCAAAGGTACAAAAAATACCTGAAAATCTGCCTCTTTTTCCCAAAAAAGATGGAATAAGTCCTAATAAACCTGTTAAATCTTGTCAGTATGAGAATAAAAACAGTGTATGCTACTGATACTAAAGTAGATGCTCCGAAGAGGTAGTGCACAATGACTATGGGCAGTATCAATATGCCCTGCATGGCGAACAGGAAGCGCATGGTGATGTTCCATATCCTTCTGTTGTCCCTGCTGAAGATGAACCTGTTCACCGCATGCTGCAGTAGGTAGAAGAATCCCCGCCATAGTGCAAGCAGAAGCAGTATGGCTGTGTAGCGCATTACGTTTGGCATGAATATCTTAGCTTCACCTATGGTGATGCATTGCTCGTCGTAGTCATACAGCGTGCCGGCATCCCAATGCATATAGGTGTGTAGGCCGATGTATGTCACTGTGGCTACCATGATGAGCGTAATGATCAACAGTGGCCAGTGGTGGCGCTCCTGCTTGATAGACTCTCGCAGGTCGTAGGCATCGCCGCGCACCGTATGCCAGATGTTGAAGAGCATGTAGCGTGTGTAGCGCCACGACTTGCGCACGGTGGCAATGGTGACGAGCACGCAGAAGAACAGCGCCGTGAGGATAATGCTGTCGGTATGCATTGACGTGTTCACGGGTATGCCTGCCTCACCGTTGCGCGCTCCTGACACCTCGGGGTGGTAGTGGCCGGAATGTGCTACGTAAGTGTCGTTATACAGGAGTGAGTCAGACCAAGTACCGTTTGCCATTTGCCAAGTACTGTTTCTTGTGCTCCGAGAGTCGTGGGCTCATGCGAGCCTGTTCGGAGTCCGTTGTGCGTATTATTCTTTGATGAAGGCCTTCTGGAATGTCTCCACGAGGTCGAGCTTCTCCCAGGTGAACAGCTCCACTTCCATCTCTTTTGTCTCATGATAGAGAGAGGTGAACACCTTCTTCACGGTCTTGGGCATTCGTCCCATGTGTCCGTAGGCGGCTGTCTCAAGGTATATGGGCTGCCTAAGTTTCAGGGAGTGTTCTATAGCCTTGGGGCGGAAGTCGATGAGCTGTGTCAGCTTCTGGGCTATCTCGCCGTCTGTAATGTTGACGTGGCTCTTTCCGAAGGTGTTGACATATACGCTGACGGGCTCTGCTACTCCTATGGCGTATGATAGTTGTACGAGAGCCTCGTCGCATACTCCTGCTGCCACGAGGTTCTTTGCCACGTGACGTGCTGCATAGGCAGCCGAGCGGTCTACCTTCGAGGGGTCTTTGCCTGAGAAGGCACCGCCTCCGTGTGCGCCGCGACCACCATAGGTGTCAACGATGATTTTGCGCCCGGTAAGGCCGGTATCGCCGTGAGGTCCTCCAATGACGAACTTTCCGGTGGGGTTGACGAGCACCTTGATGTCATCACGGAAGAGTGCGAGGGTCTTCTCGTCGTTCAGAATAGATTTGACGCGTGGCAGCAGTATGTTAAGGACGTCGGCTCTGATTTGTGCGAGCATCTTGTCGTCAGCAGCCTGCTGGGCTTCAGCGCTGTCGTCGGTGGGCCGGATGAAGTCATCGTGCTGTGTGGATACGACGATGGTGTTGATGGCCTGTGGTATGCCGTCGTCGCTATATTCCACCGTCACCTGACTCTTTGCATCGGGACGCAGATAAGTCATCACCTTGCCTTCCTTGCGTATCTCGGCAAGAGTTTTCATGATGAGATGTGCAAGGTCGAGGGTCACGGGGATGTAGCGGTCTGTCTCATTGGTGGCATAACCGAACATCATTCCCTGGTCTCCTGCCCCCTGCTCTTCGTCGATGGCGCGTGAGACACCGCGGTTGATGTCGCCGCTCTGTTCATGGATGGCAGAGAGGATGCCGCAGGAGTTACCGTCAAACTGATACTCAGACTTGGTGTAGCCGATACGGTTGATGGTCTTGCGCGCTATGGTCTGAAGGTCGATGTAGGCCTCTGACGTCACTTCGCCCATGAGCACTACCTGTCCTGTGGTGACGAATGACTCTATGGCGCAATGTGCCTTGCTGTCGTATGCCAGGAACTGGTCGAGCAGGGCATCGCTAATCTGGTCGGCCACCTTGTCTGGATGGCCTTCGGAGACTGATTCTGATGTGAAGAGATACATGTAATGGTGGAATAAAATTAAATCCCGCAAGAGCCGTAGCTTCTGCGGGATTTATGATTGTTATTTCTCCCGCTGCTGCCATAGTGGGGAGGGTCTGTTGTTACGCTTTTTACTTACGCAGACCGAGAGCCTTTACGATAGCGCGATAACGATTGATGTCACGATCATAAAGATAGTCAAGCAGAGAGCGACGCTTTCCTACGAGCTTGGTGAGTGAACGTGCTGTCTTGTAGTCTTTGTGGTTGGCCTTCAGGTGCTCTGTGAGGTGCTTGATGCGGAAGGTGAAGAGTGCAATCTGGCTCTCAGCAGAACCTGTGTCAGTAGCAGACTTGCCATACTGGCCGAAGAGCTCTGTCTTCTTTGAACTGTCTAAATACATTTCTTTGTTTTGTGGTGTGACTGTGTAGTAAAACTGTTTTTACTATTACATCCTTCTGATGGGTGTGTGGCCCAGTCACTATAGCCGTCACGACATCATCGAATGCAGCATGCTTTTTCGGGGCATCGGCGACACCCCTCCGATTTTGCGGGTGCAAAGGTACTACTTTTTCTCGAAATGACCAAATATTTTTGCAAAAAAGTGCTGATTACCACACTTTTTCGATTGTTACACCGGTGTAGTAATGTGACAGGATATCGTTGTAAGGTATGCCTTTCGCTCCCATTACTGCGGCGCCTATCTGGCACAGTCCCACGCCGTGTCCCCATCCGCGTCCGTTGAGGATGAATCGCAGTGGGTAACCGTCGGCATCGGTCTTTGGCGTTGCAACGTTGAAGGCGGAGCTGTACAGGTGGGTCTCGCTGAGCACCTTGCGTATCTCCAGCTCCTTACCGATGGTGAAGGTGCACTTTTCGCCTACAATCCTGAGCAGGGAGATACGTCCGCTCTTGCCTTTCTCCAATGGCTCCAGCGCCTTGATGCGCCCGAAGTCCATCTTCATGTTCTTGCTGATGAGGGCGGAGAGCTCCTCCTGGGTGTAAGTGACGAGCCAGTCGTGGAAGTCTGTCGTCTCCTGGTCGTAGTCGTTGAGGATGTCGGATAGTATCTTCTTGTCCTGAGTGTTGCAATAAGGGTCGTGAACTGAGACGAGGTAAGGCTTGGAGATATTCTCCCAGCAATACTGATACTCCTCGGTTATTCCTCCGCAGCATTTTGAGAAGCGTGCGTCGCATATCTCGCCGTTGTAGGCCAGCACCTGTCCGCGTGTTGCCTTGACGGCATTGATGACGTGCGGATTAGCTGCATTGGTGATGCCTTGATAGCGCTGACAGTGGTCATCGGCGCAGACATCGAAGATGGTGTGGTCTTCACGGTCATACCAGCGAATGAGCATATCGTCTTTCTTCACGAACGAGAAGAAGCTGTTGGAAGCCTCGTTGAGCCTTTTCCTTCGCTCTATCTGCGACAGCAGCCAAGAGCGTGATATCACGGCATGTGCCTTTAGAAGTTCGAGGCTGCTTGTGGCTGCCATCTCTGAGGATATCACGCTTTCAAGGTATCGCTCTACGGGCAGTTCGTTGATGGCGCATATCTTATTCTCTTCCGGCACGAGGCGCAGCGCTCCTATGAAGGTCTGCCTCTGCTGTCTCTCCCAGTGGAAGTTGATGCCGATGGTGACATCCTCAATGGTGAATGACGGCGTTGTGGCCGCATCGGTGTTGGCATTCTGCTGCTGCTTCTGTTGCGGACGGAAAATGAGTTCCTGATACTGTGTGCCGCGCCATAGGATGGTGCCCTCTGATATGCTTACTGTCTGCTTGCCAGTAATCTCTTCGCCCTTGGCGGTATAGTCGCCGTTCAGGGTGAAGGTGAGCTGAGTAGCGCTCACTATGCCTACCTTTACGTCGGGCATGCTGTCAAAGCGCTTGAGGCGCTTGACGGTCTCCTTCGCCTTGTGTGGCAGGTCTTCCTTGAAGAGGGCTGCTATCTGCTCTGCCTCTTCCTTGCTGACGCTTACTTCTGCGAGAATGTCGGCAGCGCGCCGGGCATCCAGCTTGTTAAAGTCTTCTTCTCTGGGCGTTATGATGAGTCCGGCCATATCGATGGCTCCCGGGCTAATCATGAGCGTGTCGCTGCCCTGATTGCTGCCGTCGGGGTAACAGGCGGGTCTGTGTTTCTTGCGTGGGAAGACGAGGGTGGTGTACTCTCCGTCGTGTTGCCATGCTACGATGTTCATCATTGGCTCGTCGGCACCGTTTACCATGGCGCGGTATAGGCGTCGGAAGTAGCGTCGCTCTGTCTCGCTGTGTGTGGTGCGAATGACGAAGACGGGACAGACATAGTCCGTCATGAGCGAGATGCTCTCTCCTTCATTATTCTCTTCTATGGGCTGCATGGTGCGCACGAGCCGCTGCCAGTCGGTCTGTATGGGTACTATCCCCGATGTGCCGGCTTGCAGATGCATGTGGTCGGGAGCGGAAGCTCCGCACTTCGGACCGTTGTAGAACACCATGAGGTTGGAGTGCTTGCGCAGTATGCGGCGTATCTCCTCAAAGTAGTTGAAGATGCTCTGCGGCTTATGTTCCAGCAATGGGATGGTGAAGTGCTGCGGCAGGATGGGGTAGGGGTTGACGAGAATCTCGAAGTCGCTGTCTATCTGCTTCTTCAGCTGTTTGTCGGGCCTGTTCACCTGACATAGGAAGCATGCCCGCTTTGTCAATGACGCCTTGTCGATGTGTGCTCCTGTGGAGACGATTCTGGCGGGGTTGAACTGTGCCTTCAGTTCTCCCAACTGTCGTATCTGTACCTTTTGCAGGTCGTTGTATCGCTGGTGCGCATCGTCCCATCGCTCCAGCTGGCGGTTGAAGAAGCGTGTCAGGGAGTCAGACTCCATCGGTGGCATCTTGCCTTCGTGCATCAGCTTGCGTGCGTGTATCTCCATCGTGCGCAACCTGTCCTTATATATATTATTGGCGTTCACCTTTTCTATGCTGAGGGCTGCATCGCTGTTGCCGCCCCATCGCCTGCACAGGTATACCTCTTCGTATATACGTCCAATGCGGAAGGAGCGGCTGAAGGCCAGTCCCAAGGCATAGTCTTCTCCGTAGCTGGTGTTGGGGAAGCCTATTTCCCTTATCAGCGGTGTGAAGAAGGCACGTGGTGCTCCCAGTCCGTTGATGCGCAGGGCGTTATTGGGCCCGTTCTCGTCGGTCCATTCTCTATGGTCGATGATACCTGGGGGCAGGGTGTTGAGTTCGAAGTCGCACATGCGGTATGCTCCTATGACCATAGCGGCCTTCTGTCTGTAGAAGGCATCCACCACTTTCTGGAGCGTGTCGGAACCGCTGTAGAGGTCGTCGCTGTCGAGCTGCACGGCGAACCGTCCGCAATGGTCGGAGTTGATGGCCTCGTTCCAACAGCCTCCTATGCCGAGGTCTGTGCGCTGGGGTATGAGGTGTATGAGGCGGTTGGTGCCGTTTTCGGTCTCCTCCTGCACCAGTTGCTGCAGGATGGATGTGGTGTTGTCGGTAGAATGGTTGTCCACCACAATGACGTTGTATCGGAACTTAGCCTTCTGTGCCAGTGCGCTCCTGACGGCGTCGGCAATGGTCTTCTCCCTGTTGAATACTGGTATGACGACGGATGCCTCCACGTCAAACTGCTCCTCGCCGAAGTCTGGCTCCAAGCGGGTTGTGGTGTCAACCTTGGCTCCTATCTGTTCGAGATGGTATGTGGCGGCATGCTCCATCTCCATCTGAACGCTGCGGTTCTTGGGGTTGACATAGTCAAACTGTTTCTCACCGCTCTTTCGCGTGTCGTGTTCCTCTTCCGTGTAGAGATACTCATTGAGATGGAAAATGGTGCCGCACCTTTGAATATACAGACGCAGGGCGTACAGTCCGGCATAGGCATAGTCGGTCTTCTGCTGCTTTACGAAGTCGCGCAACGTGGATGTCTTTACGAAGAGTAGCTGACCGAAGTCGAAGTCGTCGCGGATAGCTCCCTCCTGATAGTCTATTACCGGGTGCTGTTCGCGTTTTCCGTCAGTCATGGAATAGTGGTCGGCATATACCATGAGTGCCTCCGTCTCCTGTGCTACTCGCAACAGTCGTTCTGTGGCGCGTTGTCCCAGGGTGACGGGGGTGTTCTTTGTGGATATGAAGATGTATTCGGTCTTTGCTGCATCGGCAATCTCACACAGGCTGTCTGTGGAGGCCATGCCCCCGCCGTTAGGACAGGGATAGAAGATCTCAATGTTTTGTATCATCCTTTCAAATTAACGAATTAACGAATTAACAAATTATGATTACCTCTGAGGGCAGGGACGTGGGCGTCTCGCCCGCGACAACTCTTCACTCTTCACTTCCCCCTCCCCCTTGGGGAGGGTCGGGGTGGGGCTTCCCCTTAATGGCTGGGCCGGGGTGGGGCTTTCCTTATTTTCCTTCTTTTGTAGCGTATTTCACAGGATATAGCACGGAGAGGAAGCCTATGATTAATACTGTGATGAAGATTAGCGCCACGTCGCTATAGTGCACGCTGACGGGGTAAGCATCGATGATGAATGCTCCGCTCTGCTCTCCTAAAGACACTATGCCAAACTGCTGCTGTGCCAGACAGAGCCCCAGTCCGAGCAGCACGCCTATCACGGCTCCCACGATGCTTATCATCCAGCCTTCGAGGATGAAGATGTTCTTGATGAGCGACTCGCGTGCCCCGAGTGCCCGCAGGGTCTCGGTATCTTTCTTCTTGTCGATGATGAGCATCGTCAGCGAGCCTATGATGTTGAAGCAAGCCACCACGAGAATGAAGGTGAGGAAGATGTAGGCCATCAGTTTCTCTATCTTCATTATGTTAAAGGTGTCGGACTGCTGTTCGTAGCGGTCCTGCACGACGAAGTCCTCGCCCAGAATCTTCTCCATGTCGGCCTTGGCACCGGCTATGTTGACTCCGGGCTTCAGCTTTATCTCCAGGGCGGATATCTCTCCGTCACACTGGAAAAGCATTCGTGCAAACGGCAGGGAGGTGAGGATGTAGTTCTTGTCGTATTTGCCCTGCTGGACGCAGAAGACCACTCCCGGCGACATCAGAGAGTCGACGATGAAGCCCTCCATGGGGTTCATCAGGTCGAGCTGCCCTGTGCGGTTGGGTGCATAGACGTGCATGTAGCCCTTCCAGTGTGCCGACATTCCGAGGGTATTGGCCAGCCTGATGCCTACGATGCCGTATTGCAGGTCGGCAGCATGCAGTTCATAGATGCCTTCGCCATAGCAGAGGTCGTCGATGCGTGTGAGTTTCTCGAAGTTGTCGTCAACGCCTTTTATCTTGACCATCGACTGTCTGTCGCCGTAGATGGCCAGCGCCTGGTCCTCGATGGTCTCTGATACCAGGTCAACGCAGTCCATGCTGCGTATCTCCATGAGTTTTGCATTGTCGGCTGGGCAGGTCTTCCCCTTTGCCGGCACTACCTTGAGCTGTGGGTCGAAGGCGGTGAAGAATGTGGCTACGAGGTCGCTGAAACCATTGAAGACACTCATTACTACTACCATCGCCATAGTGGCAATGGCTACACCGACTACGCTGACGCCCGATATGACGTTGATGATGTTGGTGCGCTTCTTTGAGAAGAGGTAGCGCTGGGCTATGTGTAGGCTGACGCGGTTCAAATTATCGAATTTACAAATTAACGAATTATTTCTTCAGCAGGTCGTCTATCTTCTCAAGATAGTCGAGTGAGTCGTCGATGAAGAAGCGCAGCTCAGGTATGATGCGGAGCTGGTTCCTGACGCGCTGCCCCAGTTCGTATCGCACCTGCGATGTATTCTTCTGTATGTTCTGCAGTATCTCCTCTCCTTTCTCTGAGGGGAAGATGCTGAGGTATGCTGTGCAGATGCTGAGGTCTGGCGATATCTTCACGCGTGTGACGCTGATCATCACTCCGTGTGTCTGCCTTGTCTGCCCCTGGAAGATGAGGCTCAGCTCTTTCTGCAGGAGGCGGCTTATTCTGTTTTGTCTTGTTTCTTGCATGATAGTATAGTGTATTAAAACATTACGCTGATGTCAACGGGCCCGTAGATTCCCCTTACTCTTCCGTCCTGACAGAGCTGCCAGGAGATGAGGTTCACGTCAGGCCTGAACTCTCCGTAGCGTGCTATCCACACGTCGTAGTTGTGGAGCAGGTCAGGAGCCTGCACGAGATATTTGTTTACGAAGCGGTTGCTGACGTACAGCACGGGCTTCACTCCCAGTTTCTTCTCCACTACGTGTATCCATCCTCTGACGTTGGCGAAGAGGAATCTCACGCCTCCGAGGCTCCTTATCTGTGCATCGGTGGGCTCTATGTCGAGCACGGGGGGGAGGTCTCCCTTGTTGTATCTCGTGTTTTGCAGGAAATAGTATCCCTGACTCTTGCCCGCTGTCCTCGTCGAGAAGAAGTGGTATGCGCCGGTCTTGTAACCGTGCTTGCGCGAATTGGCATAGTCGGTAGCGAAGTAGGCGTTCCTCACCGTGGTGCCTTCTGTGGCCTTTATGTAGATGAAGCTGACGGGATAGTCCACCTCTCCTACTATCTTCTTCTTGGAATAGGTGCCGAGTGAGGTGACGCGCAGCCTGTCCCAGTCGATGCTGTGGTGTACTACGGTCTTTACTTTCTTCGTCACATACCTTCCTCTGCGCACCTTCACGCGTTTCGATACCATCTTCTCCTGCTCATGCTGATAGCGTGAGATATCGATGCCATAGGTTCGGTCGGGCGTATAGGTGATGCGTTCTCCGAGGAACTTGCTGTCTTTCCATTCTCCCAGCCTTAGTCTCTTGCCGGGCGTTACCGACATTCCCACGCCGTCGCGCTCTCCGTGTTGCCACTCTCCTTCGTAGTATTCTCCGTCGTATCCCTGAAAGATGCCGTATCCGGAGGGTTGTCCGGTGATGTCTCTGTCTCCGCTGTATGTGCCGAGGCTGTCGAGTGGTGAGCGCTGTGGCTCTTCCTGCCAGCGGTGTGTGGTGTGGCCCGCGAGGTTCAGGGCCTGGAATTCTGTTGCCTTCAGCAGCTGCTCGTAGCGTTGGAGCAGGGAGTCGAGGCGGTGCTTCTGCTTGTTTTCGAAGCCTGCCACGATGTCGAAGCCGTTGTCGAGCACGGTGTGTGTGCGCAGGTAGTAGCGCACGTCCTTGTCGGTGGCTCTCGCTATGGTGAGCAGGGAGTCGGTGTTCTGCAGTTCTGTTGCTATGCTCTGTGCATACTGCCCGTTGTCGGTGCGTGGCGTCTCCGTTGCGGAGCAGGCCCACAGCAGCGTTATGGTAAGTGGCAGGAGCCACAGTCGCAGCATGCTACATGTCGTAGCCTCCCACAGACATTTCTTCTTCTTCGTTTTCATTGTTCTGTGCCTCACGTTTCTTCTTGCCCAGTGAATTGCCGAAGTTCCATGTGAGGTTGAAGTTTACTGTTCTGCTTCTGCGCTTGTTGAGAGAGTATCGCGAGAAGGTGTCGCTGCTGGTGTAGCTCTCCCATTTGCGGCTGTTGAACACGTCGCGGCAGTTGATAGACAGTACCAGTGCCCGGTTGAAGAAGTTCTTCTTCACCGCAGCATCCATGCTTATCTGTGCTGGCCGGTATCCTTGTGTTATGACCTGACGCGAGTTGTATCTGCCGCTTATCTGCATGCTGATGTCCCATGGTAGCGTGAGCTGTGCTATGATGCGTGCGTTCCAGGTGAAATTGTCGCGTGCATTGCCCGTCACGGTCTGTCCCTCTATGTCGTAGCTGAAGTCGTCGAGCTTGTAGTAGTAGAGGTTGACGTTGGTTGTAAGGTCAATGATGCGTGCTATCTTGTTCTTGCCCGTCAGCTCAATACCTGTGCTGGTGCTCTTGGCCACATTCTGCGGCGTGCTGTACATCATGCCGTCGGTGCTGTTGCGGTAGTTGATGCGCTGTATGACGTCGCTCGTGGGGCGGTAGTATGCCGATACGAGGAGCGAGTGCTGATTCCACTGTTTCAGGTAGTTGAGCGAGAAGGAATTGCTGTATTCCGGCGTCAGCAGCGGGTTGCCGTAGCTCGTTATGGATGCGTCGGAGGTGTTGCGGAAGTTGTTCAGTTCTCCTCCCCAGGGTCGGCGCAGGCGGCGTGTGTAGTTGAGCTGCAGCTGCTGTGTCTCCGTCAGCTGGTATGACATGAAGATGCTGGGGAAGAGTTGGAAGTAGTCCTTCTTGAATGCAGGGTCTTTCTCTTTTGTTCCGTGGTCCTGATCCCAGTCATACGACTCTGTGTTCACCCTCCAGTATTCGCCTCTGAGGCCTGCCATCACGCCCATCTTCTTGTAGTTGTAGGACAGCGTGGCGTAGAGCGCGTGCACATCGAGGTTGTAGATGAAACGGTTGTAGTAGAGATGGTCCTCAACGAGCCCTGTGCCGTCCCAGTTCGGTGCCTCATAGCTCTGCTGCGGAGTGTTCTCCCTGCTCAGCCTTCCGTTGTATCCGGCCTCCACCTTCATGGCCTCGCTGAGTCTGTTCTCGTAGTCGAGACGTATCTCGGTGTTGTTGTTCTTGATGTTCAGCGGCCGGCTCTGATAGCTCTCCTGCTTGTATTGGGAATCGTATGACGCAAGGTTGGTGATACTGTCCTGATAGATATTATCATTGTCGGCATTCCACCTGTTGTGCGACACGATGAAGTCGATGAAGTGGCTGAGGGCGAAGTTGTGCCGATAGTTGAACTCCATGTTGAACATCGTCATCGGGCCGCTGCTGTGCTCATCACGCGTCCTTATCTTGTAGAGCATCTCCTGACCCTCCACGAAACTGCCATAGTTGGCGCTGTTTACATAGTAACCATAATAATAAGGTGTAGTGGAGTTGTTCTTGTTCTTGCCCGTCATGAGCATTCCGCTGAGGGAGAGGTCGTTCTTTGAATCAACGTGCCACGTTACTCCTGCCCGGCTGAAGAGGTTATTGCCGGTGCTGGAGTTTTCCTTGTAGTGGCGCTCAAAGCTTGTGGGCACACCGTTAACGAGGTTGTCCTGCTCGCTCTCGTTGCGCCCAGTGTTCTCGCGGTGGCGGTAGCCCACGTTGGCGTAGGCGTCGAGCTTTGACGAGGAGTAGTTGATGTTGAACGAGCCGCGCACTCCTGAGCGGGTGTTGATGCCCGCCTGCGCAGAGCCGTAATAGCCTGCCCTGCGGTCTTTCTTCAGCACGATGTTGATGATGCCTGCCGAGCCTTCGGCGGAGAACTTTGACGAGGGGTTGTCGATGATTTCTATCTTCTCGATGCTCTCTGCCGGCAGCTGCTGCAGTATCTGCCCTTGGTTGTCGCTGTTGAGGCCGCTGTTGCGTCCGTTGATGCGTATCTCCACGCTGCTGTTGCCGCGCAGGGAAACGTTGCCGTCGTTGTCAACCTCAACGGAGGGTATGGTCTCAAGCACCTCGGTTGCGGTAAGGCCGTCGGTGGTAATCATGCTCGATACATCAAACTCCTTGCGATCCACCTTCAGTTTCATGGTCGACTTGGTACCCGTCACCTGTATCTCGTCAAGCATCTGGTCGGAGATGCCGGAGGTGCCGGATTTCCCGGTGGTCTTGTTGTTGCCGCCGGTTGTCTGGGCGTTGAGGGCAAGCGTCGTGAGTGATGCTAATAGTATGGCTGCTAATCTCTTCAATGTCAGGATTGTTGTTTGTGTGTTGGTTGTTTGGATGTTTCGGGGGCTTAGAGTTTCTGGAACTCGCCATATATCTTCGCGGCAATCTCCTTCATCTCTTCCTCTGGCAGGGACAGCTTCTTGCGGCGGAAGTCCATATCGCCCTCGGTGTCCATTGGCATGAGGTGTATGTGGGCGTGTGCCACTTCGAGTCCGAAGACGCTCATTCCCACCTTCTTGCATGGGAAGGCAGCCTTGATGGCCTTTGCCACTTTCTTGGCAAAGACGAAGTAGCGCGCTGTCTCGTCGTCGTCCATGTCGAAGATATAATCCACCTCACGGCGTGGGATGACGAGCACGTGGGCCTTCACTACGGGGTTGATATCGAGAAAGGCATAGAACTCTTCGTTTTCTGCACACTTGTAGCTGGGTATCTCGCCAGCGGCTATCTTTGAAAATATGTCCATAGTTTATGTTTTTTTGTTTGTTGGTTTATAATCAAGTTTCGTAAGTGCGCCCTGAAAGGGCAACCTGCTTTTAGCCTGAGGCCTGCTTCGTTCATCATCCGGAGGCAACCTAAAAGTCCAGAAAGTAGGAAACTTTTGACTTTTATCATGCTCTACAGCGCGATATTTTCCAGCAAGTTCTCCTTCGGCTTCAAATTCGGCGAAATAGCGATGGTTTGTAACTGCTTGATAATCAGTAGCGGGTTCTCCGAAGGCAGCGTTTCTGGCCTGAAAAAGTGCCGTAACGGAGGCTCTATTACCTTGTAAAAGGGTCACTTTTAGGGTGTAAAAGGGCAACTTTGAGCACCTAAAAGACCGTCTTTTACCTCCTCAAAGGGCATCTTTGGCGTTTTCGGGGTGTATTTTTGCCATGTTTCTGGACTTTCTCTTTCCAGAATGCATGAAAACTCTGACAAAAATCAGCGCCTCATGCAGCCTTGCCGAAAGGCTTAATAAGAGATGCTCTCAATCTTCAGTCGCATCACGCCGTTGGGTATCTTTGCCTCTACGGTTTCGCCGGCCTTGTGGTTGAGCAGGGCCTTGGCTATCGGGGTCTCGATGCTTATCTTGCCCTCGCGCAGGTTGGCCTCGTTGGCGCTGACGATGGTATAGGTCATCTTGGCGTTGTTGTTGAGGTTGGTCATCTCAACCTTGGAGAGCAACTGCACAGCATCCGTGTTCAGGCGGCTTTTGTCTACGATCTTTGCATCGGCAATAGCGGCCTTTATCTGGTTGATTTTCTCGGCAAGGTGAGCCTGCGCTTCCTTGGCAGCATCATATTCTGAATTCTCCGACAGGTCTCCCTTGTCGCGTGCCTCTGCAATGGCGGCACTGGCCTTGGGCATCTCTACCGCCTCAAGGCGCTGCAGTTCTGCTACGAGATGTTCGTAGCCTTCTTTTGACATGTAAGCCATAATTCTTTATTTATTTAGTTTTTCTGTTGTTTGCCCACGAATAGGGGTGGCCTTAAAGACCAAAAAGAGAGACAACCCCGTGACTAATGGGGCCGTCCGTAAATCATTGCCTCACGTGCCTCACATCGACACGGAGGTGCCTAAAAGTGAGTGCAAAGGTACACATTATTTATATATTGAGCAACATTTTTCGTTTTTTTAATGAAAAAAGATGCACAAATTTTGTAGTTTCGTGCAATTTTATTACCTTTGCACGCGAATTTTCATTATAACAAACGTATAGTAAATGTCATACACAACAATCACCGCTCTCGAAGCGGCCTCAATGATTAAGAATGGTGACTCCCTGGGACTTTCAGGATTCACACCCGCAGGAGCACCAAAGGCAACGACAAAAGAGCTTGCGAAGCTCGCTACTCAGGAACACGAAAAGGGTAACCCGTTCAAGGTAAGTGTATTCACAGGAGCCTCCACCGGTCAGAGCACCGATGGCGACCTTGCCGCCGCAAAGGCGATAGATTTCCGCGCCCCGTATACGACGAATGCGGACTTCCGCTCTTGCGTTAACAAGAACGAGATACGATACAACGACCTTCACCTCTCCCACATGGCTCAGGAGCTGCGCTATGGCTTCTATGGTCCGCTGAACTGGGGTATTCTGGAGGTCTGCAAGATAGAGGATGCCGGCGATAAGTACCGTGTCTTCCTTACCTCTGCCGGAGGCATCGCCCCAACCGTAGCCATGCTGGCAGAGAAAATCATCATAGAGCTGAACACCTTCCACAGCGAGGGCGTGGGTATGCTTCACGATGTCTATCAGCCTCTTGACCCGCCAATGCGTCAGCCCATCATGATTACGAAGGTGAGCGACCGCATCGGAAAGCCTTATCTTGAGGTAGACAAGAAGAAGGTAGTGGGTGTGGTAGAGTGCAATATCCCCGATGAGGCACGCTCCTTCAAGGGCACGGACCCCATCACCGACCAGATAGGCTCCAACGTAGCCCACTTCCTGCTGAGCGATATGAAGCGCGGCATCATCCCATCAACGTTCCTGCCTCTGCAGAGCGGTGTGGGAACAACTGCCAACGCTATCCTCGCAGCGCTGGGACAGGACAAGGACGTGCCTGACTTCAACGTGTACACCGAGGTGCTGCAGAACGCCATCGTCGACATGATGCTCAACGGTCGAGTGAAGGACGCCTCCACATGTTCGCTGACGGTAGACAATGAGTGCCTCATGCACGTGTACGACAACATCGGCCACTTCGCCAAACACCTCACCATCCGTCAGTCGGAGATATCCAACTCACCCGAGGTGATACGCCGACTGGGCGTCATCGCCATCAACACCGCTATAGAGGTAGACATCTTCGGCAACGCTAACTCTACCCACATCAGCGGCACAAAGATGATGAACGGTATCGGCGGCTCAGGTGACTTTGAGCGCAACGCCTACATCTCTATCTTTACCTGCGCATCTACGGCAAAGGGAGGTCTCATCTCCTCTATCGTGCCTATGTGCAGCCACCAGGACCACACGGAGCACGACGTGAACGTCATCATCACCGAACAGGGCATCGCCGACCTCAGAGGCCGTGCACCATTGGAGCGCGCAAAGCTGATTATCGAGAACTGTGCACACCCCGACTACAGGCCGCTCCTGCGTGAGTATCTCAACATCGCTACAGGTGGTCAGACGCATCACAACCTGCCTTGTGCCTTCGCTATGCACGACACGCTGCGCAGAAAGGGCGATATGCACCTCACGGACTTCAGCGAGTACATAAAGGACTAATCCGCAACAACATGGGCCGACGGTATCGCCATCGGCCCATATACCATAAACTAAACAGAAAACAAATCCCCTTAAACCCTTAAAACAACATGGCTAACTTATCAAATTTCTCCCTTGAGGGAAAGAACGCCTGGATTACAGGTGCATCTTACGGTATTGGTTTCAATATTGCAAAGGCCTTCGTAGCAGCCGGCGCAAACATGATTATCTTCAACGACATCAACGAGGCAGCCCTGCAGCGCGGCCTTGACAACTACAAAGAGGCAGGCATCACCAACGTCAAGGGCTACGTCTGCGACGTTACCGACGAGGAAGCCATAAAGGCTCTCGTTGAGAAGATCCATCAGGAGGTAGGCCAGATTGACATCCTCGTGAACAATGCCGGTATCATCAAGCGCATCCCAATGCACGAGATGAAGCGCGCTGAGTTCCAGCAGGTTATCGATATCGACCTCGTAGCACCTTACATCTGCTCTGCTGCCGTTCTGCCAGAGATGATGGAGCGCAAGGAGGGTAAGATTATCAACATCTGCTCTATGATGTCAGAGCTCGGTCGTGAGACCGTTTCTGCCTACGCAGCAGCAAAGGGCGGCCTGAAGATGCTCACACGCAACATCTGCTCAGAGTACGGTGAGTACAACATCCAGTGTAACGGCATTGGCCCAGGCTACATCGCTACACCTCAGACAGCTCCTCTGCGTGAGCGCCAGCCAGACGGCTCACGTCATCCATTCGACTCTTTCATCTGCGCAAAGACACCAGCAGGCCGTTGGCTCGATCCATCAGAGCTCGGAGGCCCCGCCGTATTCCTTGCTTCAAAGGCTTCTGACGCTGTCAACGGGCATGTGCTCTATGTTGACGGAGGCATCCTTGCATATATCGGCAAGCAGCCTAAGTAAATATGCAAAGAAAACCTAAAATAGGTCACTTTATTCAATAAATATCATAATAAATCCCGAGAAACATTCGTTTTTCGGGATTTTATATGTACCTTTGCACCAAATTTGCATAAACGCGCGAATGTGCGCACATATAAATGAGAATAAAGAAACCATTGTATATCAATATCTTCACAAAGGCCGTAATGGTGCTGGCCATACTGTCGGCAATGACGGCATGCGTGGGTAGCGATACTGAGACGACCTACTACAGCGACACCGCTCTGACGGGCTTCACCCTCGGGACGGTGAAATATACACGTACCTACCACGTCACAACAACAAGCGGGGCAGATTCCACATACACCATCACCTCGTCTTACAGCGGAAGCGCATATCCCGTCCGAATCAACCAGAATACCAACACCGTCTACAACAGCGACTCGCTGATATACGGCACAAACCTGTCGAGGGTGGTATGTTCGCTGACAACCCTCAACAACGGACTCATATACTTTCAGGACCTCGACGACCCGACGGTATATACATACTATTCCAGTACCGACTCCCTCGACCTTTCAAAGGAGCGCACATTGCGCGTAGTGTCGAGCGACGGTACTATGACGCGCGACTATAAGGTGCGTATCAGCGCATACCAGGTTACTCACGGCACCCTGATGTGGTCTTCTTCAGCCATCAACGATGCTGACAGCAAGGCTGTGATTTCTGCATTCACGGGCATGAAGGGCGTCACAACATCCAAGGCGATGTATATCCTGGGATATGATGCCAGCGGAACAAGTTCCCTCATTACCTCTGTCAATGGAGGAAAGAGCTGGGAGAAGGTGATGGTAGACCTGCCCGCCAACGCCGGCAATATCGTTACAAGCGGCGACACGGTGATGATTTATGACAGGAGCGAGGGTGTGCTGACAAAGCTGCTTCCCTCAGGAGAAAAGCTCCTTACCACCGTTCAGACAGGTATGCCCGCCAGCGTGACGCTCCTCGGAGGTTGTGCGGGACGTCTCTACGCCCTGTATGAAGGAGCACGACAGATGTATGTGTCGGCTGATGGCGGAATATCATGGAGCGGCGAAGAGACCGATGTCACAGAATTCATTAACAACGACTACCGTCTGCCCACAGCAAATATCAACAGCATTGTGACAACGACATTGGAGAACAAACTGCCTCGCGTCACCTTCGTGGGCACATGCGACGAAGACAACTCCATGGGCGACGACTACTATAAGTATGCCACAACATGGAGCAAGGTGATAGACCTCGACAACGTGTCGCCAGCGCTGCAGGAGAAATGGACCTGCTGCATACAGACAGGCATCAACTATCCCGTTCGCCTGCCCAAGATGGAGCGGCTCACCGTGACAGGCCTCAAGGACTGCATGGTGGCTTTTGGCGGCACCGCTTACTACGATAGCAGCAAGACGGCCTTTGGCACGCTGTATGTGTCATACGACAACGGCACTACCTGGAGCAGTTCAGAGCTGACAATGCCTGCGAACTACGTCAGCGGAAAGGTAGGTATGGTGATGACTGACAACGACGGCAACCTCATCGTCATAGGCAACGGTGAGTTATGGAGAGGGCATAAGTAAAAGAGTCGGAACGGAGACGGCCCCTGTGGCCAAACATCCGTAACAGAACGTGAGGCCCCATATATATAAATAAGGTGTAAATGAAATCCCGCTTTCATATCCACATATTACTTACCGGCATCCTGGCAGCCTTCCTTACCGTTCAGGCCAAGGCGCAGGACGACGTGGAATACCGCGCGGAGATAGGCGGCGGTGCCGGCATGACCACCTACTATGGCGACTTCAGCAGCGGGCTGTTCAGCAATATGCAGCCGGCAGGAGCGGTGGTGCTGCGCGTGACCCCCAATCCGCACATGGCCTTCCGTGTAAGCGGAATGTACACGCAGCTCAAGGGAAAGGCAACAGACGTGAAGACCCACTATGAGCTCATCAAGGACTTGAACTACTCCTTTGAGACCTCATTGGCCGACCTCTCCATAACCTACGAATACAACTTCTGGCCATACGGCACAGGTAAGGAGTATCGCGGAGCCCGTCGCGTGGCGCCATTCATAAGCATAGGCCTCGGAGCCACATACGCAAGCAACAAGAACCGCGTATGGGACATGTCGAGCGAGGGCAATGCGGAGAGCAACTCGAAGAATGTCTTCACCGCCAACGTGCCCGTAGGCATAGGAGTGAAATACCGCATCGGAGATCGCCTGAACCTCTCACTCGACTGGCAGATGCACTTCTCGCTGTCAGATCAGCTGGACGGGATGAAAGACCCATACGGCATAAACAGCAGCGGGCTGTTCAAGAATACAGACTGTTATTCCACACTAATGCTGGCGTTGACATACAGCTTCTCGGCAAAGTGCTCCACATGCCACAAAGAGTAATCAGCCGTGTGCCTATCTCTTAATTCGTTAATTTGCTAATTTGTTAATTCGTTAATTTGAACAAGATACCTCAACATATAGCTATCATCATGGATGGCAACGGGCGCTGGGCTATGGAACGTGGCAAGGCGCGCAGTGCCGGACATGTGGAAGGTGCTGAAACGGCAAAGACCATCATTGCCGACTGTGTCAGGCTGGGAGTGAAATACCTCACGCTCTACGCCTTCTCCACTGAGAACTGGGGCCGACCCGCCGATGAGGTGGCAACCCTGATGGGGCTGATATTGTCAGAGCTGAAGGACGAATTGTTTGTAAAGAACGACGTAAGGATGAGGTGGATAGGCGACCGCTCCAGAATGCCGGCACAGGTAAGGAAGCACCTGGAGGATATGGAAGAGGAGACCAAGGACTTCAGCACCATGACGGTGACCTTCGCCATCAGCTATTCCTCTCGCTGGGAGTTGACCGATGCCGTGAAGCAGATAGCCAAAGAGGTGGCTGCCGGCAAGCTGAGCCCGGATGAGATAACGGAGGAAACGGTGTCAACACACCTGAACTCAAGCTTCATGCCAGACCCCGACCTGCTGATACGCACAGGTGGAGAGGTGCGCATCTCCAACTACCTGTTGTGGCAGATAGCATACTCTGAGCTGTACTTTACGCCGGTCTACTGGCCGGAGTTCAACAAGAGTCACCTCCTGGAGGCTATAGAAAGCTACAGCAACAAGCAGCGACGCTTTGGAAAGACCGAGGCACAGGTGGAGGAGGAAAATGCGGACAAGGCGTAAGACGCATGAAAGAGCCTCCGCAGGACGAACCAACGACGAAACAATACAATAAATATAATGAATATCAAACCAATGAGGATAATTGCCCTTGCCGTGTTGCTGATGATACAATCAACGGCTCTTATCTTTCATTCCATTGCACAGGAAGCCGTAGAGGTGCAGGTGAACCCTGAGATATCCTACGCCGGTGCGGTGAAGACATACACCATAGCCAAGCTAAGCGTTAACGGCGTTGACGGCTATGAGGACTATATGCTGACGAGTATCTCCGGCCTCTCGGTAGGTCAGGAAATCAGCATCCCCGGCACGGAGGTCACCGATGCCGTGAAGCGCTATTGGAAGCACGGACTCTTCTCTGAGGTGAAGATTGCTGCCGACTCTATCGTAGGTGACTCCATATATATCGGCATACACCTCAAAACCCGTCCCCGCGTGAGCCAGATTAACTATCTTGGCATAAAGAAGAAGTCAGAGCGTGAGGACATGGAGCAGAAACTGGGTCTGCTGAAGGGCTCGCAGGTGACACCGAACATGATATCACGCGCCACGATACTGGCAAAGAGATATTTTGAGGGCAAGGGCTTCAATAACTGTGAGGTGATAATACGCCAGCGAGACGACGTGACCGAGAAGAACCATATAATCCTCGACGTAGACATCGACAAGAAAGAGAAGACGAAGGTACGCTATATCTTCATTGACGGCATAAAGGACTTTAAGGCCAGCAAGCTCAAGGGAGGCATCTTCGGAGGCGGCGCGCTGAAGAAACTGCATGAGGTGAACACCCTCAGGGGCTTCTTGAAGTCAAAGAAATATACTCCGGAGAAATACAAGGAGGACAAGAATAACATCATCTCCTTCTATAATGAACGGGGCTATCGCGATGCGGTGATACTGCGAGACACCGTCATTCCTGCCGACGACAGGCACGTGGACATCTATTTCAACATCTCGGAAGGCGAGAAATACTACATCCGTAATATCACATGGGTGGGCAATACCGTATATACCACCGACTATCTCTCAGCCCTGCTGGGTATGAAGAAGGGTGACATCTACAACCAGACACTCCTGAACAAACGCCTCAAGGATGATGATGACGCCGTAGGTAACGCCTATTGGAACCACGGATACCTCTTCTATGACCTCACGCCCGTGGAAATAAATGTTGACGGGGACAGCATAGACCTGGAGATGAGAATACAGGAAGGTCCGCAGGCACATATCTCACATGTACGCATCACAGGTAACAGCAGGCTCTATGAAAAGGTGGTGCGCCGTGAGCTGCGCACAAAGCCGGGCGACCTCTTCTCTAAGGACGCCCTGATGCGCTCCGCACGTGAGATAGCATCAATGGGACACTTCGACCAGGAAAAGGTCAACCCCGACGTGAAACCGAACTATGAAGACGGTACGGTGGACATCAACTGGGATCTGGAGCAGAAGTCGAACGACCAGGTGGAGTTCTCATTAGGATGGGGACAGACCGGTGTGATAGGTAAGGTGGGCCTGAAACTGAACAACTTCTCAATGGCCAACCTCTTCCGCAAGAACAAGGAACACCGCGGCATCATGCCTATCGGTGACGGTGAGCAGCTGGCATTGGGCGCACAGACCAACGGTACGTACTATCAGTCATACAACATTTCGTACAATACGGGATGGTTCGGAGGTAAGCGACCGATACAGTTCTCTGTGGGTTTGTTCTATTCAAAACAGACCGACGTGAACAGTAACTACTACAACTCCAACTGGTATAACTCCGGCCTGTACAGCTACTACTCAGGATATAGCTCCACATACGGCTACTCCAACTACGAGAACTACTATGACCCGGACAAGTACATACAGTTGCTCGGAGGAAGCGTAGGCTGGGGCAAGCGACTCAGATGGCCTGACGACTATTTCACATTGTCGCTCAACCTCTCCTATACCCTTTATATGATAAAGAACTGGAGATACAACTTCCTGATGCAGAACGGTAACAGTAACAACCTGAACCTCGGCATCTCGCTCTCGCGAGTCTCCACTGACAACCAGCTGTTCCCACGCACGGGTTCTGAATTCACACTTTCATTGGCAATAACGCCACCATGGTCTTCATTGATAGAGAAAGACTATGAACATCTGGCAACGAATCCTCAGTCAAAGACCTACAATGCGGAGTTGCAGGAGAAGTATCGCTGGATAGAGTACCACAAGTGGAAGTTCAAGTCAAGGACATTCACAGCACTCACGTCAGGACAGAAGTGCTTCGTGCTCATGACCCGCGCAGAGATAGGTATACTTGGTCATTACAATGAATTTAACAAGTCGCCATTCGAAACATTCTATATGGGTGGTGACGGAATGTCAGGCTACTCCAGCAGCTATTCCGAAGAGACCATAGGCCTGCGAGGATATGAAAACGGCTCGCTGACGCCATATGGTTCTTCAGGATATGCTTACGACCGCTTCGGGGTGGAGATAAGATACCCGTTCCTCTTGGGTAATACAACGATATACGGTCTGGGATTCCTTGAGGCTGGTAATGCATGGACGGACATCTCCGATTTCAACCCCTTCGACATGAAGCGCTCCGGAGGCTTTGGCGTGCGTATCTTCCTGCCTATGGTGGGACTGATGGGTCTGGACTGGGCCTACGGTTTCGACAAGGTATCAGGAAAGAGGGGCGGAAGCAACTTCCATTTCGTACTTGGACAGGAGTTCTGATGTTTAACTCATAATACAGACAAAACAATGAAAACGACAACAAAGAAAATAATGATGATGGCGGTGATGCTCGCACTCGGCTCATCGCTGTTCATCCTTCAGGCGTCAGCACAGAAGTATGCTCTCATCGATATGGAGTATGTACTGAAGAACATCCCTGCCTATGAGCGTGCCAGCGAGCAGCTCAGCCAGGTTAGCAAGCGCTGGCAGGCTGAGGTGGAGGCTCTCAACACAGAGGCGGCTACGATGTACCGTAACTATCAGAATGAGGTGGTGTTCCTCTCACAGGAACAGAAAGTGGCGCGTCAGGATGCCATAACCCAGAAAGAGAAAGAGGCTGCCGACCTGAAGAAGAAGTACTTCGGACCGGAAGGCGAGCTCTTCAAGAAGCGTGAGAGCCTCATGTCGCCAATACAGGAGGAGATATACAATGCCGTCAAGGAGGTATCGGAGCTTCGTGGCTATCAGATGGTCATAGACCGTGCTGCCGACAATGGCATCATCTATGCCTCGCCAAAGATAGATATCTCAAATGAGGTGCTGCAGAAACTGGGATATTGATTTATTATATATATAAATAAGGTATTAACAAACAACAACAAAATTCATAACAACAACAATGAAAAAAACTATCATCGCACTCGTTGCAATGTTTGCACTGACTCTTAGCGCAAATGCACAGAAGTTCGGCCACGTTGACTCGCAGGCTATCATGACAACCCTCCCTGAACTGACCAAGGTTAATGGTGAACTGCAGGCCATTGCGCAGCAGTATGAGAATGACCTCAAGGCTATGCAGGAAGAGTTACAGCGTAAGGCTGAGGAGTATGACAAGGCAAAGGCTACCATGAGTGCTTCAGCTCAGGAGGAACAGGAGGCTAAGCTGCAGGAGATGTATCAGAAGATCCAGCAGACCGCACAGCAGAACCAGCAGGAGTTCCAGAAGCAGCAGCAGGAGAAGATGCAGCCTATCCAGCAGAAGATTATGACGGCTATACAGAATGTAGGCAAGGCCGGACAGTACACATATATTTTTGAGCAGAGCGCCGCTCTCTATGTTGGCACAGGCTCAAAGGATGTTACTTCAGAAGTGAAGGCTGAGATTAACAAGCTTAAGTAAGAATGAAACGATTAATACTGATAACGACAATTATCTTCGCTTGTTGCACCATGACAATGGCGCAGCAGGCGAAGATAGGTTATTACTCCACCCGTGCCGTCCTTGCTGCTGATGCCACTTATCAGGCAGCCATGAAGGGGGTGGAGAAGCAGCGGCAGCAGGCAATGTCTGAACTCGATGCCGCACAGAAGGAGTTTACGGAGAGATATGAGCTGTTCCTTGAGCAACAGTCCCTCCTCGATGCGGCCATCAAAAAGAAGCGTCAGGCAGACCTGCAGGAGCTCCTCAACCGTAATGAGCAGTTCAAGAAGGACTCTCAGAAGCGCCTCAAGGAGGCCGAAGAGGGCGCCCTCGCTCCTGCTTTGGAACGCATCAATGCTGCAATCCAGGCTCTGACGTCAAAGCAGGAATACATGCTCATCATCGATACCGATAGCAAGGCATGTCCTTACATCAACCCTAACTACTCTGAGAATATCACAAGTAAGCTCAAGTAGTCCAACCATCCCATCCCCCCACGATGCCAGGAGCTATAGGCATTTTCGACTCTGGTTATGGCGGTCTGACGATACTGCAGCAGTTGCGTCGCCGCCTGCCGCACCGGGACTTCATATATCTCGGCGACAATGCCCGTGCACCATATGGTTCACGCTCCTTTGACGTGGTATATGAATTTACACGAGAGGCCGTGATGACACTCTTCGGCATGGGTTGCCGCCTTGTCGTCCTGGGATGTAACACCGCATCGGCAAAGGCACTGCGTACCATTCAGCAGAATGACCTCACGCAGCCGCTGATTAGCTATCCTGACATTCTCCGCTCCTATTGTGAAGGCCTCACCGCGCCCGAGGCCAAGAAGCTGGCAGGCAGCCTTACAATGGAGCAGGCCGGATACAGGGTACTGGGTGTGATACGACCTACGGTGGAGGTGGTGGGAAAGCTTACCACAACGCGCCACGTAGGCATAGTGGCAACGGAGGGTACCATACGCTCCAAGAGCTATTCGCTTGAGATAGCCAAGTTCTATCCCGACATCACGGTGACGGGACAGGCCTGCCCCCTTTGGGCTGCCATCGTCGAAGCCGGTGAGGCAGACAGCGAGGGAGCAGACTTCTTCGTAAAGAAGCGCATACAGCAACTGTTAGAGAAAGACCCCCTTATCGACACAATCCTTCTGGGATGCACCCATTATCCATTGTTGATGGGCGCATTGCGCAAGGCAGTGCCGCAGGGGATAAGCATCATGCCGCAGGGAGAATACGTAGCTGCGGCCCTGGAAGACTATCTGCTTCGTCACCCGGAGATGTCGGCCAATTGTTCAGAGGGAGGCACAATACGCTACTATACTACGGAATCGCCGGAGCGCTTCAAGGAGTGTGCCGCCATGTTCCTTCACGAAGAGGTGAAGGTGACGAAACTTAGGCTTAACTGACACCGCATGAATGCTAAGCGTAGTTAGCAAAAAGCCGAATTTATCCAAGCCCTGAGACTTTTTCGAGCAAATAATTTGTGAGGTATGAAATTATTTGCTAATTTTGCAGTTATCATATTGACTTGTGAAGTATTTGATAACTTTTTAAGAATAAAGAAACTATGGTAAATTACAAAGACTTAGGCCTTGTTAACACTCGTGAGATGTTCAAGCGCGCTGTTGCCGGCGGCTATGCTATTCCGGCTTTCAACTTCAACACAATGGAGCAGATGCAGGCTATCGTGATGGCTGCTGTAGAGACAAAGTCTCCTGTTATCATGCAGGTGTCACGCGGAGCTCGCAAATACGCTAACCCAACCATCCTGCGCTACATGGCAGAGGGTGCTGTGGCTTATGCCAAGGAGCTCGGCTGCGAGAACCCAGAGATAGTACTTCACCTGGATCATGGTGACAGCTTTGAGACCTGTAAGGACTGTATCGACACAGGTTTCTCTTCAGTAATGTTCGACGGCTCTTCACTGCCTTACGAAGAGAATATCGCCATCACAAAGAAGGTGGTAGAGTATGCTCATCAGTTTGACGTAACAGTAGAGGCTGAGCTGGGTGTGCTGGCCGGTGTAGAGGATGAAGTGGCTTCTGAGGAGTCTCACTACACTAAGCCTGAGGAGGTTATCGATTTCGCAACACGCACAGGCTGCGACTCTCTCGCAATCTCTATCGGTACCTCTCACGGTGCATACAAGTTCACACCAGAGCAGTGCACACGCGACCCAAAGACTGGTAAGCTCGTGCCTCCACCACTTGCATTCGACATCCTTCACGAGATAGAGAAGAAGCTTCCTGGCTTCCCAATCGTGCTCCACGGTTCTTCTTCCGTTCCTCAGGACTGCGTCGACACTATCAACGAGTATGGCGGCAAGCTGCCTGATGCAGTAGGTATTCCAGAGGAGCAGCTGCGCGAAGCTTCAAAGTCGGCTGTTTGTAAGATCAACATCGACTCTGACTCACGTCTGGCTATGACCGCTGCTATCCGTAAGTATCTTGCTGAGAACCCTGGTCACTTCGACCCACGTCAGTATCTCACCCCAGCCCGCGATGCAATGAAGCAGATGTACATCCATAAGATTGTTGATGTGCTGGGCTCTAACGGAAAGTTAGCGAAGTAATACTGCAGACTAAGGAGCATGGCAAATAGGTGAACCACGGCTCCATAGACAATAACAAAAAGAGGTTGCTACGATATCGTGGCAACCTCTTTTCGCTGCAATGCTATAGCAGACCATGTATTGTTATGCTGAAACTTACGCCATGGCCTAAATCCCCATTTCCTTTGCTTTGTCCAGCAGAAGAGCCATGAGGGGGTCGCGCTCATTCTCAACGATGCCGTCAAGCACGGCATCCTTCAGGTACTGCTTCAGTATCCCCACCTCGCGCGACGGGGGCAGGTGGAAGAGCTCCATAATCTCATTGCCGTCAATGACGGGCTGCAGAAGGCGTTTGAAGTCGCGTTCCTTCAGGTCTTCAATCTTCTCACGCACGAGCTGGTAGTTGTTCCTGAAGTTACGTTTGCGCACCTCGTTCTTGCTCGTAATGTCGGCCTCGCAGAGTATCAGCAGGTCGTCGATATAATCGCCGGCATCATTGACGAGCCTGCGCACAGCGCTATCGGTGACCTCATTGTCGGCGATGTTGATAGGTCGCATGTGCAGTTCCACCAATGCCTGTACATACTTCATCTTCATGTCAAGGGGGAGCTTCAGCCGTCTGAAGATTCCTGGTATCATTCTGGCACCTATGGTATTGTGTGCATGGAAAGTCCATCCCTGCAAGTTGTCCCAGCGTTTGCTCTTTGGCTTGCCGATATCGTGGAGCAATGCAGCCCAACGCAGCCACAGTATGTGTTCCTTGTCAGGAATATCTGTTGTGCCGTCGGTGCTTGCGGCTACGTTGTCAAGTACCTCCAGCGTGTGGAAGAAATTGTTCTTGTGAGCCTTGCCGTTGCGCTCTTCCACCATGTCCATAGCCGACAATTCAGGCAGGATGAGCTCTAACAGCCCCGCCCTCTGCATGTCGACGAAGCCTCTGCTGGGAGTCTGTGTCATC
The DNA here is from genome assembly GCA_905236165.1 of uncultured Prevotella sp. GTDB lineage: Bacteria > Bacteroidota > Bacteroidia > Bacteroidales > Bacteroidaceae > Prevotella. The sequence goes on along the minus strand of CAJOOC010000102.1, from coordinate 9,021 downwards.
AGAATCTTGTTCAGCTCCTCGCTGATACGCTCAAAGGAGATAATCTTCAGCCGTTCAGCATTGCGCTGCAACGCGTCGAAGGTTTCATCCTCAATATAGAACCTGAACCTCGTGGCGAAGCGTATGCAGCGAAGCATCCTCAGCGGATCATCTGAAAAGGTGATGTCCGGGTCGAGTGGGGTGCGGATGATGCCATCCCATAGGTCGTCAAGGCCACCGAAGGGGTCAACGAGTTCGCCAAAGCGCTCCTTGTTGAGGCATATCGCCATTGCGTTGATGGTGAAGTCGCGGCGGTTCTGGTCATCCTCCAAAGTGCCGTCTTCCACGATGGGTTTCCTTGAGTCGTGTTGGTAGGACTCGCGCCTGGCTCCAACAAACTCCAGCTCCATAGGACCTGTCTTCACCTGTGCCGTTCCAAAGTTCTTGAATACAGAGAGGTGTGCACGGCGTCCCAGACGTTTCTTCACGGCTGTTGCCATCTCTATGCCTGAGCCAACCACGACACAGTCAATGTCATCGGAGGGTCGTTCAAGGAAAATATCCCTGACGTAACCTCCCACGACATAGCACTCCAGCTGTAGTTCGTCGGCTACTTCGGAGATGGTGCGGAATATTGGTTTGTCAAGTATCTGTGCCAGTTCGGCATCAGTATATTCTTTCATTCTTTATTTGGCTTTTTTGTCTTTTTGCCATTCGGGGGTAATATCACCCTCGTCCTTTTCTGCCGTCATTTCCAGTTCCAGCTCTGGCATCGACTGGTCCTTGGGCCGCATGGGCACATGCAGGTCGGGGTCGTATACCGATACTTCAACCATCGCCACGCCTGCAGCGAGGATGCCCAGCCTGCGGGCGGCTTCGTATGACAGGTCGATGATACGTCCGCGAACGTGTGGCCCGCGGTCTATCACCTTCACCACCACCTCCTTGCCGTTGGCGGGGTTCTTTACAAGCAACAGTGTGCCAAAGGGGTGCATTTTGTGGGCACATACCAATGAGTCGTTGTTCAGGCGAACACCACTGCTGGTGCGTGCTCCGTTGGCACGACGCGAGTAGTAGGAAGCCTTACCTTTCTGTTGCGCATGTGAGGCCATTGGCAGCATCAGCACAGTGAAAATAGACAGACACAGACAGGCCGCCATAATATGACGGGCATGATGTTGTAGAAATATCATAGGCTTGGTGGGATTTCTCTTTTGCATGGGGGCATCACTGCGCCCATACGTCTGCAAAGGTAATACATTTGTGCCTTAGGGCAAACAAATACGTCAAGTTTTGAGTACTTTTTATTAAATATGTCTGCAAAATTTGTGTATATCATTCTTTTTTAGTAATTTTGTGCCGCAAAAAGAGTGACATCACGCCAGTGGTTAAGGCAGGCTGCCTTAGCCCCGTTTGTTTTTTACGTATTTATAAAATTTATATTCATGTCCGAAGTAAAGAAAATAAAGACCGCTCTCGTCAGTGTGTTCCATAAGGACGGCCTCGACGAGCTGCTCGCAAAGTTGAATTCAGAAGGAGTGAAATTCCTTTCTACAGGTGGTACGCAGAAGTTTATAGAGTCTCTTGGCTACGAGTGTGAGGCCGTTGAGAACGTTACGACATATCCCAGCATCCTCGGTGGACGCGTGAAGACGCTTCATCCAAAGGTGTTCGGTGGAATCCTTGGCCGTCGCAGCCTGCAGAGTGATCAGGAGCAGATGGCAAAGTATGAGATACCTGAGATAGACCTCGTTATCGTAGACCTCTATCCTTTTGAGCAGACAGTGGCAGAAGGTGCTTCAGAAGCAGATATCATTGAGAAGATAGACATCGGCGGTATCTCTCTCATACGTGCCGGAGCAAAGAACTTTAACGATGTAGTCATCGTGCCTTCCAAGGCTGAGTATGGCGTGCTTCTCGATATCCTCAAGGAGAATGGTGCACAGACCACTCTTGAGCAGCGTCGCATGTTTGCCACACGTGCCTTCGGCGTAAGCTCTCACTATGACACAGCTATCAACAGCTGGTTCGTTTCAACGAATAAGTAATCCAAGTATCGGAATTCATAGCTTCGTTAATTTGTAAATACTCCATAACATAATATCCTACACCAATAATGGGTTTTTTTTCATTCACCAGAGAAATAGCGATGGACCTTGGCACTGCCAACACTATCATCATGCAGGATGATAAGATTGTGGTAGACCAGCCATCTGTCGTTGCAATAGACCGCGAGACCAATCAGATGATAGCTGTTGGCGACGTGGCCAAGAGTATGTATGAGAAGACCAATGACCGCATCAAGACCATCCGTCCTTTGAAAGATGGTGTCATTGCCGATTTCTCAGCTTGTGAGATGATGATGCGCGGCCTTATCAAGATGGTTCCTGCAGGGCGTCATCTCTTTTCCCCGTCTCTCCGTATGGTCATCGGTGTACCCTCGGGCAGCACAGAGGTAGAGCTTCGTGCAGTCCGCGACTCTGCCGAGCATGCCGACGGACGTGACGTATATCTTATCTTCGAGCCCATGGCAGCAGCCGTAGGCATCGGCATTGATGTGGAGGCTCCTGAAGGCAATATGATAGTAGACATCGGTGGCGGCTCCACTGAGATTGCCGTAATATCTCTTGGAGGCATCGTGAGCAACACCTCCATACGTGTTGCTGGTGATGAGCTCACCTCTGACATTCAGGAGTACATGTCACGCCATCACAACATGCGCGTTTCAGAGCGTATGGCAGAGCGTATCAAGATAAATGTGGGCTCTGCACTGGCTGACTTGGGCAACGATGCCCCAGAAGACTATACCGTGTATGGCCCTAACCGCATCACGGCACTGCCTATGGAGGTCAACGTATGCTATCAGGAAATAGCCCACTGTATAGACAAGACCGTGGCGAAGATTGATGCTGCAGTGCTCTCAGCACTTGAGGTGACACCTCCTGAGCTCTATGCCGACATTGTGAAGAATGGTATCTGGCTCAGTGGCGGCGGTGCTTTGCTGCGCGGACTGGACAAGCGCCTTGAGTCGAAGATAGGCATTCCTTTCCACATTGCAGAGGATCCGCTTCGCAGCGTTGCTCTTGGTGCTGGCATAGCACTGAAGAACATCAATAACTTCTCTTTCCTGATGAGATAGAACGACAAGAACATCCTTCCCCCTGGCAGGGTAGGGGACAACATATAAAGGTAACAGCGCATAGATGCGAAATCTTATAGACTTCATACGCGACCACTGTCATTGGGCCCTATTCATCCTCCTTGAGGTGATAGGGCTTACCTTATTGTTCTCCTCCGGGCGTTATCAAGGCGCAACGTGGCTCTCCACCACTAATACCGTGGTGGGATGGGTGTATGAGGGAAGGTCGAAGGTGACGACGTTCTTTAACCTCGCCCGTGCCAATGAAGAGCTGACGCATCAGAACGTATGGCTGCATCACAAGGTGGAGAGCCTTCAGAAAGAACTGCAGCGCCTTGGCGAGGATTCCGTGCAGCTGAGCAAGATAGGCCTTCTTGCCGACTATAAGGTAATACCTGCAAAGGTGGTAGACAACAGCGTGTCGGGCAAGGACAATCTCATCACCATCAATAAGGGTGAGGCTGACGGCGTTCGCAAGGATATGGGCGTAGTGTCGGGCAACGGTGTCGTGGGAATAGTATACATGACCGGTCCCCATTACTCCATTGTCATTCCCGTTCTCAACTCCCGCTCGAGCATCAGCTGTATGATAGAGCGTCGCGGATACTTCGGATATCTCCACTGGACAGGCGGGGAGAGCAACAAGGCATACGTCGACGATATCCCGCGTCATGCTAAGTTCAAACTTTACGAGCGTGTCGTTACCTCAGGCTATTCCACGGTGTTCCCTCCAGGCATTCCTGTGGGAAAGATACTGCATGTGTATAATTCACCTGACGGTATGTCATACAGGTTACAGGTACATCTGTATACCGACTTTGCTACGCTGCGCGATGTGTGTGTCATAGACAACGGCAAGGTGGAGGAGTATATTGAGCTGATGCGCCGCGCTCAGGATACGCTACAGGTAGTAACAAGACAATAGGCAAAGGATGAAAGCAAGGTATATCATAAACATCATAGTGCTCGCACTCCTACAGGCATTGTTCTTCAACAATGTCCGTATCATGGGTGTGGCCACACCAATGATATACGTCTATTTCGTCTTGCAGCTGCCTCGTCATTTCCATAAGTGGCAGAAGTTGTTACTGTGTTTCTTACTTGGAGCCCTGGTAGACATGTTCTCTAACACTCATGGGTTAGCCATGACGGCTCTGACGGCAGTAGGCTTCATGCAGTCATATTTCCTCGAACTGTTCCTGGGACGCGAGGACGGACCAGACTTCAAGCCTTCCATAAAGACGATGGGGTTCTGGAAGTTTTCCTTCTATGCTTTTTGCCTCATCCTGACATACTGCACCATCTTCTTCATGCTTGATGCCTTCAGTCTTGCTGACTGGCAGTATCTGGCTATGACGATAGGGGGAAGTCTCCTTGTCACACTCCTCTTTATCCTTTTCATCGACGCCATATAGCCGTGCCCGACTTCTCTTACCGTAAATACGTCATAGCGGGAGCAGCACTGATTATCGTTATCGTCTACATCCTCCGCCTTTTCGCTCTTCAGGTGATGAGCGAAGACTACCGTAAGAGTGCCGACTCGAATGCCTTTCTGAAGAAAATAGATTATCCTGCCCGTGGCGTAATCTACGATCGTAACGGGAAACTGCTGGTGTATAACCAGCCCTCCTATGATGTTATGGTAGTGATGAACGAGGTGGGCGAACATCTTGACACGCTGGCCTTCTGCAATACCCTTGGCATTACCAAGGAATACTTCATCAAACGCATGGCCGATATCAAGGATAGATCCAAGAATCCGGGCTATTCGCGATTCGTACAACAGGTGTTTCTTACGCAGCTTGATGAGAAAGATTTTGCCATCTTCCGTGAGAAGCTTTATCGTTTCGCTGGATTCTCCATACAGCGACGCACCCTTCGCCAGTATCAGTATCCCTATGCAGCCCATGTGCTTGGCGACATCGCTGAGGTGTCTCAGCGTGACATCGATGCCGACGAGTATTATCAGCGGGGTGACTATATAGGAAAGCTTGGCGTGGAGCGCTCCTATGAGAAGCAGCTGCGTGGCGAGAAAGGCATGCAGGTGTTGCTGCGTGATGCCAGAGGCAGGGTGCAGGGGCGCTATCAGAACGGTAAGTTCGACCGTAAGCCCGTGGCAGGCAAGAACCTCACCCTCGGCATCGACATCGAGCTGCAGGCTCTTGGAGAGCGTCTCATGGAAGGTAAGATAGGCAGTATCGTGGCTTTAGACCCTAAGACGGGGGAGGTGCTTTGCATGGTGTCATCGCCGTCATACGACCCGCGTCTCATGACAGGCCGCAAGCGCGGCAAGAGTCATCATGCGCTGGAGATGGATGTGTGGAAACCGCTGCTGAACCGAAGCATCATGGGACAGTATCCCCCGGGCTCTACCTTCAAGACATCACAGGCACTCACATTCATCACCGAGGGAATTCTCAGCCCTACCACAGCCTTCCCGTGCCATCATGGCTTCTCTTACAAAGGATTGCATGTGGGTTGTCACGGTCACTCCTCGCCGATAGCACTCGTAGGGGCTCTCTCCACATCGTGCAACGGATACTTCTGCTGGGGACTGTACTATATGATAGGTAACCGCAAGAAATACGGTAAGCCGCTTAATGCCATGAACACATGGCGCGACTATATGGTGAGCATGGGATTCGGCTATAGGCTGGGCATCGACCTGCCAGGCGAGAAACGAGGCCTCATACCCAATGGCACCTATTACGACAATGCCTACAAAGGGTCGTGGAACGGCCTCACCATCATCTCCATCTCCATTGGTCAGGGTGAGGTGAACCTCACACCATTGCAGATAGCCAACCTCGGAGCTACCATCGCCAACCGTGGGTATTTCTATACGCCGCATGTGGTGAAGAGCGTTCAAGGCGAGCCTCTTGACACCCTTTATACAAACAAACGCTACACCAAGGCTTCGGCAAAGGCCTATGACCTCGTTGTGGCAGGTATGCGAAGCTCCGTCCTTGGTGGCACATGTAAGGCTCTCGGCAGTATGCCGTTTGAGGTGTGCGGCAAGACCGGAACGGCCCAGAACCGTGGACAGGACCACTCCGTATTCATGGGCTTTGCACCGATGAACGACCCCAAGATAGCCGTTGCTGTCTATGTGGAGAACGGCGGTTTCGGAGCCGACTACGGTGTGCCTATCGGAGGACTCATAATGGAGAAGTATCTGACGGGGAAACTGTCGGCAAGCTCAGAGAAACGTGCCTCCGACTTCCAACATCGGCGCATAGCCTATGGGTCAAGAAACAGATAAGGAATATTTCATGAAGAGCCATACTCAGAATCCCAACCATACTACGCTCAGCGGCGAGGCATTGCTCGACGACTATGTTCTCTCACATAGCGACGCCGAGCCCGACTATCTGCATCGGCTGTGGAGGGCCACAAACATAGAGATGTTGCATGGACGCATGGCAAGCGGACATCTGCAGGGACGCCTGCTAAAGATGCTCGTTCAGATGATACGCCCGCGTAACATCATAGAGGTAGGCACCTTCTCAGGCTATTCCGCTTTGTGCATGGCCGAAGGCTTGGCCTCACTACTGAATGCAGGCTCTCAATCTTCTTTCATCAATGAGCCCGTCGGAGAGTCTGCGATATCATCGCAGACACCCAATCCCCCCCATCTTTGGACTTTCGAGATAAACGATGAGCAGGAACCCTTCACACGTCGTTGGATAGAAGGGTCCCCGTGGGCCGACCTGGTGACATTCATCATTGGCGATGCAATAACAGAGGCACCGCGCATAGCACAAACGGAGAATATCACCTTCGATATGGCTTTCCTCGATGGTGACAAACGCACATACATCGAGACCTATGAGACGTTGCTGCCGCTGATGAGCCCGGGGGCATTCATCATGGCCGACAATACGTTGTGGGATGGACACGTCACCGACCCCGGCTATTCGTCCGACCCGCAGACAAAGGGCATACGCAACTTCAACGACTACATAGCCAACGATGCTCGTGTGTCGAAAGTTCTTCTGCCTCTGCGCGACGGACTGACGATAATCAGGACAAACCTCACCCCAACCCTCTCCCAAGGAGAGGGGGCGGCATAGCTGATACTTCACACCTCACTCTTCACTCTTCACTTGCAAATGAGCGCTTCAATAGCGAGGCGGTAAGAGTCCAGGCCGAATCCGCATATCACGCCTTTGCATGCTGGCGAGAGATATGAGTGGTGGCGGAAATCCTCGCGTGTGTGTACATTACTTATATGTACCTCCACCACGGGGCAGCGCAGCGAGCGAATGCAGTCATGGAGAGCGATACTCGTGTGGGTATAGGCACCGGCATTCAGCACCACACCATCATAAGTGAAACCTACCTCCTGCAGCTTATTGATCATCTCACCTTCCACATTGCTCTGGAAATATTCCAATTCCATGTCAGGATAGCGCTCCCGCAATGATGGGAGGTAACTCTCAAACGAACTGTTACCATAGATACCCGGTTCCCTGACACCAAGCAGGTTCAGGTTAGGGCCATTCATAATTAATATCTTCATCCTAAAAAAACTTTGTCTTTTTCTTGCATATCTCAAAACTTAATCGTACCTTTGCACCCGCTTTCGCATTTTTACTTTATGCAGCGAGAGTCATAAACGGTTGCTTGTCGTATGGTGTAATGGTAGCACAACAGGTTTTGGTTCTGTTTGTCGTGGTTCGAATCCGCGTACGACAACATCTTCATCACCAGCCCCTTATCTTTTATTGAAGAGTCTGCGATACCATCGCAGACATCACCATCATCACCGTTCAACCGCCTTGCCGGCCTTCTCCCATGATAGGATTCCTCCTTTCAGGTTGACGGCCTTATACCCCTTCTCTGCAAGGAGTTCTGCCGCGTGGGCCGAGCGTCGTCCGCTGCGGCAATAGACTGCAATGGTACATTCCTTCGGCAGCATGAATTCTGCCGTAGAAGCAAATCCCTCCTGCTTCACGTCTATATTTATGGCGCGCTTAAGGTGTCCCGCGCCGTATTCTTCCAGCGTCCTTACATCAAGCACCATAACCGTAGAGTCCTCCATAAGTCTTGCAAACTCCTCCACCTCAGCATCTTCATAGCCCTTTTGCCCGCAGGCGGTGGTAATGCCTGTGAGGGCCAGAAGCAACGCAACAATCTTCACTCTTTTCATCTGCTATAATCGTTCAGTTTTTAGAATTCTGCTGCAAAAGTACGATTAAGTTTTGAGATATGCAAGAAAAAGTGCTGGCATTTTTCTTCATACCCAAGACGGAGGACTCCGCTTGCGCCTGAGCACCTACTGGAGCGCAAGACCTTCGGCGATAGTCAAACGAACTGACGAATATTGAAACATTGTCATGCTTTTCTGGTATTTCTTCATTCAGGGCGCGTGCCGAGACCAGGGACGTGGGCGTCCCGCCCGCGATGCCGTTAGGCATATTACGCTGATGGGTGTGCATTTTTTTTCTGTCGCGGGCGAGACGCCCACGTCCCTGAGTTGACGAAGTTAATGCTTAATGCTTAATGCTTAAAGCTTAATGTTCAATGTTCAATCTTAGAGACGCCCGCGTCCCTGCAGCTGTCCGTATCCAAAGATTGCACCCACGCCGATGAGCGAGGAGGTGTTATGGAAATACTCGACAGAGATGGTGCCGAAATGTGACCCGTCCTCGCGCCTTGCGCCGTTTTGGTTTTGCGGGAAAGGGTAATCTTAATTAGTGTCCGCTGAATTAATATTGAGCCCCATAGACAGAGATGCAGACATTCCCCCCGCCAGTGACTATATAGATTATGAATTGCCATATTTCGGTAAGGGCATGACAAAGTTCCCTTAAGAACTTCATCACGTTTTTGACGAAGTAGCACATTCCCGTCCAACATCTTGCAGTATCAGGGAGCTTGGCTCTTATGTCATTGGCTCG
>CAJOOC010000101.1 GCA_905236165.1 uncultured Prevotella sp. | reverse complement strand
TCAGGGCGAATACTGGTTGCGTTTCAAGAGCGTGCTTGACTCGGATCACCACCAGTTCCATCTCGACTATATAGAATTCTGCCCGGAGAATGTTTACAATAGCACGACATATATAGAAGATATGTTCTAGCGGCCTACGGCCTAAATAATAAATAAAAATGAAAAAAGAAAAAAGTAAAATGAAAAATATGAAAGCGCGTAAGCCACTAAGTTTATTCATTATTCATTGTTCATTATTCTTTAGCGTAGCGCTCAATATTGCGTGCTCCGACTGGGATGACCATTTCGATGCCAACACATCAGTACTGGAGTCCCAGAACACGACCCTGTGGAAGAACATTGAGAAGAGCGGCAATCTTACGCAGTTTGCCGAGATTCTGAGAAAAACAGGATACGACAAGCGTTTAGACGCTTCGCAAACCTACACGGTATGGGCTCCCGAGGACGACACCTTCGATTATCAGACCCTGTTGAGCTACGGCGACGAACGCGTGGTGAAGGAGTTTGTGGAAAACCATATCGCCCGCAACAACTATCCTGCTTCTGGCGAGATAGACAAGGATATCTATATGCTCAATGAAAAGAAGATGCATTTCTCAGGCAAGGACTCCTATCTTATTCAGGGCCTTTTGCTCAATCAGCTCAATATGAGCAGCAGCAACGGGACAATACATACCCTCAAAGGACGGATAGCCTTCCTTTCGAACATCTACGAGGCATTGCTCAGCCTTGATTATCCTGTTGATTCGGTTCGCGACTATGTGACTAGCTTCGACGAGAAAATCATCAATGAGAGCAAGAGCAAGGCTGGCCCTGTGGTCAACGGTGAGCAGACTTTCCTTGACACGATTTATTATGAGCATAACGAAATGCTGAGTCTCTTCGATGCCCATATCAACCGTGAGGATAGTAGCTATACGATGCTGATACCAACGAACAAGGCCTGGAATGATGCACAGGCAAAGATTCAGAAGTACTGCAACTACCTGCCTTCGTTTAAGTACTTAGAGCCAGGTGGAGGAAGAACCACTACAACGATTACGCTGAAAGATGCGGAGGTTATGAAGGACTCCGTAGCAAAAGTATATATGATGGCAAGCATCTTCTACAACAACAACTTCTGTGACAACACGAAACTCAAAACATTGAAGGAAGGCTCTGTCCTTGACTGCGATTCCCTGATGACAACCCACGGGTACAAAATGTATGCCGATGATGCCGCCAACGTTTTTGACAAGGCAGAACGGCTTGAGATGAGCAATGGTGCCGTCTGGATTACAGACAGCCTGCGCATACCCTCGTGGACAATCTGCAACCCGGAAATACGTCTTGAGGCAGAGAACCAGAGCATACAGGCTTACTATACCTACTTGAACGGAGCACCTAATGTGAAAGAGGTGACTAAGCAGAACGAGGAGGTACTGGGTCATGTGTCAAGAAGCCGTTATATTGAGCTCGAGCCTCAGAGCAAAAACGTCAACCCAGAGATATACTTCTATATGCCCAATATTCGCTCTACTACATATAATATCTATGTAGTACTTGTGCCTGCAAATATCAACAGTAAGTACTATTCTGGAGAGCTGAAGCCAAACCTCATCGACTTCACCATAGGATATAATGACGAGAAAGGTTCTTACAAGCAACAGCTTTTAGATCCCGTAACCGTCCATGTAGACTCACTCAATAGCGAACAGTATACCGCAAAGGTTGATACTGTCCTCGCAGGAGAATTCACCTTCCCTCTTTCCTATCTGGGATTGTCTTCAGGAACGAAGAGATATTCCCCCTTCATCCGTGTACGTAGCAAGGTGACCAACGCGGAGTCTGCCAACTACGACCGCACCCTGCGCATCGACTGCATCATACTCCGGCCGAAGGAACTCGACGACTATATCAGCGAGCATCCTGATTATAAATATGACAGAGGGGATTATTAGCGGCGTACAGCCTAAATAATAATTAAAAATGAAAAAAAGGGAATACGATTATGAGACGATTAAGCATTTTAATATTTTTATTTTTAAGTGTTATTGTCATAACCCACGCTCAAAATATTAAGCGAGTCACCGTGCCGGACTACCCCACCAAGGAGGTCAGGGGCGTCTGCATCGATGCCACCACTAAGGCACCGCTGGCAGGTATCATGCTCAGGGCTCTCGACAATAACAATTACACAGCCATGACCGAGGATAATGGCGAGTTTGTCATCAAGGTCCCTGTCCACACTACTGCGCTTTATGTCCACTCGCCTCAGTACATCAGCCTCCAGGTCGCCATAGCGGGGGACGCTTCCCAGCGTTCCGGCAGCGGCCTTAAGATTGAGATGCTTCCTGACGTGTTCCGGCCAATGTTTACCAAAGAGACAAGTATCGTCGCAGCTAACACGCAGAGCATCACCAACACCACGTCACACACGATAGAGACCGATGTAGGTAACGTCATGGGAGCCGATGTGCATACCCTGAACCGCTCTGGTGTCCCTGGTAGTGGATCCGCCATGTTCATACGCGGACTCAATTCGCTGAATGCAAATGCACAGCCGCTGATAGTCATCGACGGCATCATACAGGACATGCAACAGACACGCACTTCACTCCATGACGGCGACTACACCAACCTCCTCCTCAACATCAACCCCGAGGACATCGACAAGGTGACCGTCCTGAAGAATGCCACCGCCATCTACGGCGCAAAGGGCAGCAACGGTGTCATCCTCATTGAGACCAAGCGCGGCCACTCCATGGCTACACGCATCGATGCCAATGTGG